>NZ_AP022613.1:2182998-2494855 GCF_010730195.1 Mycobacterium conspicuum
GCACCGGTTCGCCATCGCCTACCATCGCAGCAAGCGATCCAAGCGGATGACGGCCTCGGCGCTGGACGCGGTGCCGGGGCTGGGCGAGCATCGCCGCAAGGCGCTGGTCACCCATTTCGGATCGATAGCCCGCCTCAAGGAGGCCACCGTCGACCAGATCACCGCCGTGCCGGGTATCGGCGTGGCAACGGCCAACGCGGTCCTGCAGGCGCTGCGACCTGAGCCCAACGGAGCTCCCGAATGACGACCGACGCTGCCGCCGACATCGATGTCGTGCTGGTGACCGGGCTGTCCGGGGCCGGGCGCGGCACGGCGGCCAAGGTGCTCGAGGACCTCGGCTGGTATGTGGCCGACAACCTGCCGCCGCAGCTGATCACCCGGATGGTGGATTTCGGGCTGGCCGCCGGATCTCGCATCACCCAATTGGCGGTGGTGATGGACGTGCGGTCGCGCGGATTCACCGGCGACCTGGACTCCGTGCGCAACGAACTGGCCACCCGCAACATCACCCCCCGCGTGGTGTTCATGGAGGCGTCCGACGACATGTTGGTGCGCCGCTACGAACAAAACCGGCGCAGTCATCCGCTCCAGGGTGAGCAGACCCTGGCCGAGGGGATCGCCGCCGAGCGCAGGATGCTGGCCCCGGTGCGCGCCACCGCGGACCTGATCATCGACACGTCGACGCTGTCGGTGCACGGACTGCGGGACAGCATCGAGCGCGCGTTCGGCGGCGACCGGGGCGCGACCACCAGCGTGACGGTCGAATCCTTCGGCTTCAAGTACGGCCTGCCGATGGACGCCGACATGGTGATGGACGTGCGGTTCCTACCCAACCCGCACTGGGTCGACGAGCTCCGCGAACTGACCGGCCAGCATCCGGCGGTGCGCGACTATGTGCTGGGCCAGAACGGCGCGGCCGAGTTCCTCGAGACTTACCATCGATTGCTGTCCCTGGTTGTCGAGGGCTATCGCCGGGAGGGGAAGCGATACATGACGGTCGCCATCGGCTGCACCGGCGGCAAGCACCGCAGCGTCGCGATCGCCGAAGCCTTGATGCGGCTGCTGGGGTCGAACCCTCGGCTGTCGGTGCGGGTTCTGCACCGGGACCTGGGTCGCGAATGAGCGAGCCGACGAGCCCGCCAATGACGTCGTCGACGCACAGCATCGTCGCCCTGGGGGGCGGTCACGGGTTGTATGCCACGCTATCGGCGGCCCGTCGGCTCACGCCCCATGTGACCGCCATCGTCACGGTGGCCGACGACGGTGGCTCCTCGGGCCGGCTGCGCAACGAACTCGACGTGGTCCCGCCGGGGGATTTGCGAATGGCCTTGGCGGCGTTGGCATCCGACAGCCCGCACGGGCGGCTGTGGGCCACCATCGTGCAGCATCGGTTCGGCGGCGACGGCGCTTTGGCCGGGCATCCGATCGGCAACCTGATGCTGGCCGGGCTGTCCGAGGTGCTGGGCGACCCGGTCGCCGCCCTGGACGAGCTCGGGCGAATCCTGGGCCTCAAGGGCCGGGTGTTGCCGATGTGCCCGATCCCGCTGCAGATCGAGGCCGACGTCTCCGGCCTGGAAGCCGATCCGCGGATGTTCCGGCTGATCCGCGGTCAGGTCGCGATCGCGACCACCCCCGGCAAGGTGCGCCGCGTGCGGCTCCTGCCGCCCGACCCGCCGGCGACGCGGCAGGCCGTCGACGCCATCATGGCCGCCGATTTGGTGGTGCTGGGCCCGGGCTCGTGGTTCACCAGCGTAATCCCGCATGTGCTGGTGCCCGGGCTGGCCGCGGCGCTGCGCGCCACCACGGCCCGGCGGGCGCTGGTGCTGAACTTGGTCGCCGAGCCGGGGGAGACGGCCGGGTTCTCGGTGGAGCGCCATCTGCACGTGCTGGCCCAACACGCGCCCGGGTTCAGCGTGCACGACATCATCATCGACGCCGAGCGAGTCCCCAGCGACCGCGACCGCGAGCAACTGCGGCGCACGGCGACGCTGCTGCAGGCCGAGGTCCACTTCGCCGACTTGGCCAGACCTGGTACACCTTTACATGACCCAGGCAAGCTGGCGGCCGCCCTGGACGGGGTGCGGGTTCAGGGCTCCTCGGCATCGACCGTGACGGCCACCGAAGAGATTCGGATCGACGAACCAAGGGGTGACGACGCGTGGCGATGACGACAGAAGTCAAGGACGAGTTGAGTCGCTTAGTGGTGAAATCGGTCAGCGCTCGTCGTGCGGAAGTCACATCGCTGCTCAGGTTCGCCGGCGGATTACACATCGTGAGCGGACGCGTCGTCGTCGAAGCCGAGGTGGATCTGGGCAACATCGCGCGTCGGCTGCGCAAGGACATTTTCGAGCTGTACGGCTACAACGCGGTGGTGCATGTGTTGTCGGCCAGCGGGATTCGCAAGAGCACCCGGTATGTTCTGCGGGTCGCCAACGACGGCGAGGCGCTGGCCCGCCAGACCGGGCTGCTGGACATGCGCGGCCGCCCGGTGCGGGGGCTGCCGGCCCAGGTCGTCGGCGGCAGCATCGGTGACGCCGAGGCCGCGTGGCGGGGCGCCTTTTTGGCGCACGGATCGCTGACCGAGCCCGGACGGTCGTCGGCGCTGGAGGTCAGCTGCCCCGGCCCGGAGGCCGCGCTGGCGTTGGTGGGTGCGGCGCGCCGGCTCGGGGTCAGCGCGAAGGCTCGCGAGGTGCGCGGCGCCGACCGGGTGGTGGTGCGCGACGGCGAGGCGATCGGCGCCTTGCTGACCCGGATGGGCGCCCAGGACACCCGGCTGGTGTGGGAGGAGCGCCGGTTGCGTCGCGAGGTGCGTGCGACGGCCAACCGGCTCGCCAATTTCGACGACGCCAACCTGCGCCGTTCGGCCCGGGCCGCGGTGGCGGCGGCCGCCCGGGTGGAGCGGGCCCTGGAGATCCTCGGCGATACGGTCCCCGAACACCTGGCCTCGGCGGGCAAACTGCGCGTCGAGCATCGGCAGGCTTCGCTCGAGGAGCTGGGCCGGCTGGCCGACCCTCCGATGACGAAGGACGCTGTGGCAGGCCGCATTCGGCGGTTGCTGTCCATGGCCGACCGTAAGGCCAAGGTCGAGGGCATCCCCGACACCGAGTCGGCGGTCACCCCGGACCTCCTCGAGGACGCCTGAGCACCAAAAAGGCACGGCAACGGGGGGAAGGGGCTACGGTTTCCGCATGAAGCGGCTTTCGAGTGTCGATGCGGCGTTTTGGTCCGCCGAAACCGCGGGCTGGCATATGCATGTCGGCGCGCTGGCGATCTGCGATCTCACCGACGCTCCGGAATACAGCTTCCAGCGGCTGCGCGAAATCATGATCGAGCGTTTGCCGGAACTGCCGCAGCTGCGCTGGCGCGTCACCGGCGCCCGGCTGGGGCTGGATCGGCCCTGGTTCGTCGAGGACGAAGACCTCGACATCGACTTCCACATGCGGCGCATCGCGGTCCCCGCGCCGGGCGGACGGAAAGAGGTCGACGAACTCGTGGGCCGGCTGATGTCCTACAAGCTGGACCGCTCCCGGCCGCTGTGGGAGCTGTGGGTGATCGAGAACGTCAAGGGCAACCGCGTCGCCACGCTGACCAAGATGCACCACGCCATCGTCGACGGGGTGTCCGGTGCCGGGCTGGCCGAAATCATGCTGGACGTCACGCCCGAACCGCGTCCGCCGCAGGAGCACACGGTGGGATCGCTGGTCGGATTCCAGCTGCCCGGCTTCGAACGGCGCGCGCTGGGTGCGCTGTACAACGTCGTCGTCAAGACCCCGTTTCGGATCACCCGGCTGCTGGAACAGACGGTGCGCCAACAGGTTGCGGCGCTCGGCGTCAGCAGCAAGCCGCCGGGCTACTTCGAGGCGCCCAAGACGCGGTTCAACGCGCCGGTCTCGCCGCATCGCCGCATCACGGGTAGCCGCGTGGACCTGGAGCGGGCCAAGGCCGTCAAGGATGCCTTCGGCGTCAAGCTCAACGATGTGGTGCTCGCGCTGGTGGCCGGTGCCGCCCGCGAGTACCTGCAAAAGCACGACGAGCTGCCGGCCAAACCATTGATCGCGCAGATCCCGGTGTCGACGCGCACCGACGAAAGCCACGGCGAGGTCGGCAACAGGATCAGCTCCATGACCGCCTCGTTGGCCACCGACATCGAGGACCCGGCCGAGCGGCTCAAGGCCATCCACGAGAGCACGCAGAGCGCAAAGGGCATGGCCAAGGCGCTTTCGGCGCATCAGATCATGGGCCTCACCGAGACCACGCCGCCCGGGCTGCTGCAGCTGGCCGCCCGGGCCTACACGGCTTCCGGCCTGTCGCGCAACCTGGCGCCGCTCAACCTGGTGGTGTCCAATGTTCCCGGCCCGCCGCTGCCGCTGTACATGGCCGGCGCCAAGCTCGAGTCGCTGGTGCCGCTGGGGCCGCCGGTGATGGACATCGCGCTGAACATCACCTGCTTCTCCTACGAGAAGAACCTGGACTTCGGCTTTGTCACCACGCCGGAAGTCGCCAACGACATCGACGTCATGGCGCGCGCCGTGGAACCGGCGCTGACCGAACTCGAGATCGCCGCCGGACTCATCGAGCCGGCGGGTTCGTGACGTATACCCACGACAGAAAGCGGGCGACCGCCTCGGCGACCTTATGCGCCCGCGGCGAATCGAAGATGTCGAAAGCGTGCTGGGCGTAAGGCAATTCGGCGTAGGCCACCGGTGACTTGGAGACCGCCCGCAGCTCTCGGACGAAGTTGCGCCCTTCCACTACCGGGATGAGCGAGTCGTCCTGGCCGTGCAGCACGAAGAACGGCGGCGCGTCGGCACTGACCTGACGGATCGGCGAAGCATCGACATAGATGTCCCGGTTCTTGCTGAATCTCCGCTTCACTACGAACATTTCGAGCAACCTGACGAACTGCCGACGGCCCGGGCCCTCGGTGGAGAACCAGTCGTAGTGTCCGTACATCGGAACGGCGGCCACCACCGAGGTGTCGGCGTCTTCGAAGCCCGGCTGAAATTTGGGGTCGTTGGGGGTCAGGGCCGCCAACGCCGACAGGTGGCCGCCGGCGGACCCGCCGGTGATCGCGACGAAGTCGGGGTCGCCGCCGTAGCGCGCGATGTTCTCTTTCACCCAGGCCAAGGCGCGCTTGACGTCGACGATGTGGTCGGGCCAGGTGTGCAGCGGGGAAACCCGATACCCGATCGACACGCATATCCAGCCGCGGGCGGCCAGGTGGCCCATCAACGGATAGGCCTGCGGGCGACGCATCCCGATCACCCACGCGCCGCCGGGCACCTGCAGCAGCACCGGCGCCTTGCCGTCACGCGGCAGGTCGCGCCGGCGCCAGATGTCGGCCCGGTTGGCGCGCCCGTGCGGGCCGTAGGAGACGACGTTGGTCTTGTCGACATACAGTCGGCGTGACATGTAGGTGCGCATCGGCAGATTGCGCCGACCCCTGCGCGTCGGCTGGCTGGGCAGCTTGCTGAGTTCGTCGGCGTAGTCGGCTCCGAGCTCTTCGGTCAGCCCGGCCTCCAGCACCGGGCCCGGGGTGGTCGCACCGAGGTATCGGATCGCGCCCAGCACCGCCCACGACGCGGCCGTCAGGGCCAGTGCCGCCTTCCCTTTCGGTCCGGCGAAATCGCCGCGACGGCCTCGGCGCACCGCATCCAGCACGGAGGCGGCGAGGTAAAGCTGCGGCACCTCCGATGTCGGCCAGCCGGACCAGAATTCGTACACGGAGACGTACGGGTTGCGGCTGATTGGGTGCAATCCGTTGGCGGCGTTGAGCAGTTCTAACGCGGCGCGCGTCAGCGGCCGGGGCTTTCTGATCTGGCGCCACAATCGTTGGTATCGCATCAACCGGTCACCCTGGCCTTAAGTTCGTTGCGCAGCACCTTGCCGGTGCTGCCGCGGGGAAGTTCGTCGACAACCACTATCTCGCGCGGCACCTTGTAGTTGGCCAGGTTGTCCCGGACGTGCTGCTTGAGGGCAGCGGGCGTGGCGGACCCGCCGGGTTCGAGCACCACGAACGCGGCGAGGCGCTGGCCGTACTGCTCATCGTCGACGCCGATCACCGCGGCTTCGGCCACCTCGGGGTGCGACGCCAGCATCTTCTCCACCTCGATCGGGTAGACGTTCTCACCGCCCGACACGATCATCTCGTCGTCGCGGCCCACCACGAACAGTCGACCGGCCTCGTCGAGGTAGCCGACGTCGCCGGAGGACATGAAGCCGGCATGAAAGTCTTTGGTGGCACCGGTGGTGTAGCCGTCGAATTGAGTGTCGTTGCGGACGTAGATGCTGCCGACCTCCCCGGTCGGGACCTCGTTGAATTCGGGGTCCAGGATGCGGATTTCGGTGCCGCCGGCGGGTCGGCCCGCGGTGTCGGGGGCCGCGCGCAGGTCGGCCGGCGTCGCGGTGGCGATCATGCCCGCCTCAGTGGCGTTGTAGTTGTTGTAGATCACGTCGCCGAACTGGTCCATGAACGCGATGACGACATCGGGCCGCATCCGCGAGCCCGACGCCGCCGCGAAGCGCAATGAGCGTCCGCTGTAACGGTTTCGAACCTCGGCGGGCAGGTCCATGATCCGGTCGAACATCACCGGAACCACCGCAAGGCCCGTCGCGCGGTGGCGGTCGATCAGATCCAGGGTGGCTTCCGGGTCGAACTTGCGCCGAGTCACCACGGTGCAGGCCATCGACGCGGCGAAGATCAGCTGCGAGAAGCCCCACGCGTGGAACATCGGCGCGACGATCACGATCGTTTCCTCGGCCCGCCACGGTGTGCGGTCCAGGATCGCCTTGAGCGTGCCGATGCCGGCGCCGCCGCCAGATTGCTTGGCGCCCTTGGGAGATCCGGTAGTGCCGGAGGTCAGCAGGATCATCCTGCCCTTGACGGGCGCGGCGCCGGTGCGCTCGGGCCGCTGACCGGTGTGGCCGGCGATCAGCTTCTCGACGGTCAGCTCGTGCGGCGTGTCAGTCCAGGCCAGGATGCGAGTGGCGTCGGGTTTGTCGGCCAGCGCGCGGTCCACCGTCTCGGTGAACTCCTCGTCGTAGATGACGGCCTCGACGGCTTCACGGTTGACCACGTCGGCCATCGCGGGGCCGGCGAACGACGTGTTGAGCAGCACGACGTCGGAGCCGATCCGGCTGGACGCCACCACGGCCTCGACGAAACCGCGGTGATTGCGGCACATCACGCCGATCACCTTCGGCTGACCGGTCGGTAGCCGTTGTAACGCCGACGCCAGCGCGTTGATCCGCTCGTCGAGCTGGCACCAGGTCAGCGTGCCCAGTTCGTCGATAAGCGCGGGACGGTGCGGGCAGCGCTGCGCCGCACTCGCGAAGCCGACGGTCATGCCCATGCCTTCGCGCCGCATCGCGGCCGCCATCTTCAGGTAGCGGTCGGGGCGCATCGGCGCGATCATGCCCGCGCGCGCCAGCGTGCCGACGATGCCGAGCGCTCGTCCGATCCGACCTGGTGCAGGAGCCATCACTCAGCCGAGTATCGGGAAACGGCGTTGGCGGGCAAGCTCTTTGAGGCGCCGTTGCATCACCGACCGGACGTGCTCGTCGACCTCGTCGACGTCGGGGTCCTCGCCGAATCGGGCGGTGATGTCGATCGGTTCCAGCACCTGCGTCACGATCTTGGTGGGCAGCGGCAGGTTGGGCGGGACCGCCGCGCTGAACCCGAACGGAAATCCGAACGACAGCGGCAGAATGTCGCTGCGCAGCAAGCGTTTTAAGCCCAGCCGGCGCGCCAGCCACGTGCCGCGCGACAGGTAGAGCTGCGTTTCCTGTCCGCCGATGGATACCGCGGGCACGATCGGCACACCGGCTTCGATCGCGGTGCGGACGTATCCCTTGCGCCCGTTGAAGTCGATCTCGTTCTGCGCCAGCGTGGGTCGGTATGCGTCGTAGTCGCCGCCGGGGAACACGATCACCACGCCGCCGGAGCGCAAAGCTTTGGCGGCGTTGGCGCGGTCGGCCCGGATGTAGCCGGTACGCCTGAAGAATGGTCCGGTGGGACCCATGAACAGGATGTCGTGGCTGAGCGTGTAGACCGGCCGGTCATAGCCGAACTTGTCGTAGAAGTCGACGCTGAAGATCGGCACGTCCATCGGGAACATGCCGCCGGAGTGGTTGCCGACCACCAGCGCCCCGCCGGGCGGGAAGCAATCCAGGCCGCGCACCTCGGACCGGAAGTAGCTCTTCAGGATCGGGCGCAGCACGCCGATCATGCGTTGGGTCAAGCCGGGATCGAATTTGGCTATGTCACCAGCGTCGCCGGCGTCTTCCGTGTCGCTGTCGGTCACCAGGCTCCCTAACGGCTTCGCGGCGGCTTTGGACGCACCCCAGTGCGGCGTGGACGTGTTCGATGGTAACCAGCGCGCCCGGGCCGCCGGTTAGGAGTCGTCCTCGCGCCAGATGCACACGCCGTGCAGTGTCATGGTGGCCATGTCGGGGACCACCGTGAAATCCAGTGTGTTGTCGCCGGTGGTCGCCTGCGTCGCCGGTGCCCCGCCCGCGATGTGGGTTTGTTCCTCCGCGCAGTCGGCGCCCCGTTCGTAGCCGGTCCACCTGGTGCCCTCCACGACATCATTCCTGGTCAATGTCGCGGCCGGCCCGTAGGTAAACCAGGCGACTGCGGGCCGTTGGATGTCGTCGCGGTGCTGCCACACGAACACCGGGATGCCTTTGACGCACTCCAGGACTTCGTGTTGCGGTGAGAACGTTTGCACGCCGTCCATCACTCCGGCCGATCCGCCGCACGCGACGCCGGGTTCCGGGACGACCGGGTCGGCGTGTGCGACCGGCGCAAGCAGGGCCGCTGCGGCGAACCCTGCGGTGAACCCTGCAGTGAACGTTGTGAAGGCCACGTTCACACTGCGTTTCATGGTCGGTGATGATAACCGGGCCCGCCGATCGACGGCTAGTGCTTCGAGCAAATCTATAGGGACGGCAATTGCCCTGCAAGACCGCCCTTTCTACATTGCTAGGGCTACGCGGTATCCCGTGCTGACGCGGGTGTGCGGCCTGCGCGGCGGACCGTTGGCGTTTGCTGGTTGGTCATTCGCCGTTCGCATGAAGCGAGGTTTTGAACGCAGGCGTGGACGCAGCTTTTGCCGGCCGCGCGGGTGCGCTATCGTTCTTTCCGCCGCGCACCCGACCCCCCTGAAAGAGGCAATATGACGCCCGCCCCGACTGAAGCCCACCGGTCGCAGGGTGCCCGAGTCGCCGCCGAGCGCAGGTTGAACGGCACGTTCGATCGGAATGCCTCTTCGCCCCGTCTGGGCACGCCCCACGCTCGGGCAGTCCCTGTCCCGCAAGGGAAGTCGTCGTCGCCGAACCCGGCCGCCACGCCCGACGATCGGCAGGCCGAGTACTTCCTGCGGCTGCTCATCCAGAGCCGCCAGGCGATTGAGCAGCGGATCGATGCCCATCAGAAGGCCATCGCGGCCGCCGAAGCTTGCGGCAACCTCCACGACGTCCGCCGCCATCGGCAGCTGACCCTGACGGCGGAACAGGACCGCCGCACCGTCGCGGACCTCATCGACAACCTGGGGAGGCGATTCCGGGTTCCGCCGCGCGTGCGGCCCGTGCGCTAGCGGGAACGGGTGCTGCCGCAGCATTTTTCGCGGCGCGCTTCCGGTGACCCGGTCCGTGCGATCAATTCGCCGACCGGGCGCGATACATTGAATCGGCCAACCGGTTTCTCACCTGGAATCTGGAAACGAGGCCGCCATGGGATTCATGTCACCCGTACTTCCGGATGTCGACCACGACACCTGGCCCACCTTGCCCCGGGCGAAGCGACTGCAGGTGGTGAGCCGGCACTGGGCCGAGCACGGATTCGGGACGCCGTACGCGGTCTATCTGCTGTACCTGATCAAGATCGCCCTCTACGTCGCCGTCCCCGCCGCGATCATCTCGCTCACCCCCGGCCTGGGCGGCCTGAGCCGGATCGCCGACTGGTGGACACAGCCGATCGTGCACCAGAAGTTCATTATCTTCACGCTGCTGTTCGAGGTCACCGGGTTCGGCTGCGGATCGGGTCCGCTCACCGGACGATTCATCCCGCCGATCGGCGGCTTCCTTTATTGGTTGCGGCCCAAGACAATTCGGCTTCCGGCATGGCCGGACCAGGTCCCGTTCACCCGCGGTGATTCCCGGACCGTCGTTGATGTCGTCCTGTATGCCGTCGTCTTGATCAGCGGGGTATGGGCGCTGGGGTCAGGTGGCACGGGCGGGCCGGTCACCGAGGCCGGCGACGTGGGCGTGATCGACCCCGTGCTGGTCATCCCGACGATCGTCGCCCTGGCGCTGTTGGGTTTGCGTGACAAGACCATCTTCCTGGCCGCGCGCGGCGAGCACTACTGGCTGAAGCTGTTCGTGTTCTTCTTCCCGTTCATTCCCGACCAGGTGGCGGCCTTCAAGATCGTCATGCTGTTCCTGTGGTGGGGGGCGGCGACGTCGAAGCTCAACCACCATTTCCCGTACGTCGTGGCGGTGATGACGAGTAACAACGCGCTGCTGCGCAGCAAGCTGTTTACTCCGGTCAAGCACATGCTCTACCTGGATCCCGTGAACGACCTGCGCCCCTCCCTGTTGCCGAAACTGATGGCCCACGTCGGCGGCACCACGGCGGAATTCCTGGTGCCGACCGTGCTGGTCTTCGTCGCCGGCGATCAACCGTGGCGGTGGTTCCTGATCGGTTTCATGGTGCTCTTCCACCTCAACATCCTGTCGAACCTGCCGATGGGAGTTCCGTTGGAGTGGAACGTCTTTTTCATCTTCTCGCTGTTTTATCTGTTCGGGCATTACGGTGCGATTCGCGCCGTCGACCTTCGGTCACCGCTGCTGCTGGCCCTGCTGATCGCCGCGGTCGCGGTCGCGATCCTGGGAAACCTGTTCCCCGAAAAGATTTCGTTTCTGCCGGCGATGCGCTACTACGCGGGTAACTGGGCCACCAGCGTGTGGTGCTTCCGGGCGGGCGTCGAGGACAAGATCGAAGCCGACATCGTGAAAAGCTCTGCGCTGGTTATTAATCAGCTGACCAAGCTCTACGGACGGGCGACCGCCGAGATGATGTCCGACAAGGTCGCGGCGTTCCGCGCGATGCACACGCACGGCAGGGCCCTCAACGGATTGTTGCCCCGCGCGATCCCCAACGAGGCCGACTACAGCGTGCGCGAGGGCGAGGTGGTCGCCGGACCCCTGGTCGGCTGGAACTTCGGCGAAGGCCACCTGCACAACGAGCAGTTACTCGAAGCGGTGCAGTGGCGCTGCCACTTCGAGGATGGCGACCTGCGCGTCATCGTCCTTGAGGGTCAACCGATTCAGACGCAGCGGCAGTGGTATCGCATCCTGGACGCCAAGACCGGCTTGATCGAGGCGGGCTACGTCCACGTCAAGGACATGCTGAGCCGCCAGCCGTGGCCCGAGCCTGGTGACGAGTTCCCCGTCCACGTCACCAGGACCCGCGCCGCACGCGGGGCCCGTTGACCAACGCGGTCGTCGTGGGCGCCGGGCCCAATGGCCTGGCCGCGGCGATTCATCTGGCGCGCAACGGTATCGACGTGCAGGTGCTGGAGGCGCGCGACACGATCGGCGGGGGAGCGCGCTCGGGTGAGCTGACGGTGCCCGGGCTCATCCACGACCACTGCTCGGCGGCTCATCCCATGGGTGTCGGTTCGCCGTTCTGGAAGGAGATCGACCTGCAGCGCCACGGGCTGGTCTGGAAATGGCCGGAGGTCGACTGCGCGCACCCGCTCGACGACGGGACCGCCGGCGTGCTGTACCGGTCGGTCGATCAGACGGCCGCGGGCATGGGACCCGACCGAACGCGCTGGCGGCTGGCCGTCGGTGACCTGGCGGCCGGATTCGACCAGCTGGCACAGGATTTGCTTCGTCCGGTGATCAACGTTCCGCGCCACCCGCTCCGCCTCGCGGCGTTCGGTCCGCGCGCCCTGCTGCCGGCCACGATGATGGCCCGCTGGTTTCGTACCGAGCAGGCACGCGGCATTCTCGGCGGAGCGGCCGCGCACATGTTCACCCGGCTGGATCGGCCGCTCACCGCGGCGCTCGGCCTGATGTTCCTGGCCGGCGGGCACCGCTACGGCTGGCCGGTCGCCGAGGGCGGCTCCGGGTCGATCATCGCGGCCCTGGCCGCCGCGCTGAACGCGCACGGCGGCGCCATCACCACCGGGGTGACGGTCACCAGCCGGCGCGACATCCCGGCTGCCGACATTGTCATGCTCGACCTGAGTCCCGCGGCGGCGCTGTCGATCTACGGCGACGCCATGCCCGCGCGGATTAAGCGGTCCTATCAGCGCTACCGCGAGGGATCCTCGGCGTTCAAGGTTGACTTCGCCATCGAGGGCGACATCCCGTGGACGAATCCCGACTGTGCCCGCGCGGGCACGGTCCATCTCGGCGGGACGTTCGCCGAGACCGCGGACACCGAACGTCAACGCGCACAAGGGATTATGGTGCGACGTCCCTTCGTGCTCGTCGGCCAGCAGTACCTGGCCGATCCGTCCCGCTCGGCGGGCAACATCAACCCGATCTGGTCCTACGCGCACGTGCCGTTCGGCTACGATGGCGACGCCACCGGCGCCGTCGTCGATCAGATCGAGCGCTTCGCGCCGGGGTTCCGCGACCGCGTGATCGCGACCGTGAGCAAGAGCACCGCCGAGCTAGCCGCCTACAACCCCAACAACATCGGCGGCGACATCATCGGCGGAGCCAACGACGGGTTGCAGTTCCCCTTCCGGCCGCGGGTGGCGCTGAACCCTTATGCCACCGGCGTGCCGGGCGTCTACCTGTGCTCGCAGTCCACGCCGCCGGGCGCGGGCATCCACGGGCTGTGCGGATATCACGCCGCCGCATCGGCTTTGCGGTGGCTGCGCAGGCGACGCGACTGAGCGTCAGTGCGCCCCGGCGGGGCCGGCCGGAATCGGCTGTCCGGGCGTGGGCGCACCGGTCGGGGGCGGACCCGTCGGCGCATCCTTGGCGCCGATCCCACCGGACATGTCGGTGATGGGCGCGGCGGCCGGCGCGGCGCCCACGCCGGCACCGGCCAGCACCGGCACGCCCGCCGGTCCGAGCGCGATCAGCGGAGCGCCGACGGGCACCGGTGCGCCGACGGGGATGGGTGCACCGACGGGGATGGGTGCGCCGACCGGGATGGGTGCGCCGACCGGGATGGGTGCGCCGACGGGGATGGGTGCGCCGACCGGGATGGGTGCGCCGACGGGGATGGGTGCGCCGACCGGGATGGGTGCGCCGACCGGGATGGGTGCGCCGACCGGGATGGGTGCGCCGCCCGCGACCGGCCCGGGCACCACGACCGGAACCACACCAGCCATGGGGGTCACCGGCGCGCCGGCGCCACATACCTCGCCGGCAGTCACCGGACCGCCGGGGCCCGCCGGCCCGCCCGCGCCCGCTGGTCCGCCCGCGCCCGCTGGTCCGCCTGGGCCCGCGGCACCGCCGCCGGCTCCGCCTGCGCCGCCGGGTCCACCGGCGCCTGAGGGGTACGTGCACCGGCACGTCGCGGCGGGGCTTCCGGCAGTCGGCGCTCCAGCTGCGGCGCCGGATGGGCCGCCGGCCGCGGGCACGCCTCCGGCCGCCGCGCCCCCTGCGGCACCCGCTGCTCCAGCGGCTCCCGGTCCTCCCGGTCCTCCGACCGCCGGCGCTCCCGCTTCGCCCGACATCCCTTGGACACAGGCAACCGCGCCGCCGGTCTTTATCGGGGGTGCAGCCGCCGCGTCGGGGCTCAACGCTATAGCGGCGCCGCACAAACCCGCGATGCCAACTACCTTGATGCTGAACCGATCAAAGGCCCTCATCAACGCCGCTCCTTCAACTCTTCCGCGATCAGCCGTGCCGCAGTCGTGTCGAATGTATGGCTGGTGGTTTCTATTGCACGTGCGACAGTTCGGCGCTTATAGAACCGATACAAAGGAGACATGCGCCGGTTACCGCCGCCTGAGCTGCTGTATCCGCGATCACACGGGCCCGACGCTGTGGCGCTTACCACATTCGAAGTTTCACCCGCGCGAACGTCGGGTATTCACTTAGGCTTACGAACTAGAAGGGCATCGGCGGGCTGCTACAAGCGCCCATCGATGCCCTTCAACCACTTCTGCCCCTATTTTTGGGCACTCGCGAGACGGCCGAGCGACGGTCGGTTGCTACTGATCTAGGCTGATCACGAGCAGTTCATCAGCCAGCGGCAAAAACCCCAGAAAGAACGAGGGAGAGACGAGTGACGGTCCGGGTAGGCATCAACGGCTTCGGTCGCATCGGACGTAACTTCTACCGGGCGTTATTGGCTCAGCAGGAGCAGGGCGCCGCGGACATCGAAGTGATCGCCGTCAACGACATCACTGACAACAGCACGCTGGCGCACCTGCTCAAATTCGACTCGATCCTGGGCCGGCTGCCCCACGACGTGAGCCTGGAAGGCGAGGACACCATCGTCGTCGGTCCGGCGAAAATCAAGGCACTCGAGGTCCGCGAGGGGCCGGCGGCACTGCCGTGGGGCGACCTCGGCGTCGACGTGGTAGTCGAATCCACCGGCCTGTTCACCAACGCGGCCAAGGCCAAGGGGCATCTCGACGCCGGCGCCAAGAAGGTGATCATCTCCGCGCCCGCCACCGACGAGGACATCACGATCGTGCTGGGCGTCAACGACGACAAGTACGACGGCAGCCAGAACATCATCTCCAACGCCTCGTGCACCACGAACTGTCTCGCCCCGGTGGCCAAGGTGCTCGACGACGAGTTCGGCATCGTCCGGGGCCTGATGACCACCATCCACGCCTACACCCAGGACCAGAACCTGCAGGACGGGCCGCACAAGGACCTGCGCCGCGCCCGCGCCGCCGCGCTGAACATCGTGCCCACCTCCACCGGCGCCGCCAAGGCCATCGGGCTGGTGCTGCCGCACCTCAAGGGCAAGCTCGACGGTTACGCGCTGCGGGTGCCGATTCCCACCGGGTCGGTGACCGACCTCACCGCGGAGTTGTCCAAGTCGGCCACCGCCGAGCAGATCAACGCCGCGATGAAGGCCGCCGCCGAAGGCCCGATGAAGGGCGTCCTCAAGTACTACGACGCGCCGATCGTCTCCAGCGACATTGTCACCGATCCGCACAGCTCGATCTTCGACTCCGGTCTGACCAAGGTGATCGACAACCAGGCCAAGATCGTGTCGTGGTACGACAACGAATGGGGCTACTCCAACCGCCTCGTTGACCTGGTGGCGCTGGTCGGCAAGTCGCTCTAATCGTGGCCGTTCATACCCTCAAGGAGCTTCTGTCGCAGGGTGTTTCGGGCCGCGGCGTGTTGGTCCGCTCGGACCTGAACGTCCCGCTTGACGACGCCGGCAGCATCACCGACGCTGGCCGCATCACGGCATCGGTGCCTACCTTGAAGGCGCTCCTGGACGGCGGGGCAAGGGTGGTGGTCACCGCGCACCTGGGGCGTCCCAAAGATGGCCCCGCCCCCAAGTATTCGTTGGCGCCGGTCGCCGCCGCGCTGAGTGAGCAACTGGGACAACACGTTCAGCTGGCCGGTGACGTCGTCGGCACCGACGCGCTGGCCCGCGCCGAAGGGTTGACCGACGGCGACATTCTGCTGCTGGAAAACATCCGCTTCGACCCCCGCGAAACCAGCAAGGACGACTCCGAGCGGCTTGCCCTGGCCCGCCAGCTTGCCGAATTAGTCTCGCCCGGAGGAGCTTTCGTTTCTGACGGCTTCGGCGTGGTGCACCGCAAGCAGGCCTCGGTGTACGACGTCGCCGCACTCTTGCCGCACTACGCGGGCACCTTGGTCGCCGACGAGATACGGGTGCTGGAACAGCTGACCAGTTCCACCGAGCGGCCCTACGCCGTCGTGCTCGGCGGATCGAAGGTGTCCGACAAGCTCGGGGTGATCGAGTCGCTGGCGACCAAGGCCGACAGCATCGTCATCGGCGGCGGCATGTGCTTCACCTTCCTTGCCGCACAGGGGTATTCGGTGGGCAAATCACTGCTCGAAGAGCACATGATCGAGACCTGCCGCAACCTGCTGGACACCTACGCCGACGTGCTGCGGCTCCCGGGCGACATCGTGGTGACCGAGAACTTCGCCGCCGACTCGCCGCCACAGTTCGTGGCCGCCAACGCGATTCCCGACGGGCTGATGGGTCTGGACATCGGCCCGGGCTCGGTGAAGCGGTTCGCCGCGTTGCTGGCCAACGCCAAGACCATCTTCTGGAACGGGCCGATGGGTGTGTTCGAGTTCCCGGCCTATGCGGCCGGCACCCAAGGTGTCGCCGAGGCGATCGTCGCGGCGACCGGCAAGGGCGCGTTCAGTGTCGTCGGTGGCGGCGACTCCGCCGCCGCGGTCCGCGCGCTGAAAATCCCGGAGGACGCGTTTTCGCACATCTCCACCGGCGGCGGGGCATCGCTGGAATACCTTGAGGGCAAAACGCTGCCGGGCATCGAGGTGCTCGGCCGCGAACAACCAGAAGGAGACGCGTGAGCCGCAAACCGCTGATCGCCGGCAACTGGAAGATGAACCTCAACCACTTCGAGGCGATCGCGCTGGTGCAAAAGATCGCGTTCGCGTTGCCGGACAAGTACTACGACAAGGTCGACGTCACGGTCCTGCCGCCATTCACCAACCTGCGCAGCGTGCAGACCCTCGTCGACGGCGACAAGCTGCGGTTGACCTATGGCGCTCAAGACCTTTCGCAGCACGAGTCCGGCGCCTACACCGGTGACATCAGCGGTGCGTTCCTGTCCAAGCTAGGCTGCAGCTTCGTCGTCGTCGGGCACTCCGAGCGGCGCACCTACCACAACGAGGACGACGCGCTGGTGGCCGCCAAGGCCGCCGCCGCCCTCAAGCACGAGCTGACTCCCATCATCTGCATCGGCGAGCACCTCGAGGTCCGCGAGGCCGGCGAGCACGTCAGCCACTGCGAGCAACAGCTGCGTGGCTCGCTGGCCGGGTTGTCGGCCGAGCAGATCGGCAACGTCGTCATCGCCTACGAGCCGGTCTGGGCGATCGGAACCGGACGGGTGGCCAGTGCGTCGGACGCTCAGGAGGTGTGCGGGGCAATCCGCACGGGGCTGGCGTCCCTGTCCTCGCCGAAGATCGCCGACACCGTCCGGGTGCTCTACGGCGGCTCGGTGAACGCGAAAAACGTCGGCGAGATCGTCGCCCAGGACGACGTCGACGGCGGCTTGGTCGGGGGAGCGTCGCTGGACGGCGAGGAGTTCGCCACGCTGGCGGCCATCGCCGCCGGTGGGCCGCTCCCGTGATGCCGGCGCGTTGCCGGTAAACTGCACGTCATGCAATTGGGCCTGCAGATCACCCTGGTCGTGACCAGCATCCTGGTGGTGCTGCTGGTGCTGCTGCACCGTGCCAAGGGCGGCGGCCTGTCGACCCTGTTCGGCGGCGGTGTGCAGTCGAGCCTGTCCGGATCAACGGTGGTGGAAAAGAACCTGGACCGGCTGACGTTATTCATCACCGGCATCTGGCTGGTCTGCATCATCGGCGTTGCCCTGCTCATCAAGTACCGCTGAAACAACGCGAATATCGGTGTGCGCGAAGTCATCTCCCTTAAAAAGCAGGGGTTGGCCACTAATCTTCGCCAGGGCGTAAGAGAAGCACTCGCCATAGTTCAGACCGGCGCGGTGCCGGCCCTTGCCGTACGTGCGGTAGGCGACCCGGGCGATGTCCGCTTGGTCTGAATCGACGTTGACCAGGTCGACCGCTGCACGATGTAGCCACAAATCCAGCTCGCGCCCCCCGGGATCACCGAAGCGCGTCTCGATCACGATCGCCGTTTCCACATATGACGCCACCGACATCAGCCGGACCTGGTCTGTCTCTACGGCTAATTCCAGATGCTCTGCCTCGGGCTCGTCGGTGAGCATCGCGACCAACGCCGAAGTGTCGATCACCATGCGCCGGGCAACCCAGCGTCGTCGTAACCGAGAATCTCGTCCGCAGCGCGGCTGTCGAGGATAGGCAAGGCCGCGCAGCGGCGCCGGATGGCGGCCAGCTCCTCGCGCAGCGCGATGGGCTTGGCGCGCCCGGTCTCGCGGGCGAGTCGCTCCCGCAACGCGACCACGACGGCTTGGGTCAAGGTCTCGCCCGTGCGAGCGGCGAGTTCCCTGGCCAGCCGGTCGGCTTCGGAATCTTTGATGCTTAGCGCCATGTCTAGATTCTAGACTTATCGCCTGATTCTAGACACGGCTGGGCGCCCTGCCACGGCGGGCGGACTACGCGATCCGCCCCGATACTGGGATGCATGGCTGAGGCATCGGATCCCGCACTCGAACCAATCGGTGCCGTGCAGCGCACGCAGGTCGGTCGCAAAGCGACCGAACCGATGCGCGCCGACATCCGACTGCTGGGCACGATCCTCGGTGACACCGTGCGCGAGCAGAACGGCGACGAGGTGTTCGATCTCGTCGAGCGTGCCCGGGTGGAGGCGTTTCGGGTGCGGCGCTCCGAGATCGATCGGGCCCAGATGTCGGCCATGTTCGATGGGATCGACATCCACCTGGCGATCCCGATCATCCGCGCGTTCAGCCATTTCGCCCTGCTGGCCAACGTCGCCGAGGACATCCACCGGGAGCGGCGCCGCGGCATCCACGTCGAGGCCGGCGAGCCACCACAAGACAGCAGCCTGGCCGCGACCTACGCGAAACTCGATCGGGCAGAACTAGATTCGGCCACCGTCACCGACGCCCTGAGAGGCGCGCTGGTTTCCCCGGTCATCACCGCGCACCCCACCGAGACCCGCCGGCGCACCGTCTTCGTCACCCAGCACCGGATCACGCAGCTGATGCGGCTGCGCGCGGAGGGGCACAGCGAGACCGACGACGGCCGCAGCATCGAATTGGAGTTGCGCCGTCAAGTGCTGACGCTGTGGCAGACCGCGCTGATTCGGCTGTCCCGGTTGAAAATCTCCGACGAGATCGCCGTCGGGCTGCGCTATTACCCGGCCGCGTTGTTCGAGGTGATCCCCAAGGTCAACGCCGAAGTGCGGGAGGCGTTGCGTGCCCGCTGGCCAGGCACCGAACTGCTCGCCGAGCCCATCGTGCGGCCCGGGTCCTGGATCGGCGGCGACCGCGACGGCAACCCCAACGTCACGGCCGAGGTGGTCCGGTTGGCCACCGGCAGCGCCGCATTCACGGCGCTATCCCGCTACCTCGCCGAGCTCACCGACCTTGAACAAGAGCTGTCAATGTCGGCGCGGCTGGTCACCGTCACCGCCGAGGTGACCGCGCTGGCCGACGCCTGCCCCGATGGCGTCCACCTCGACGAGCCGTACCGGCGAGCGTTGCGAGCCATCCGCGCCCGGCTCACCGCAACCGCTGCCCAGATCTTGGACGAGCAACCCCAGCACCGGCTTGACCTGGGCCTGCCTCCGTATGACGCGCCGGCCGAACTGGGGGCCGATCTCGACGCCATCGACGTCTCGCTGCGGACGCATGGCGGCGCGCTGATCGCCGATGATCGACTGGCGCTGCTGCGAGAAGGCGTCGGAGTCTTCGGGTTTCATCTGAGCGGGCTGGACCTGCGGCAAAACTCCGAGGTGCACGAACAGGTGATCGCCGAACTGCTGGCGTGGGCCGGGGTGCATCCGGACTACGCGTCGCTGTCCGAGGACGAGCGGGTCGAGCTACTGGCGGCCGAATTGGGCACGCGGCGCCCGCTGCTCAGCGATCGCGCGCGGTTGTCGGAGCTGGCTCACCAGGAGTTGAGCGTGGTCGAGGCCGCAGCGCATGCGGTCGCGCGCTACGGTCCCGCCGCGGTGCCCAACTACGTCATCTCGATGTGCCAGTCGGTGTCGGACGTCTTGGAGGCCGCGATCCTGTTGAAAGAGGTTGGCCTGCTGGACGTCTCGAATTCGGAACCCTATACGCCGGTGGGCATCTCGCCGCTGTTCGAGACGATCGACGACCTGCGCAATGGCGCCGCGATCCTGCACGCGATGCTGGAACTACCGCTGTACCGGGCGCTGGTCACCGCGCGCGGCGACTCGCAAGAGGTGATGCTGGGCTACTCCGACTCCAACAAGGACGGCGGGTATCTGGCCGCGAGCTGGGCGGTGTATCAGGCCGAGCTCGCCCTGGCCGAAGTGGCCCGCAAAACCGGAATCCGGTTGCGGCTCTTCCACGGTCGCGGCGGCACCGTCGGCCGCGGGGGCGGCCCGAGCTACCAGGCCATCCTGGCCCAGCCGCCGGGAGCGGTCAACGGCTCGCTGCGGCTCACCGAACAGGGCGAGATCATCGCGGCCAAATACGCCGAGCCGGAATTGGCGCGGCGAAATCTGGAAAGTTTGGTGGCGGCCACGCTGGAATCCACGCTGCTGGATGTGGAAGGCCTCGGCGACATCGCGGAGCCCGCCTACGCCGTCCTCGACGAGGTGGCCGCCCTGGCGCATCGCGACTATCGCGAATTAGTGCACGACACACCGGGTTTCGTCGAGTACTTCAAGGCGTCGACGCCGGTCAGCGAAATCGGATCGCTCAACATTGGCAGCCGGCCGAGCTCACGCAAGCCCACCGAGTCGATCGCCGACCTGCGCGCCATCCCGTGGGTGCTGGCGTGGAGCCAGTCGCGGGTCATGCTCCCCGGCTGGTATGGCACCGGGTCGGCGTTTGAGCAGTGGATCGCGGCGGGTCCGGAAAGCGAAAGCGACCGGGTGGAGATCCTGCACGAGCTGTACGAGCGCTGGCCGTTCTTCCGCAGCGTGCTCTCCAACATGGCGCAGGTGCTGGCCAAGAGCGACCTGGGTCTCGCGGCCCGCTACGCCGAGTTGGTGTCCGATGAAGCGTTGCGGCGCAGGGTGTTTGACAAGATCGTCGACGAGCACCGGCGCACCATCGCGATGCATAAACTCATCACCGGACATGACGACCTGCTGGCCGACAACCCGGCGCTGGCCCGTTCGGTGTTCAACCGCTTCCCGTACCTGGAGCCGCTCAACCACCTTCAGGTGGAACTGCTGCGACGCTACCGGTCGGGCGACGACGACGAACTGGTGCAGCGCGGCATCCTGCTGACGATGAACGGGCTGGCCAGCGCGCTGCGGAACAGCGGCTAGCGCGACTGACCCCGCTCGCCAGGTCTAGTTATTGCTTGGTGGTGGTTGGGGTTGGAAGGGTGTGTACCACCACCAGTCGGCGCGTTCGCCGAGGGGTCCGCGGCAGGGCGGGACCGCGGGTGGGGGTTGGGTGGGTGGTCGCGCCAGTGATCCTGGGCTGAGTAGTTGGCCGGTGTGGTCGGTGACGGTCAGGGCGTCGGCGGGTCCGCTGATCCTGATCAGGCCGCGGTGATGCAGCCGATGGTGGTACGGACAGACCAGCACCAGATTGTGCGGCTCGGTGGGGCCGCCGTCTTCCCAATGCTGGATGTGGTGCGCATGCAGACCGCGGGTGGCGCCGCAACCGGGCACCGCGCAGGTCGGGTGGCGGTGTTCGAGGGCGCGGCGCAGCCGGCGGTTGATCACCCGGGTGGTGCGCCCGGCGCCGATGACGTTGCCGTCGCGTTCGAACCAGACCTCGCAGGTGGCATCGCAGGTCAGTTCCTGGCGTTCGGCATCCGACAGCAGCGGACCCAAATGCAGGGCCGCGGCTTTCTGCTGCACATCGACGTGCACCACCACGGTGGTGTGCTGCCCGTGCGGGCGGCGGGCCGCCTCCACATCCCAGCCCGCCTCGACCAGGTGCATGAACGCCTCCCCGGTGCTCGGCAACGGCGGCCTCTCCTCGCCGGCGCGCGCATCGTCATTATCGTCGTCGTCGCCGCCGTGGTCGCGTTTCCACTGCGCGACCAGCGCCTCACGGTGCGAGGCCAGCGCGGCGTCGAATGTCGCCGCCTCCAGATTCCCTAGCTTGATCCGCCAATAGCTGAATCGTTGATCAGAAAAGGTCTTGGTGATCGACGGCCGCAGATCGGGCTCGGGCGCGGGGCCGGGGTCGGGTCGCGGTTCGAGTTTGACCGCGGTGCGCAACTGGGTCACCGTGGCCACCGCGGCCAGCTGCGCGTAGTGCTCATCGGATCCCTGCCCCGCGCGCGCGGCGATCACCCCGACCTGATCCAGCGACAGCCGGCCCTCGCTCAAAGCTTGAGCGCAGCGTGGAAACTCCTCCAACCGCTCGGCGATGGTGGCCACGGTGCGCGCATTGGCCGGTGAGCAGCCGGTCTTCCAGGCCATCACCGCCGCCAGCGACCGCGCCCCGGTCATCCCCCACAACTGGCGACCATCGAGCTCGGCGGCGATCTGCACGATGCGCCCATCAATCGCATTGCGTTGACCACACAACTCCGCCAACTCCTCAAACAACGCCGCAAGACGATCCTTCGGGATCATCTCCACGGTGTCAGCAGAAGCGGTCAACGACATACCGCCATCAAAGCAGCCACCACCGACAAGTCCCGGCCGACGGCAAACCAACAGGTCAGCCCGCTGCGATCAGGTACTCCACCGGACACGGCCCGGCCGCCCGCGCCACGCCGCCGATCTGGGCCGGCACTGGCAGCGGATGCGCCGTCCAGCGCGGTGTCATCCGGTACTCGCGGAGCAGCCGGGTGGTCGCGGCCGTCATGGCTTGCAGCGAAAACGGTTGTGCCGGACACGAATGCCGCCCGTGCCCGAAGGCCGTCACCAGCATCGGCGACGGAAGGGTATGCGGCTCGGTCAGCCGGTGGCGGGTCCAGCGATCGGGATCCCACGCTTCCAGGCCCGGCGCGGCCGACGTGTTGAGCAAGGGCAGCAGGGTGGCAATGTTCCAGCCGGGTGACACCCGGTAGGTGACCTCACCGTCGTCGAAGTCGACCGTCGACAGCACCGTGCGAGTCATGATGGAGCGCTGCGCCAACCGCGTCGATTCCAGCGCACAGCGCTGCGCAAAACCGTTGTCGCCCATACGGACTCGATCTAGCGCCGGCGGATGCTCGAGTAGGTCGACAAACGCCCAGCCAAGCGCGGCGGCCAAGTTCGACATGGAGGCGATGTGAATCAGCGCGATGTCGAACGCGATCCCGCGCACCCGCTCGGATGACTCAGAAGTCCAGGCGTCGACGATCCGGCCGAAGAGCGCGTGCCCGTCCCGGTCGCCGTCGTCGTAGCGGTGCACGGCGGCCGCAACGATCTCGGTGATCTCGTCCAACGCGGCCCGCTCCTCGCGTTTGTCGCTCGCGGCGACGGCCGCCATCCGGTCGGGGTGCACGAACGATTCCGAGCCGTCCAGGGTGTCGAGGGCGCGCACCAGACGCTCAAATGGCTCGCCCTCGGCCGATCCGGGTCCGGCCCACGAGGCCAGTCCCATCCGGTGACCGAGCCGCCGGGTGAGATCGAAGACGTCCACAGAACCGGCTCGTCCCAGCTCGGCGACGGTCTGTTCCAGCGCCAGGTCCAGGTTGGCCAGGTAGGAAGACACGTCGTCGCGACGAAACAACGTGTTCGGCAGGGTGCGGCGTCCGGCGAAGATCTCGTCGGGAAGCTTGCGCCGCAGCATGAGGTAGTCGGCGACGCCCTTGCTGGCGGTCTCCTCGGTGAGCGCGTAGAACGATTCGACGCCGGTCGGCGAGAACGTGAACAGGTAGCGGTCGCCGCCGCTTTGCACGACGAACGTGTCGCCGTAACGTGCCCGTGCCGCGGCGATCGCGGCGACGGCATCGCCGACGGGTATATCCCACGGCAGCCCGGTGCCCTCGGCGAAGGGCGGGGTCGGCACCACTGAGCCGGCACCGGGGGCGTCGGTCACGATCTACTGCACGGTGCGGTTGCGCAGCCTGTCGAATACCCCGCGCACCGCGTTCTCGGTGACCGAGATCGGGGAGATGACCGTCGCCACGATGGTCTCGATCGGCTCGACCAGCACGATGAGCCGCTTGGCCAGCTCGTCCAGGCTGGACAGGGTGCCATCCAGGTGGTCCAGGCCGCTCTCCATGCGTTCGACCGTCGCGTTGAGGGCCGCGAGCGAGCTGCTCAGCTCGGTCAGGGTGCTGCTCAGGCCGTCGAGGACATCCTCAACCTGCTCGACCGTCTTGTCGGCGTTGAGCGCGGCCTTGGTGATTGTCTTGATGCGGCTGCGCTCCGGGCCGTTGCGCACGGTTCTGTCTGCCATGTCGGCCATTATGGCGCTAGCTGGACTGATCGAGAAGACGCCCAGCGGCCTCCTTGTCCAGTAGCCACAGCGTGGTCTGTGTCCCAATGGCCCCGGCGGCGGGGATGGAAACGGGGTCGGCACCGCCGATCGCGGCCGCGGCCGCTTCGGCTTTCGCCGCGCCGGACACCATCAGCCAGACCTCGCGGGAACGCTGGACGGCGGGCAGCGTCAACGTGATGCGCAGCGGTGGAGGCTTGGGGGAGTCTTCGACCGCGACCACCATCCTGGCCGTCTCGCGCACGGCCGGGGTGTCCGGGAACAGCGAGTTGATGTGGCCCTCGGGGCCCATCCCGAGCAGGTGGACATCGAAATTCGGCGTGCGTTGGCCGGGTTCGGCGTTGGCGGCCAACAGCTGCTCGTAGGCCAGGGCCGCGGCGGCCAGATCGGCGCCGAATTCACCGTCGCTGGCGGGCATCGCGTGCACGTTGCTCGCCGGGATGTCGATGTGATCGAGCAACGCCTCCCGCGCCTGCTTGTAGTTGCGCTCGTCGTCGTCTTCGGGAACATAGCGCTCGTCGCCCCAGAACAGATGCACCCGTGTCCAGTCGATCTGTTGCCCGTGGGTGCCGAGGTAGCGCATCAACGCGTTGCCGTTGCCGCCGCCGGTCAGCACGATCAATGCCTGCCCCCGCTCCGCGACGGCGGTGTGGATGGTCTCGATCAATCGTTTGCCGGCGGACTCCGCCAACAGTTCACTGTTTTCGAATGTCTCAACATTGACGGTCATGCGTACTGCACCTTGCTTATTCCTCCCAGCGCGGCGTGGTAAACCTCATCCGCGTCCAATCGCCGCATGTCTTCGGCCAGACACTCACGAGTTTCCCTGCGCGCCAACGGAACCAGGGCGTCCGGCTTGCCCGTCCGGCTCAGGGTCGCCGTGGTTCCCTCCTGCGGCCGGCTCAGGGTGATGGTCTCGGTCTTGCGCTCCAGCTCGACCTTGAGCTCACCGACCACCCGCCGCACCGGGCCGTCGATCCGGCTGGCCAGCCAGCCCGCCATGACGTCGAGCGCGGGCTCATTGCGCAAACCGGATACCAGCGCCGAATCGATCGGCTCGTACGGACGCTGGTCGAGCGAAGATGTCAGCAGCGCGCGCCAATAGGTGATGCGGGCCCACGCCAGATCCGTGTCGCCCGGTGTGTATCCGGGCAGTCGATTCTTGATCGCCGACAGTGGGTCGTCGGCGTTGGTCGCGTCGGTAATTCGCCGAATGGCCAACTTGCCCAACGGATCTTGCGCGGGCGCTGGCGGGGCCACGTCGGGCCACCACACCACCACCGGGATGTCGGGCAGCAGGAACGGTATGACGACGCTGTCGGCGTGGCCGGCCAGCTGCCCGGTCAGCCGCAACGCCACCACCTCCCCGGCGCCGGCATCACCGCCGACCCGGACCTGGGCGTCCAGCCGGACGTCGTCGGAATCCGCGTCAACACCCGTCACCGCGATGACCCGGCTGGGGTGTTCGTGGCTGGCGCCGTTGGCGGCCTCGATCGACTCCTCGAGCAGGGTCTGGTTGTCGCACTTGATGATCAGCGTCCCCACTCGACCCATGGTGACGACGCCCGCCTCTTCGCGCAGCTCGTCGAGCTTCTTGTTGACCGCGGTGGTGCTGGTGTCCAGCAGGTTGACTTTCATGGCCGCCGCCACTCCCGGCCGGTGCGGCGCAACATTTCGACGGCCGACTCGGGACCCCAGGTACCCGATTCGTACGGGTCGGGCTTGCCGTGCGCGGCCCAGTGGTCGAGGACGGGATCGAGTATTTGCCAAGCCAATTCGACCTCCTCGTTCACCGGGAACAGGGAGGGCTCGCCCAGCAGCACGTCCAGGATCAGCCGCTCATACGCCTCGGGCGAATCTTCGGTGAACGCCGACCCGTAGGAGAAGTCCATGTTGACGTCGCGGACCTCCATCGTGCTGCCCGGGACCTTGGAGCCGAACCGCAGGGTGATCCCTTCGTCGGGCTGCACCCGGATCACCAGGGCATTGGCGCCGAGTTCGTCGGTCATGGTGGCGTCGAACGGTAGATGTGGCGCGCGCTTGAAGACCAGCGCGATCTCGGTTACCCTGCGGCCCAACCGTTTTCCGGTTCGCAGGTAGAACGGCACACCGGCCCAGCGGCGGGTGTCGACTTCCAAAGTGATTGCGGCGAACGTTTCGGTGGTGGAGTCCTTGGCGAAGCCCTCTTCGTCAAGCAGGCCGACCACCTTTTCGCCACCCTGCCATCCGGCCGCGTATTGGCCGCGGCTGGTGGTCTCGTCGAGCGGTTCGGCGAGTTGGGTGGCCGACAGCACCTTGATCTTCTCGGACTGCAACGCCTTCGGGTTGAAGCTCACCGGCTCTTCCATCGCGGTGAGCGCCAGCAGTTGCATCAGGTGGTTCTGGATGACGTCGCGGGCGGCGCCGATGCCGTCGTAATACCCGGCGCGCCCGCCGAGGCCGATGTCTTCGGCCATGGTGATCTGCACGTGATCGACGTAGTGCGCGTTCCAGATCGGATCCCAGAACTGGTTGGCGAAGCGCAGCGCCAAGATGTTCTGCACCGTCTCCTTGCCCAGGTAGTGGTCGATCCGGAACACCGACTCCTCCGGGAAGACGGAGTTGACCACATGGTTGAGGTCGCACGCGCTCTTCAGGTCATGCCCGAAGGGCTTCTCGATGACCACCCGGCTCCACCGGTCTTCCTGCGGGCGGGCCAGCCCGGAGGAGTGCAGCTGTTCGCACACCACGGGAAACGACTTCGGCGGGATCGCCAGGTAGAAGACGTGATTCCCGCCGATGCCGCGCTCAGCGTCCAGCTTTTCCAACGTCTCGGCCAGCCGCGCGAACGCGTCGTCGTCGTCGAAAGCGCCTCGCACAAAACGCAATCCGTCGGCCAGCCGTTCCCAGACCGTTTGGCGAAACGGGGTGCGGCAGCCCTGCTTGACGTCGTCAAGAATCACCTGGGCGAACGCGTCGTGATCCCAGTCGCGACGCGCGAAGCCCACGAGGGAGAAGCTCGGTGGCAGCAACCCGCGGTTGGCCAGGTCGTAGACGGCCGGGACCACCTTTTTGTGGGCGAGGTCGCCGGTGACACCGAAAAGCACCATGGCGCACGGGCCGGCGATTCGGGGGAGCCGCTTGTCCTCTTTGTCTCGCAACGGGTTGTGCCATTGGCCGGCGCCCGCGGAGCTGGCCGGGCTCATTTGTCAGACGAGCTCAGTTGCTTCTGCGTTTCCTCGAGCAGCTCGGTCCAGGACTCCACGAACTTGTCCACACCCTCGTTCTCCAACACCTTGAAGACGTCGGTCAGGTCGATGCCCACCGCCTCCAGTTTGTCGAAGACTTCCTGGGCGGCCGAAGCGGTGCCGGTGACGGTGTCGCCCTTGATCTCGCCGTGGTCGGCAACGGCGTCAATTGTCTTCTCCGGCATGGTGTTGACCGTGTTGGGTGCGACCAGCTCGGTGACATAGAGCGTGTCGGAGTAGTCGGGGTTCTTGACGCCGGTGGAGGCCCACAGCGGACGCTGCACCCGGGCGCCGTCGGCCTTCAACGCCTGGTAGCGCTCGCCGCCCTCGAATACTTCCTGGTAGGCCGCGTAGGCCAGCCGGGCGTTCGCGACACCGGCCCGACCGCGCAACCCGAGAGCGTCCTCGGAGCCGATCTTCTCCAGCCGCTTGTCGATCTCGGTGTCCACCCGGGACACGAAAAACGATGCCACCGAATGGATCTTGGACAGGTCGTGGCCAGCCTCGCGCGCCTTCTCCAGTCCCGCCAGGTAGGCGTCCATCACCTGGCGGTGACGCTCGACGGAGAAGATGAGCGTGACGTTGACCGAAATCCCTTCCGCGAGAACGGAGGTGATGGCCGGCAGGCCGGCCTTGGTGGCCGGGATCTTGATGAACAGGTTCGGCCGGTCGACAATCTTCCACAGTTCCACCGCCTGCGCGACGGTCTTGTCCGTCTCGGCCGCCAATCGCGGGTCGACCTCGATGGACACCCGGCCGTCGACGCCGTCGGATGCCTCCCACTGGGGCTTGAGCACGTCGCAGCCCCGGCGCACGTCGTCGGTGGTGATGGTGCGGACGGTGGCGTCCACGTCGGCACCCCGGGCGGCCAGCTCGGCGATCTGCGGGTCGTAGGTGTCGCCTTCGGCGAACGCCTTCTGGAAGATGGACGGGTTCGTGGTCACGCCGACGACACTCTTGGTGTCGATCAGCTCCTGCAAATTGCCCGAATCCATTCGCTGACGCGACAAGTCGTCGAGCCAAACGGACACTCCAGCCTTGCTCAACGCCGCGAGGTTAGGGTTCTGGGTCATCTGAATCACCTTTTCTCAGTTGTCGACTACCTGTTCCGCGGCGGCAGCGACGGCTTCGGCGGTGAAGCCGTATTCACGGAACAACGTCTTGTAGTCGGCGGATTCGCCGTAGTGCTCGATCGACACGATCTTTCCGGTGTCGCCGACCAGTTTGTGCCAGGATTGCGCCACGCCGGCCTCGACGGCCACCCGCGCCGACACGGTCGGGGGCAGCACGCTGTCGCGGTAGTCCTCGGGCTGCGACTCGAACCATTCCACGCACGGCATCGACACCACCCGAGCCAGAATGTCCTTGTCCGCCAACAACTTCTGCGCTTCGACCGCGAGCTGCACCTCGGAGCCCGTACCGATCAAGATGACGTCGGGTTCCTCATCGGGGTCGCTGTCACCCAGGATGTAGCCGCCGCGGCCGACGCCCTCGAAGTCGGTACCCTGCAGCACCGGTACGTTCTGTCGGGTCAGGATCAGACCGACCGGCCCGCTGCCGTTGCCGCGGGCCAGGATGGTGCGCCAGGCGTAGGCAGTCTCGTTGGCGTCGGCCGGGCGCACCACCGACAGGTTGGGGATGGCCCGCAACGCCGACAGGTGCTCGATGGGCTGATGGGTCGGGCCGTCCTCGCCGAGCCCGATCGAATCGTGCGTCCACACATAGATGGTGTCGATGTCCATCAGCGACGCCAGCCGCACCGCGGGACGCATGTAGTCGGAGAACTGCAGAAACGTGGCGCCGTAGGCGCGGGTGGGGCCGTGCAACACGATGCCGGACAGGATCGACCCCATGGCGTGTTCGCGAACGCCGAAATGCAGCGTGCGGCCATACCAGTGCGCCGTGTAGTCCTTCGTCGAGATCGACGGTGGGCCAAAGGAATCCGCGCCCTTGATGGTGGTGTTGGTGCTGCCGGCCAGGTCGGCTGAACCACCCCACAGTTCGGGCAGCTTCGGGCCGACCGCGTCGAGCACCCCGTTGGACGCCTTCCGGGTGGCGATCGGGTCGGAGCCGGGCTCCCAGTGCGGCACGTCGGCGTCCCAGCCGTCGGGCAGCTTCTCCGCGGTCAACCGGTCAAGCAGCGCCTTGCGCTCGGGCTCACGCTGCGCCCACGCCTCGAACTCCGGTTGCCATTTCTCGTGGGCTTCCTTGCCGCGCTGCACCAGCTTGCGCGTGTGGGCGATGACGTCGTCGCGCACCTCGAACGTCTTGTCGGGATCGAACCCGAGGATCTTCTTGACCGCCGCGACCTCTTCGTCGCCGAGCGCCGCGCCGTGCGCCTTGCCGGTGTTCATCAACTTCGGTGCCGGGTAGCCGATGATGGTGCGCAACGAGATGAATGACGGCCGGTCGGTGGCGGCCTTGGCGTTGGCGATCGCCTCCTCGATGCCGACGACGTTCTCGCCGCCCTCCACCTCCTGCACGTGCCAGCCGTACGCGCGATAGCGCGCGGCGGTGTCCTCGCACAGCGCGATGTTGGTGTCGTCCTCGATCGAGATCTGGTTGTGGTCGTAGAACACGATGAGGTTGCCCAGCTGCTGGACGGCCGCCAGCGACGACGCCTCCGAGGTCACGCCCTCCTCGATGTCGCCGTCGGAAGCGATCACGTAGATGTGATGGTCGAATGGGCTTTCGCCGGGGGCCGCGTCCGGGTCGAACAGGCCGCGCTCGTAGCGCGACGCCATCGCCATGCCGACCGCCGAGGCCAAACCCTGGCCGAGGGGCCCGGTGGTGATCTCGACGCCCTTGGTGTGTCGGAATTCCGGGTGCCCGGGCGTCTTGGATCCCCAGGTGCGCAGCGACTCGATGTCGGACAGTTCGAGACCGAAGCCGCCGAGGTAGAGCTGCAGGTACAGGGTCAGGCTGCTGTGCCCGGCCGAGAGCACGAACCGGTCGCGGCCCAACCAGTGGGTGTCGCTCGGATCGTGCCGCATGGTGCGCTGAAACAGCGTGTAGGCCAACGGGGCCAGGCTCATCGCGGTCCCGGGATGACCGTTGCCGACTTTCTGCACGGCGTCGGCGGCCAGCACCCGAATGGTGTCGACCGCAGCCGAATCGATGTCGGTCCAGTCGTCGGGGTGGTGGGCTTGGGTCAGCGCAGAGATCTCTTCGAGTGTGGTCACGAATCAGTCCTTCGGGCTCATTCCTCAGGTCGTCCAGCTGATCAATCTCACCCTAGTGCCGCAGAGCCAGCTTCCGCAGGGCTTGATTTTGGTTACCCAGGCGTGCGCGTCTGAAAAATAGACCCTCGGGGCCCTCGACCGAGCGCGGGCGGTCTACCATCGTGCGTAGTAGATGCTGGCGCGCTGCTGGAAACCCGAGGGAGTTATTGCGTGAGCGTTGGTGGGCGCCTCGCGCTGACCCGAGTGCCGAGCCGAGTACGTGGCACCGTGCTGGCGTATCTGGCGCTGACCAAACCCCGGGTGATCGAGCTGCTGTTGGTCACCGCGATCCCCGCGATGCTGCTCGCCGACCGCGGCCACGTGGACCCGCTGCTGATCCTCAACACGCTGATCGGCGGGATATTGGCCGCCGGCGGCGCCAACACCCTCAACTGTGTGGCCGACGCCGACATCGACAAGCTGATGAAGCGCACCGCGCGGCGGCCGCTGGCCCGCGCGGCGGTGCCCACGCGCAACGCGTTGGTGCTGGGGCTGGCGATGACCGCGGGCTCGTTCTGCTGGCTGTGGTGGACGACCAACCTGTTGTCCGGCCTGCTGGCCCTCGGGACCGTCGCGTTCTACGTGTTCATCTACACGCTGTTGCTCAAGCGCCGGACTCCGCAAAACGTGGTGTGGGGCGGTGCGGCCGGCTGCATGCCGGTGATGATCGGGTGGTCGGCGGTGACCGACACCATCGGCTGGCCGGCGGTGGCGATGTTCGCGATCATCTTCTTCTGGACGCCGCCGCACACCTGGGCCCTGGCGATGCGGTACAAGGAGGACTATCAGGCGGCCGGTGTCCCGATGTTGCCGGCGGTGGCGACCGAGCGTCAGGTCACCAAGCAGATCCTCGTCTACACCTGGCTGACGGTGCTGGCGACGCTCGTGCTGGCGCTGGCGACGGGCTGGCTCTACGCCGCGGTCGCGGCGCTGGCCGGCGCGTGGTTCCTGACGATGGCCCACCAGCTCTACGCGGGCGTGCGCGTCGGCGAACCGGTCAAGCCGCTGCGGCTGTTCCTGCAGTCGAATAACTATCTGGCGCTGGTGTTCTGCGCGTTGGCGGTCGACTCCGCGATCGGGTTGCCGACGCTGTTCTAGATCCGGCAGAAACCCCCGCCCTCAATTCACACCGAAAGCCCTCAGTTCGCACTCAATTGGCGCGTCCGGCACGGACCGCCGACTACGGCAATAACACCAGCGAGCCACTGGTCCGGCGGCCCTGCAGATCCTCGTGCGCCCGCGCCGCGTCGGAGAGTGGATAGCGTCCGCCGACCTCGATGCTGATGTCCCCGCCCGCGACGGCTTCGAACAATTCGTCGGCCCGCCAGCTGAATTCCTGTGCGGTGCGCATGAAGTGAACCAGCGCGGGCCGGGTGAGGAACACCGACCCGGCCGCGTTGAGGCGCTGGGGATCCACCGGCGGAACCGGCCCGCTGGACGCGCCGAACAGCGCCAAAGTCCCGCGGATGGCCAGGCTGGCCAGGCTGGCATCGAAAGTGGTGGCGCCCACCCCGTCGTACACCACGGCAACTCCGGCGCCCCCGGTCAGCGCGCGAATCCGCTGGCCGAACTCGGCGGCCCCATCGGGATGGTCGGGGTAGGGGAGCACCTCGTCGGCGCCGGCCTGCCGCGACAGTCGTTCCTTTTCCGGCGTCGACACCGTGGTGATGACCCGCGCCCCGAGCAGATGCGCCCACTGCGTCAGGATCAGACCCACGCCGCCGGCGCCGGCATGCACCAGCACCGCGTCGCCGGTTTGCACGGGATACACCGACTTCACCAGGTAGTGCGCGGTCAGGCCCTTGAGCAACACCGAAGCCGCCACCTCGGAGGTGACGCCGTCTGGCACCGTCGCCGTCAAAATCGCTGGGGCAGTGACGAATTCGGCATAGCCACCGTTGGCCGCCGCGCTCACGACGCGTTCGCCCACGCGGAAGCCGTCGACTCCGTCACCGACGGCGGAGATCGTGCCGCAGGCTTCCGAGCCGAGAATGAAGGGCAGCTGACGCGGATATTTGCCCTCGCGGAAATAGGTGTCGATGAAGTTGACACCGATGGCCTCGGTCTTGATCAGCACCTCGCCTTGCCCGGGCGTGGGTTGCGCCGTCTCGACGTAACGCAGGACTTCGGGACCGCCGGTTTCGGTGATTTCGATTGCGTGCATCTGGTTATCATGCCCGGGCATGAAGCTTGCCCGGCCGGACGTCTTCCATCCCCGCATCGTGCTGGCGGGATGTCCGCGGCGCGCCGGCGGTGACGCCGATGACGCCGGTCTGGTCACGGCCCTGCGCCGGCGCGGTCTGCAGGCGCGCTGGTTGTCGTGGGACGACCCCGAGATCGCGGGCGCGCACCTGGTGATACTGCGGGCCACCCACGACTACGCCGACCGGCTCGACGAGTTCCTGGCCTGGACCACCGGCGTGGCCAACCTACTGAATCCGCCCGCCGTCGTCGCCTGGAACGCCGACCGGCGCTACGTGACCGATCTCACGGACCGCGGGGTGCCGACGGTGCCCGGCGAGGTCGTCGCGCCGGGCGAGCGGGCCCGACTGCCGCGCCACGGCGATGTGTTCGTCGGCCCGACCGTCGGCACCGGCACCCGGCGGTTTGGCGAACGGTCCGCGGCCGCCGCGTATATCGCCGGCGCCAAGCACAGCGTGTTCGTCCAGGCGGCCGATTCGGCCCCCGATACGGTGCTGATCTTCTTGGGCGGCAAGCCGTCCCACGCGTTCCCGCCCGAACCTGATTTCGAGCTCTGGGACGTTGGCGCCGCCGCGTTGGCCGCCGCCGCAGCGGATCCGGCCGAGTTGCTTTGCGCGCGAGTGCATCTGAGCGGTAACCGGGTGGTGGACCTGCAACTTGTGGACCCGTCGCTGGGCTGGCGACGGTTGGACGCCGACACCCGCGACCTTGCCCAGCGCGAATTCGCGCTGGCCGTGGAGTCAGCGTGCGAGCGGCTCGGGCTGGGTCCGCTCTCGCATCGAGGCCCATAGCGCGGCCGTCGCCGCCGTGCACGCGGCCGCGCCGGCGACGTGGAGGGCGACCAGGGCGGCGGGAACCCCGGTGTAGTACTGCGCGGTCCCGACGGCGGCTTGCGCGGCCACCAGCGCCAGCAGCACACCGAGGCGAATCAGGATCGCCCGGGCGGCACCGACCGCCAGCAGGCCGGCGCCCAGGCCCACCAGCAGCGCCCCGTAGGCGATCAGCAGTGACGAATGCGCATGCACCAGGGTGGTGATCTCGACCTTCAGCCGCGGCACCGTGCGGCTCGGGCTGCGGTCGCCCGCGTGCGGGCCCGCCGCGGTGACCAGCGTGCCGGTCACCAGCACCGCCGCCAGGTCCACCGCGCTCAGCACCGTCAGCGCGCGCAGCGGCCTGGCCACGCGGGCGTGCACCACTGCATCGTCGGGCTCGCCCACCTTGACGTAGAGCAGCACCGACAGCCACACCATCGTCATCGACGCCAGCAGGTGAATGGCGACCGTCCACCACAGCAGTCCGGTGCGCACCGTGATGCCGCCGATCACCGCCTGCACCACGGTGGAGAGCGGCATCAGCCAGGCGTAGACCAGCACCTCCGTGCGCCGGCGTACCCGGGTCACCGCCAGCACGGCCAGCGCCGCGGCGATGACAACGGCGAAGGTGATCATCCGATTGCCGAACTCGACGGCCTGGTGGATTCGCGGCACCTCGGCGACGGCGACCGGGGTGAAGCTGCCCGGAAAGCATTGCGGCCAGGTCGGACAGCCCAGGCCCGACGCGGTGACGCGGACAATCGCCCCGGTGACGGCGATCCCACCCTGGGTGAGGATGACGAGCGCGGCGATCACCCGCTGGGCGCGCAGGCTCGGGTTGGGCAGCAGGTCCACCAACCGTCGCAAAGCCACCGCCCGATCGTAAGGGAACGAAAACTACACCCCGTAGTAGGGCTCTCGACCGCGAGCGTAACCGGGCCGCGAAAAAGCGCGTGGAATTTCGCAGTGACGTTCCGCTCGCGGCCCAGACGGCCTCAGGTGAAGCGGAACCAGCGCATCGCGGCCAGCGCCGCCACCGCGCCCCACACCGCCAGCACCGCGACCCCGAACCAGTCCACCGACAGGCTCATCGCCTGCGACAGCGCCTCGGTCAGGGCGCCGGACGGTGTCACGCGGGCCGCCCACTTCACCGCCTTCGGGATCATGCTCGTGTCGACGGTCAGCGCGCCGAACCCGGCGAACACGAACCACAGCAGGTTCGCGACCGCGAGCACGATCTCGGCCTTCAGGGTGCCGCCGAGCAGCAGGCCGAGCGCCGCGAAGGCCGCGGTGCCCAACGCAATCACCAGCGCGCCCAGCGCCAGCGCCGCCAACGCCGGCCGCCAACCGAGCCCAAACCCGATGGCGCCCAAGATGATTGACTGCAGGAACACCGTAAAGACGACGGCCAGCGACTTGCCGGCGATGATCCCCCACACCGGCAACGGGGTGGCGCCGAGCCGCTTCAAGGCGCCGTAGCGGCGGTCGAACGCCACCGCGATCGCCTGGCCGGTGAACGCGGTGGAGATCACCGCCAGCGCCATGATCACCGGAACGAACGTCGCCGCCCGGTTGTGGCCGAACGACCCGAACGGCAACAGCGTCAGCCCGACCAGCAGTGTGATCGGGATGAACATGGTGAGCAGCAGTTGCTCGCCGTTGCGCAGCAGCAGCTTCAACTCCAGGCCGAACTGCGCGGCCAGCATCCGGCGCACGGAACTCGGGCGCGGGTCCGGGGCGAAGGTGCCCGCGGGGAATGTCTCGGTCATTACCGCAACTTCCTGCCGGTCAGATCCAGGAACACATCCTCGAGGCTGCGTTGCTCGACGCGCAGGTCGGTGGCGAGCACGTCGATCTGCGCGCACCACGCCGTGACGGTCGCCAGCACCTGCGGGTCGACGGCGCCTTCCACCAGGTACTCGCCCGGCGTCAGCTCGCGGGCCCGGTAGTCCTCCGGCAGCGCGGCGGCCAGCAGGGACAGGTCCAGTCGCGGTGGCGCGGTGAACCGCAGCTGGCCTTTGGCGCCGGAGCGCATCAACTCCGACGGCGTTCCCGCGGCCACCGTGACGCCGTGGTCGATGATGATCAGCCGGTCGGCGAGTTCCTCGGCCTCCTTGAGCTGGTGGGTGGTCAGCACCACCGTCACGCCGTCGCGGCGCAGCGCGTCGATCAATTCCCACACCAGCAGCCGGGCGTGGGCATCCATCCCCGCCGTGGGCTCGTCGAGGAACACCAATTCCGGGCGCCCGACCAGCGCGCAGGCCAGCGCCAGCCGTTGCTGCTGACCGCCGGACAGCCGGCGATAGGTGGTGCGGGCGGCCTCGGTGAGGCCCAGGGTGTCCAGCAGCCACTGCGGATCCAGCGGATCGGCGGCGTAGGAGGCCACCAGGTTCAGCATTTCGCCGGCGCGGGCCGCGGGGTAGCCGCCGCCGCCCTGCAGCATCACGCCGATGCGTGCGCGCAGCCGAGCGTTGTCGGTGATCGGATCCAGCCCCAGCACCTCGATGGTGCCGGCGTCCGGACGGACGAACCCCTCGCACATCTCGACCGTGGTGGTCTTTCCGGCGCCGTTGGGGCCCAGCAGGGCGAACACCTCGGCGGCATGGACCTCGAGATCGAAATCAGCGACAGCCGTCGTGGACCCGTACCGCTTGCACACCCCGCGCAGCTGTACGACCACGTCGGAGGGGCTCACGTGGAATCAGCGTAGGCGTCAGGCGTCGCCTCGGGATGAGGGGTGGCCGGTTGGGACACCGGCGGCAGCGGCGTACCGGGCGCGGCGTCCGGGGTTTCGGCCGGCAGCTGCCGCCACGGCAGGTAGTGGTAGGTCGCCGCGATGAGCATCACCACGATGATGGTGCTGGCCACGGTCGCATCCACGATCTGGAACAAAGCGAAGCGGTCGCCGTTGGCGGTCGGGCCGAAGATGCCGACGACCAGCGTGATGATGATCGCCGCCATCCGGAAACCGGGGCGGGTCGCCCACGCGGCCAGCGGAATGATCGCCCACAACAGATACCAGGGCTGCACGACGGGAAACAGCAGCACGCAGATGCCCAGCGCGACACCCAGGCCGCCGATCGGGTGCAGCCGGCCGCGGAACACGGCCAGCAGCAGCCAGACGACCATCACCATGATGATCAGCACGCCCATGCCACGCGTCAGCGACAGCACCGCGGTGGTGTGATCGCCCAAACCCAGCAGGATGCCTACCTGCCCGGTGCCCAGCGCCAGCAGGGTCGGCGGCGACATCCAGCTGCGCACCACGTTGGCGGTGCCCAGCGTGTAGATCCAGCCCAACCCGCACCCGCTGGCCCAGCCGACCAGCGCCATCACCGCCAGCGACAGCGCCGTCATCCCGGTGCCCACCAGCAGCAGCGCCCGCAGCGTGCCCCCGCAGCGGTAGGCCAGCGCCATCCCGACGAAACCCAGTGCCAGCAGCGACGGCAGTTTCACCTGCGACGACAGGATGATCAGGATCGAACCGGCCAGCAGCATGCCCAACGGTTCCCAGTCCGGGCCCAGCCGGCGCCACGATGACGGCCACAGCCGGGGTGCTTTCATACTGCAGATCCCGCGCAGCGCGAATTCGGCGCCGGCCAGCATCAGTCCCATCATCAGCGCCTCGTTGTGGATGCCGGCGACCAGATGCATGATCAGCAGCGGATTGGCCGCCCCCAGCCACAGCGCGCTGACCTCGGCCACGCCGCAGCGCCGCGCCAGCCGCGGGGTGGCCCACACGATCAACCCGACCCCGATCAGCACCACCAGCCGGTGGCACAGCACGGCGGCGACGATGTTTTGCCCGGTCAGCGCCGAGATCCCGCGACCGATCCACAAGAACAGCGGGCCGTAGGGGGCCGGGGTCTCGCGCCACAGGCTGGGGACCGACAGCGTGAACACGTGGCCCAGCCCGAGGCCGGAGGCCGGCCCCACCTTGTACGGGTCGAGGCCCTGCAGCGAGATCTGGCTCTGCGCCAGATACGAATAGACGTCCTTGCTGTACATCGGCGGCGCGATCAGCAGCGGCAGCGTCCACAACGCCAGCGTCCGGTCCAACTCGCCGCGCGACATCCGCCGTTTGCCCAGCGCGAATCGGCCCAGCATGAGCCACGCCAGGGCCATCATGACGGCGCCGGTCGTCGTCATGGTCAATGACACCGTCTGGATCCGCGACGGCAGGTTGAGCAGCCGGACCCCGAAGGTGGGGTCCTGCACGACGGGTCTGGCCCCGGCGCCCAGGGCGCCGATCCCCATCAGGACGGTGCCGGTGGCGCCGAACAGCCGGGTACGCTGCAGCGCGGTGAGCTCGGCGGCGTTCAGTGGGGAGCCCACCGCCTGCTCGTCGCCGTGCAAGCTGGCGATCGTCGAGCTCAGGGTGTGCTCGCGGGCTGACATCCTCAGCAGCGTAGCCCGGCGCGCCACAGGCGTAGCCGTCGTCACACTGAGGGACCCTTGGTGGACCGATCGGACGAATTGCGTCACACTGGTGTTGTGAAAATCCCTGAGACTCCTGCGGCTGTTTTTGGCGCCGGTGTTCCCGACGGTCACACCCGTCAGGCCATCGTGCGCTTGCTGCTGGAGTCGGGATCGATCACCGCCGGCGAGATCGGCGACCGGCTGAGCCTGGCACCCGCCGGCGTGCGGCGCCATCTGGATGCGCTCATCGAGGCCGGCGACGCCGAGGCGCTGCCCGCCGCGTCATGGCAACAGGCCGGACGGGGGCGGCCGGCCAAACGTTTCCGGCTGACCGCGGCCGGGCGGGCCAAGCTCGACCACTCCTACGACGACCTGGCCGCCGCCGCCATGCGGCAGCTGCGGGAAATCGGCGGCGAGGAAGCGGTTCAGGCGTTCGCCCGCAGGCGGGTGGACGCGATCCTGGGCGGCGTCCAGGCGGCCGACAGCGCCGAGGACGCCGACGTCGAGGCGGCCGCCGAACGCGTCGCCAGCGCGCTGACCAACGCCGGTTACGTCGCCACCACCGCCCGGGTGGGCGGGCCGATCCACGGCGTACAGATCTGCCAGCACCACTGCCCGGTGTCGCATGTCGCCGAGGAATTCCCGGAGTTGTGCGAGGCCGAGCAGCAGGCGATGGCCGAGGTGCTCGGCACCCACGTGCAGCGGTTGGCGACCATCGTCAACGGCGACTGCGCCTGCACCACCCACGTCCCCCTAACACCGACACCGGCGCCCAGCCCGCGCCCGGCCACCACCAGCACTTAAGGAGAATCCCGATGACACTCGAGGCCAGCAAGGCCGTCACCGAGCCCGTCGAGGCCCTGACCCAGGAAGAGGCGATCGCCTCCCTGGGCCGCTACGGCTACGGCTGGGCCGACTCCGACGTCGCGGGCGCCAGCGCGCAGCGCGGGCTGTCCGAGGCGGTGGTCCGCGACATCTCGGCGAAGAAGAACGAGCCCGACTGGATGCTGCAGACCCGGCTGAAGGCCCTGCGCATCTTCGACCGCAAACCGATGCCGTCGTGGGGCTCCAACCTCGAGGGCATCGACTTCGACAACATCAAGTACTTCGTGCGGTCGACCGAAAAGCAGGCCGCCAGTTGGGACGATCTGCCGGAGGACATCAAAAATACCTACGACCGGCTGGGCATTCCCGAGGCGGAAAAGCAGCGGTTGGTCGCCGGCGTAGCGGCGCAGTACGAATGCCTCGCCGGGGACACCCTGGTGTGGACGGCCAACCGCGGTCAGGTCCCCATCAAGGAGATCGCGTTCGGCGACCGGGTATTCGCCTACGACGAGAGTGCCGAGCGCTTCGTGGTTGCGCCCGTTAAGGCTTCCGCGCAGACGGACACCCGGCAGACATACGCCGTGAAGACCACCCGGCGCAGCATTCGTGCCACCGACAACCACCCCATGCTGGTGTTGCGCGACGAGCGCAAGGAGGGACGGCAGCGTGCCCGCTACGCGCGGCGTTGGGTCACGGTCGGGGAGATCAAGGCCGGTGACTTCATCGCCGTGCCGCGAAAGGTCCCCGAATTCGGCGCGGCCAAGAACCTCCCCGCCATCGCTGGGTTCGTGGCACCCGAGACCAGCTCCGTGGACCTGATGTGGCTGCTCGGCCTGTACATCGGCGACGGCAACCTGCACCTCTCGACGAAGACCTACCGGATGCAGCTCGCCATCCCGGCCACCGATGTTGCCTTGCGGGCCGAGGTGACTCGGGTGGTAAAGGAGCTGTTTGGGCTCCGCTGCATCGAGGCCGACGAGTACCGGATCGTCGTCAACTCCAAGGCGCTGACCGAGTGGATCGTGGCCCTGGGCTTCGGCGGACTCTCGCTGACCAAGCGCGTCCCGGACTGGGTTTACGAACTTCCGGTCGAGCAGCGCCTGGCCTTCCTCGGCGGATGGGTCGACGCCGACGGCTACGTTGGGCCGGCAAGCAGCGGTTCGATCCTGCTCACGTGCGCCAACGAGCCTTTGCTCAATCAGGCACGGGAACTGGCCGAGCTGTCCGGTCTGCGCGCAGCTGGACCGTGGTCGTTCACGCAGCCCTACCGGCATGCACCGGAGCGCACCCAAATCGCTTGGCGGCTAGGCATTTCCGGGGACTTCGAGCGGCTCGGCTGCCGCAACCTGAAGCGGACCGACCGCTTCGGCCGGCGTCGCTACATGCACTCGTCAAACAGCTCGCACGGCACCACGATTCGGGTCCACTGCAACGATTGGCTGGGCTTTGAGCGGGTGAAGTCAATCGAGCCGTACGCCGTCGAGCCGGTCTATGACGTCGAGGTCGACGGCCCGCATAACTTCATTGCCGAAGGATTGGTGGTGCACAACTCCGAGGTGGTGTACCACCAGATCCGGGAAGACCTTGAGCAGCAAGGAGTTATCTTCCTCGACACCGACACCGGTCTGCGTGAACACCCCGAGATCTTCCAGCAGTACTTCGGCACGGTGATCCCGGCCGGGGACAACAAGTTCTCCGCCCTGAACACGGCGGTGTGGAGTGGCGGGTCGTTCATCTACGTCCCGCCGGGCGTGCACGTCGACATCCCGCTGCAGGCCTACTTCCGGATCAACACCGAGAACATGGGCCAGTTCGAGCGAACGCTGATCATCGTCGATGAGAACGCTTACGTTCACTACATAGAGGGGTGCACTGCTCCCATTTACAAGTCCGATTCGCTGCACTCCGCCGTGGTCGAGATCATCGTAAAGCCCGGTGGCCGTTGCCGTTACACCACGATCCAGAACTGGTCGAACAACGTCTACAACCTGGTCACCAAGCGGGCGCGGGCCGAGGCCGGCGCCACGATGGAGTGGGTCGACGGCAACATCGGGTCCAAGGTGACCATGAAGTACCCCGCCGTCTGGATGACCGGCGAGCACGCCAAGGGCGAGGTGCTCTCGATCGCGTTCGCCGGCGAGGACCAGCACCAGGACACCGGCGCCAAGATGCTGCACCTGGCACCGAACACGTCGAGCAACATCGTCTCCAAGTCGGTGGCGCGCGGCGGGGGCCGCACCTCTTACCGCGGCCTGGTGCAGGTGAACAAGGGATCGCACGGGTCGCGCTCGAGCGTGAAATGCGATGCGCTGCTGGTCGATACGATCAGCCGCAGCGACACCTACCCGTACGTCGACATCCGTGAGGACGACGTGACGATGGGCCACGAGGCCACCGTGTCCAAGGTCAGCGAGAACCAGCTGTTCTACCTGATGAGCCGCGGGCTGACCGAGGACGAGGCGATGGCGATGGTGGTGCGCGGCTTCGTCGAGCCGATCGCCAAGGAGCTGCCGATGGAGTACGCGCTGGAGCTCAACCGGTTGATCGAGCTGCAGATGGAGGGCGCGGTCGGATGACGGCCGTTCTGAACAAGGGAGAGTTGTTCTCTTCCTTCGATGTTGACGCGTTCGAGGTCCCGCACGGCCGCGACGAGATCTGGCGATTCACGCCGCTGCGGCGACTGCGTGGCCTGCACGACGGGTCGGCGCGCGCCACGGGCAGCGCCACGATCGAGGTGAGCCAGCAGCCGGGCGTGCAGGTGGACACCGCGCGCCGCGGCGACGAGCGACTCGGCCAGGGCGGCGTGCCCGCCGACCGCGTTGCGGCCCAAGCATTCTCGTCGTTCAACTCCGCGACACTGGTCACCGTCGGGCGGGACACGCAGGTCGCCGAACCGGTCAACATCACCGTCACCGGGCCCGGCGAGGGCGCGGTGGCCTATGGGCATCTGCAGGTCCGCGTCGGCGAGCTGGGCGAGGCCGTCGTCGTCATCGACCATCGGGGCAGCGGAACCTACGCCGACAATGTCGAATTCGTCGTCGACGACGCCGCCCGGCTCACCGTCGTGTGGATCGCCGACTGGGCCGACGACGTCGTTCACCTCAGCGCGCATCACGCGCGGCTGGGAAAGGACGCGGTCCTGCGGCACGTCACCATCACGCTGGGTGGTGAGGTGGTGCGGATGTCGGCCAACGCGCGGTTCTCCGGCCCCGGCGGGGACGCCGAGTTGCTGGGCCTGTACTTCGCCGACGACGGACAGCATCTCGAGTCACGGTTGCTCGTCGACCACGCCTACCCCGACTGCAGGTCGAATGTGCTGTACAAGGGTGCGCTGCAAGGGGATCCGGAATCGGCGCGGCCCGACGCGCACACCGTCTGGGTGGGCGACGTGCTGATCCGCGCCGAAGCCGCCGGCACCGACACCTTCGAGGTGAACCGCAACCTGGTGCTGACCGACGGCGCGCGCGCCGACTCGGTGCCCAACCTGGAGATCGAGACCGGGGAGATCGTCGGCGCCGGACACGCCAGCGCCACCGGGCGTTTCGACGACGAGCAGCTGTTCTACCTGCGCTCCCGCGGCATCCCGGAGGACCAGGCCCGCCGGCTGGTGGTCCGCGGTTTCTTCGGCGAGATCATCTCCAAGATCGCGGTCCCGGACCTTCGGGATCGCCTCACCGCAGCCATCGAACACGAACTGGAAGTCACGGAGAAAACAACAGTCCTATGACCACATTGGAAATCAACGACCTGCACGTCAGCGTGGGCGACAGCGAGAACGAGATCCCCATCCTCAAGGGCGTCGACCTGACGGTGAAATCCGGTGAGACACATGCCCTGATGGGCCCCAACGGGTCCGGCAAGTCCACGCTGTCCTACGCGATCGCGGGCCACCCCAAGTACCGGGTCACCTCGGGATCCATCACGCTCGACGGCGCGGACGTGCTGGCGATGAGCATCGACGAACGCGCGCGGGCCGGGCTGTTCCTGGCCATGCAGTATCCCGTTGAGGTGCCCGGTGTTTCGGTGTCGAACTTCCTGCGCTCGGCGGCCACGGCGATCCGCGGTGAGGCGCCCAAGCTGCGGCTGTGGGTCAAAGAGGTCAAGGCGGCGATGGCCAGCCTGGAAATCGATCCGGCCTTCGCCGAACGCAGCGTCAACGAGGGCTTCTCCGGCGGCGAGAAGAAGCGCCACGAGATCCTGCAGCTGGAACTGCTCAAGCCCAAGATCGCGATCCTCGACGAAACCGACTCCGGCCTGGACGTCGACGCGTTGCGCGTGGTCAGCGACGGCGTGAACCGGTACGCGCAGGCCGAGCACGGCGGCATCCTGCTGATCACCCACTACACCCGCATCCTGCGCTACATCCACCCGGAACACGTGCACGTGTTCGTCGGCGGTCGCATCGCCGAATCCGGTGGATCGGAGCTGGCCGACGAGCTGGAGCAGAACGGGTACGTCCGCTTCACCCAAGCGGCGGCCGCCGGAGCGTAACCGTGCTGGACGTCGCGGCCATCCGAGCCGATTTCCCGATCCTCAAGCGCATCATGCGCGGGGGAAATCAGTTGGCGTACCTGGATTCCGGCGCGACGTCGCAGCGGCCGCTGCAGGTACTCGACGCCGAGCGCGAGTTTCTGTTGACCTCCAATGGCGGCGTGCACCGCGGTGCGCATCAGCTGATGGAGGAGGCCACCGACGCCTACGAGCAGGGCCGCGCCGACATCGCGGCGTTCGTCGGCGCTCACGCGCAAGAGCTGGTGTTCACCAAGAACGCCACCGAGTCGCTCAACCTGGTTTCCTATGTGCTGGGGGACAACCGGTTTGACCGGGCGGTAGGTCCCGGGGACGTCATCGTCACCACGGAACTGGAACATCACGCCAACCTGATCCCGTGGCAGGACCTGGCCCGGCGCACCGGAGCGACGCTCAAGTGGTACGGCGTGACCGACGACGGCCGCATCGACCTGAACTCGCTGCAGCTCGACGAACGCGTCAAAGTCGTTGCGTTCAGCCATCATTCCAACGTGACGGGCGCGCTGGCGCCGGTGGCCGAGTTCGTCGCCCGCGCTAAGGCGGTGGGCGCGCTGACCGTGCTGGACGCCTGCCAGTCCGTTCCGCACGAGCCGGTCGACCTGCACGCCCTGGACGTCGACTTCGCCGCCTTTTCCGGGCATAAGATGTTGGGCCCCAACGGTATCGGCGTGCTGTACGGCCGCCGCGAGCTGCTGGACGCCCTGCCGCCGTTTCTCACCGGCGGGTCGATGATCGAAACGGTCACGATGGCGGCCACCACGTACGCGCCGGCCCCGCAGCGCTTCGAGGCGGGCACCCCGATGACCTCGCAGGTGATCGGATTGGCCGCCGCCGCGCGGTATCTCGACGGAATCGGCATGGAGGCGGTCGAGGCGCACGAACGGGAGTTGGTCGCCGCGGCCGTCGACGGCCTGTCCGGCATCGGCGGCGTCCGCATCGTCGGACCCACGTCGATGCGCGATCGCGGCTCGCCGGTCGCGTTCGTCGTCGACGGCGTGCACGCCCACGACGTCGGCCAGGTTCTCGACGACGACGGCGTCGCCGTGCGCGTCGGGCACCACTGCGCATTGCCGCTGCACCGCAGGTTCGGGCTGGCGGCCACGGCGCGGGCGTCGTTCGCGGTGTACAACACCCTCGACGAGGTCGACCGCCTGGTGGCCGGCGTCAAGCGGGCAATGGATTTCTTTGGGAGAGACTGACGTTGCGGCTGGAACAGATGTATCAGGACGTGATCCTCGATCACTACAAACACCCGCAGCACCGCGGGCTGCGGGAACCGTTCGGCGCCCAGGTCTTTCACGTCAACCCGGTGTGCGGCGACGAGGTCACGCTGCGGGTCGCGTTGTCCGACGACGGCGAGACGGTCACCGACATCTCCTATGACGGGCAGGGCTGTTCGATCAGCCAGGCGTCGACGTCGGTGCTCGCTCAACAAGTGATCGGCCAGAGCGTCGGTCAGGCGCTCAAGACCGTCACCGCGTTCACCGAGATGGTGTCCTCGCGCGGAAACGTCGAGGGGGACGAGGACGTCCTGGGCGATGGGGTCGCGTTCGCGGGGGTGGCCAAATACCCGGCGCGGGTGAAGTGCGCGCTGCTGGGCTGGATGGCTTTCAAAGACGCACTGGCGCAGGCCAGTCAAGCCTCGGAGGAGGACCAATGAGTGAAACCAGCGCACCGGACGCACCCAACGAGGAGCTGCTCTTCGACCTCGAAGAGGCGATGCGCGACGTCGTCGACCCCGAACTGGGCATCAACGTCGTCGATTTGGGGCTGGTCTACGGCCTGAACGTGGAAAAGGGCGACGAGGGAACCGTCGCCCTGATCGACATGACATTGACGTCGGCGGCCTGCCCGCTGACCGATGTGATCGAGGACCAGTCCCGCAGCGCCCTGGTCGGCGCCGGGCTGGTGAACGATCTGCGGATCAACTGGGTGTGGAACCCGCCGTGGGGCCCGGACAAGATCACTGAGGACGGGCGCGAACAACTGCGGGCACTGGGCTTTACCGTCTGATACCGCCTAGTGACGGTGGAACGGAAGGTGGATCGGCAGGTGGGGGATGTGCAGATGATGGTGCGGCCGGCCCATGGGCGGGCACGCCTGTAGCGCGATGGTCATCGCCTGCAGCGCGCCGCCTTCGTTCGACCCCTGGGCACCCATGCACTTACCGTTTGCGATCGCGTCCGAGCTTGACGGTGTCTGCTTGTTGTAGGTGGTCGAGTCGGTGACGGTGACAGTGGTCGGCGTGGGACCCAGGCCGTTGACGGCGATGGTGTTACCCGAAATCGAGGTGACCGTCCCGTAGTAACCGGCCGGCGGCGGGCATTCCCCGCCATCAACGGCCGGCGTGATCGTCACGGACTGTGCGGTGATCGCGGCGGGCGGACGGGCGCTCTGCGGGGTAGCCCGCACGTTGATACAACTGCCCGGGGTGACGTCGGTCAGTTCGGCCGGGGTCTGCTCGACGACCCGTGTCTGCGGTGAGAAATCCACCGTCGCGGAACCGCTTCGCGTCCTGAGCGCGATCACGCCGCCCGACACCGACTGCACCAGGCCTTCGACGTAGTCCTTGGCCGGCGGCGGTGGCGGTGGCGCCGGTGGCGGCGGTGGTGGCGCCGGTTTCGGTGCGGTGGCCGTCACCGTGGGCTTTCCGGTGTTGGTTGGCGCGTTGTTCGAGGGACCGCACATCGCCACACACAGGACGATGAACGCGATGACCGCCGCCGGGATCCCGAATCGGATCAGCCGACGACGGTGTACCGGGGTGTCGATCGTGGGCATCGCCTAGGCGAATACCCACTTGAACGGCGAAGTCATCCTCCGTGGCCGTGGTGCCCGGCTTGACCTGCGCATTTGCCGTCGTGGGCGGGCCGCAGGTTGATCGTGGTGGCCTGCAGCGCGCCATTGGCGTCCTGCGTGCCCTTGGCCGTCAGGCATTTGCCGGCGGTGACCGCCTGGGTGTCGGCGGCGACCTGCTTGCTGTATTTCGTCTTGTCGTTCACCGTCACGGCCGTCTGAGTGGTGTTGCCGTTGGCGTCGATGCCGGTGACGTTGATGGTGTTGCCCGCGACGGAGGCAACCGAACCCTGGACCCCCGGCCGCTTCCAAGCGTCCTTGGCCGGCGGGCACTTGCCGTCCACGGCGGTGCGGAGGCGAACGGATGCCGCGGTGATGGGTTGGCCGCCCTGGCCGTGGTCCTGTGGTCGCACGGACACGCAACTGCCCGCGGTGACGTCCGTCAGCGCGGCCGGTGTGACATCGGTGATCTTGGTCGATCCGGTGAAAGTGACTGTGGTAGTGCCATTTTGGCCGTTCTGCTGGTTCACCTGCGCCGCGTTGCCGGTCACCGATGCGATCAGTCCGCTGACGCGCGCCGCGCCGTTGGATGGAGGCGGGGCGGAGGTGGTCGTCGGCGCGGCTGTCGATGAGGCAGCGCTGTGGGATGTGGTGGGGCTCGAGGTGTTCGACGACCCGCACGCCGCGAGCGACAGCGCCGTCACTGCGGTGGCCGTCAGGATCGCGAATCGGGCAAGCCGAGGGGCAGGTGTCACGGTTTCTCCAATCGTGGGTGGTCCCAACGAACGGGTGTACCGCAAGAAGCTGTGCGGAAGATGTGCATTCAGAACGCGGATTCGGACAGCCGCATGATGTCGTCGTCCATGGTTTCGATGACGGTGCGTATTCCGCCCAGCCGGGGCAGCATGTTCTTGGCGAAGAACGACGCGGTCGCGATCTTGCCCCGGTAGAACGGTTCGTCAGACTTTGACGGGGAGCCCGCCAGCGCGGCGCGCGCGACGCAGGCCTGTTCCAGCAGCCGCCAGCCGATCAACAAATCGCCGACGGCGAGCAGGTATCGCACCGACCCCAACCCCACCTTGTAGATATCCGTCGGCTGTTGCGCGGCCGACATCAGGTATGCGGTCAGGGCGGTCGTCATTGCCGTGACGTCGTCGAGGGCGGTTTGCAGCAGCTCGGCTTCGGGTTTCAGTGACTCCTCGACGTTTTCGATGGTCTTGCTGATCTGATTCGTCACGTGCTGCAGAGACTTGCCGTGGTCGCGCACGATCTTGCGGAAGAAGAAGTCGAGCGCCTGGATGGCGGTGGTGCCCTCGTAGAGCGAGTCGATCTTGGCGTCCCGGATGTACTGCTCGATCGGATAATCCATCAGAAAGCCCGAACCGCCTAGCGTCTGAAGCGATTCGGTGAGGATCTCGTAGGCCCGTTCCGAGCTGGCGCCCTTGACGATCGGCAAGAGCAGATCGTCGACTCGGTGCGCCATGTCGTGGTCCGCACCCGAAACCCGTTGTGCCACATCATCGTCTTGATGCGCCGCGGCATACATGTACAGCGCGCGCAGGCCCTCGGCGTAGGCCTTCTGCGTCATCAGGCTGCGCCGCACATCGGGGTGGTGCATGATCGTGACCCGCGGCGCCGTCTTGTCGGTCATCTGGGTCAGATCCGCGCCCTGCACGCGCTCCTTGGCGTACGCCAGGGCGTTCAGGTAGCCCGTGGACAGCGTGCCGGCGGCCTTGATCCCGATGGTCATGCGAGCGTGCTCGATCACGGTGAACATCTGCGCGATCCCGTTGTGCACGCCGCCGACCAGGTAGCCGACGGCGGGCACATCGGTGGCGCCGAACGTCAATTCACACGTCGGCGACGACTTGATGCCCATCTTGTGTTCCACGCCGGTGGTGAAAACCCCGTTGCGGGAACCGAGTTCGAACGTCTCGGGATCGAAAAGGTACTTCGGCACGTAGAACAGGCTCAACCCCTTGGTGCCCGGGCCGGCGCCCTCGGGCCGCGCCAGCACCAGGTGGTAGACGTTCTCGGCGGTGTCACCCACCTCGCCGCCGGTGATGAACCGCTTCACCCCCTCGATGTGCCAGGTGCCGTCGGGCTGGGGGATGGCCTTGGTGCGACCCGCGCCGACGTCGGAGCCGGCATCGGGTTCGGTGAGCACCATGGTGCCCGCCCAGCCGCGCTCGGCGCCCTCGGCCGCCCATCGCCGCTGTTCCTCGGTGCCCTCCACGTACAGCGCCTGAGCCATGAACGTGCCCAGGCAAAACATGCTCGCCGACGAATTGGCGCAAAAGATCATCTCGGTGACCGCCCACGCCAGCGGGGGCGGTGCGGGCGTGCCGCCGATCGCTTCGTCCAGGCCCAGCCGCCAGAAACCGGCTTCCTTGATCGCCTCGACCGTCTTGGCCAGTTCCGGGGCCACGCTGATGCTGTGGGTGGCGGGGTCGAAGACCGGCGGGTTGCGGTCGGCGAACACGAAGGTCTCGGCGAGCGGCCCTTCGGCCAGGTTGGCGGCTTCGGTCAGGATCGTCTTGGCCGTGTCGACGTCCAGGTCGCTGTACCGCCCGGTGCCCAGGACGGCCCCGATGTCGAGGACCTCGAACAGGTTGAATTCCAGATCCCGAACGTTGGCGATGTAGTGCCCCACGGCAGCAGTGTCTCCGAGCGTGCAAACGTACGCAACCGTAACCTGCGGTGCGGCGTCACCGATACGTCGTGGCGCGCTTTCCGCTCAGGCCTACTTTCTTTGTGCCAGAGGACAATTCAACCGACCGGTGTCGAGCGCCTGCGCGTCGACCGCGACGTGGGGTTCCGGCACGGGAACAATGCGCCGAAGAGTAACGTTGGCTATGACGTGACTACCCGAGACCTCACTGCTGACCAGTTCAACGCCACCATCAACGACAACGACATCGTCCTTGTCGATTTTTGGGCATCCTGGTGCGGCCCGTGTCGCGCGTTTGCGCCGACCTTCCAGGCGGCGTCGGAAAAACACCCCGACGTGGTGTTCGCCAAGGTCGACACCGAGGCCGAGCAGCAGCTGGCCGCGGCCGCCGAGATCCGCTCCATCCCCACGCTGATGGCCTTCAAGAAGGGCAAGCTGCTGTTCAACCAGCCCGGCGCGCTGCCGCCGGCCGCGCTGGAGGACCTCCTTCAGCAGGTCAAGGCGTTCGACGTCGAGGCCGCTGAAGCCGCGGCGAAACCCAAAGACGTCTGAGGACGCGCTACCTTTTCCAGGTGAGTTTGGTCCTTGTTGAACATCCGCGGCCCGGCGTTGCCCTGATCACCCTCAATCGGCCCGAGCGGATGAATTCGATGGCGTTCGACGTCATGGTGCCGCTCAAAGACGCCCTGGAGCAGGTCACCTACGACAATTCCGTGCGGGTGGTGGTGCTGACCGGGGCGGGCAAGGGGTTCTCGTCGGGTGCCGACCACAAGTCGGCGGGCAGCGTTCCCCACGTCGAGGGCCTGACCCGGCCCACCTACGCGCTGCGCTCCATGGAGGTGCTCGACGACGTCATCCTGGCGCTGCGCAAGCTGCACCAACCGGTGATCGCCGCCGTCAACGGCCCCGCCATCGGGGGAGGGCTGTGCCTGGCGCTGGCCGCCGACATCCGGGTGGCCTCCACCAGCGCGTACTTCCGCGCGGCGGGCATCAACAACGGCCTGACGGCCAGCGAACTGGGGCTCAGCTACCTGTTGCCCAGGGCGATCGGGTCATCGCGCGCGTTCGAGATCATGCTGACCGGCCGCGACGTCAGCGCCGAGGAAGCCGAGCGCATCGGCCTGGTGTCCTGCCAGGTGCCCGAGGAGCAGCTGCTGGACACCTGCTACGCCATCGCGGCGCGGATCGCCGCGTTCTCCCGGCCGGGGACCGAGTTGACCAAGCGCACACTGTGGAGCGGCCTGGACGCCGGTAGTCTGGAGGCGCACATGCAAGCCGAAGGCTTGGGACAGCTTTTCATCCGTCTACTCACCGGCAACTTCGAAGAAGCGGTTGCGGCGCGTGCCGAACGGCGGCCGGCGGTCTTTACCGACGACAAAGACGACAAATAAGCCTTTACGCCAAGGAGCGCGATCGTGATTACGGCCACGGACCTGGAGGTCCGCGCTGGCGCACGCATCCTGCTCTCACCCGACGGCCCGGATCTGCGGGTGCAGCCCGGCGATCGCATCGGGCTGGTCGGCCGTAACGGCGCGGGCAAGACCACCACCCTGCGGATTCTGGCCGGCGAAACCGAACCCTATGCCGGGTCGGTCAGCCGGGCCGGCGAAATCGGTTATCTGCCACAGGATCCCAAAGAGGGCGATCTCGACGTGCTGGCCCGCGACCGGGTGCTGTCGGCCCGCGGGTTGGACGTGCTGCTGACGGATCTGGAAAAGCAGCAGGCATTGATGGCCGAGGTGGCCGACGACGAGGCCCGCGACCGCGCGATCCGCCGTTACGGCCAGCTCGAGGAGCGGTTCGTCGCGCTGGGCGGCTACGGCGCCGAGAGCGAGGCCGGCCGGATCTGCGCGAGTCTCGGCCTGCCCGACCGCGTCCTGACGCAGCAGCTGCGCACGCTGTCCGGCGGGCAGCGCCGCCGGGTGGAGTTGGCCCGCATCCTGTTCGCCGCCTCGGACACCGGCGCGGGCTCGAGCACCACGCTGCTGCTTGACGAGCCCACCAACCACCTCGACGCGGATTCGCTCGGCTGGCTGCGCGATTTCCTGCGGGCGCACACCGGCGGGCTGGTGGTCATCAGCCACAACGTCGAGCTGATCGCCGACGTCGTCAACCGGGTGTGGTTCTTGGACGCCGTGCGCGGCGAGGTCGACGTGTACAACATGGGCTGGCAGAAGTACCTCGACGCCCGCGCCACCGACGAGCAGCGTCGCCGCCGCGAACGCGCCAACGCCGAGCGCAAGGCCGCCGCGCTGCGCACCCAGGCCGCCAAGCTGGGCGCCAAGGCCACCAAAGCCGTTGCGGCGCAAAACATGTTGCGTCGGGCCGATCGGATGATGGCCGCGCTCGACGAGGAACGGGTCGCCGACAAGGTGGCCCGCATCAAGTTTCCTACCCCGGCACCGTGCGGGCGCACGCCGCTGATGGCCAAGGGGTTGAGCAAGTCCTACGGCTCCCTCGAGGTGTTCACCGGCGTCGACCTGGCCATCGACCGCGGTTCGCGCGTGGTCGTGCTGGGGCTCAACGGCGCGGGCAAGACCACGATGCTGCGATTGTTGGCCGGCGTCGAGACGCCCGACACCGGGGCGCTCGAGCCCGGACACGGTTTGCGCATCGGCTATTTCGCGCAGGAACACGACACGCTGGACAACGACGCGACCGTCTGGGAGAACATCCGCCACGCCGCGCCCGAGTCCGGCGAACAGGAGCTGCGTGGCCTGCTGGGGGCGTTCATGTTCAGCGGGCCACAGTTGGACCAACCGGCGGGCACGCTGTCCGGCGGGGAGAAGACCCGCCTGGCGCTGGCCGGCCTGGTGGCGTCGACGGCCAACGTGTTGCTGCTCGACGAGCCGACCAATAACCTCGACCCCGCCTCGCGCGAGCAGGTGCTCGACGCGCTGCGCAGCTATCAGGGTGCGGTGGTGTTGGTCACGCACGACCCCGGCGCGGCCGAGGCGCTGCATCCGCAGCGGGTCGTGCTGCTACCCGACGGCACCGAGGACTATTGGTCCGACGACTACCGGGATCTGATCGAGCTCGCCTGAGTCCGGCTTCCGCGAGCCGAACCACACTGCGAAAAATCCGCTCGAAAATCGCAGCCAGGTTCGGCTCGCGAAGGGCGCCGCACTGCGAAAGGTTTGTCCACCTGTTCGCAGTGGGGTTACGCTCGCGCCCCAGAGTTGTTGCGCCGCATCGACTTTTCCACCAGGTCGAGGACCGCGGCCAGGCGCGCCGGGTCCTCGCCGGACGCCAGCCGGGCCACCAACCCGTCCAAGACGAGCTCCAGGTAGCACTGCAACACGTCGCCGGGCACGTCCTCGCGCACCCGGTGTGCCTCCTTCTGCCGGCGCAGCCGTTCGTGCGTCGCCGCGGCCAATTCCGCCGAGCGCTCCGACCAACCCCGGTTGAACGCCGGGTCGTTGCGCAGCTTGCGGGCGATCTCCAACCTGGTGGCCAGCCAGTCGAACTCCTCGGGCGCGGCGAGCATGTCACGCATCACCTGGATGAGGCCCTCGCGGGACGCGACCTCGGCCATCCGCTCGGCATCCTCGTGCGCCAGCGCGAAAAACAGTGCGTCCTTGTCCCGGAAGTGATGGAAGATCGCGCCGCGCGACATTCCGATCGCCTGCTCCAGCCGCCGCACCGTCGCCTTGTCGTAGCCGTATTCGGCAAAGCAGCGCCGGGCGCCGTCAAGGATCTGACGGCGCCGAGCCGCGAGATGGTCCTCGCTGACCTTGGGCATCTACGACTTCAGCATGTTGCGCAGCACGTACTGCAGAATGCCCCCGTTGCGGTAGTAGTCCGCCTCGCCGGGGGTGTCGATGCGCACCACGGCGTCGAACTCGACATCTCCGGCTTTCACCTTCACCGTCTTCGGTGTCTTGCCGTCGTTGAGCGCCTCGATCCCAGTGATGTCGACGACCTCGGTGCCGTCCAGGCCGAGGTCCTTCGCCGACTTGCCGTCGGGGAACTGCAGCGGGATGACGCCCATGCCGATCAGGTTGGAGCGGTGGATCCGCTCGAACGACTCGGCGATCACCGCGCGAACGCCCAACAGCAGCGTGCCCTTGGCCGCCCAGTCGCGTGAGGAGCCGGACCCATATTCCTTGCCGCCCAGCACCACCAGCGGAATGTCCTGTGCCGCATAGTTTTGCGCCGCGTCGTAGATGAAGGCCTGCGGGCCGCCGTCCTGGGTGAAGTCGCGGGTGTAGCCCCCCGACACATCGTCGAGTAGCAGGTTGCGCAACCGGATGTTGGCGAATGTGCCGCGGATCATCACCTCGTGGTTGCCGCGGCGCGAGCCGAAGGAGTTGTAGTCCTTGCGGTCCACGCCGTGCTCGTCGAGGTACTGCGCCGCCGGGGTGCCCGGCTTGATGCTGCCGGCGGGGGAGATGTGGTCGGTGGTCACCGAATCGCCCAGCAGCGCCAGCACCCGGGCGCCGGTGATGTCGGCGACCGGCTCGGGCTCGGCGGGCATGCCCTCGAAGTAGGGGGGCTTGCGGACGTACGTCGAATCCTCGTTCCACTCAAAGGTGTTGCCGCTGGGCGTGGGCAGGTTGCGCCAACGTTCGTCGCCCTTGAACACGTCGGCGTAGTTCGTGGTGAACATCTCCCGGTTGATCGCCGAGGCGATGGTGTCGGACACGTCCTTCTGCGACGGCCAGATGTCCTTGAGGAAGACGTCGTTGCCGTCCTTGTCTTGGCCCAGCGGTTCCTTCTCGAAGTCGAAGTCCATCGTCCCGGCAAGCGCGTAGGCCACCACCAGCGGCGGCGACGCCAGGTAGTTCATCTTCACGTCGGGGTTGATGCGGCCCTCGAAGTTCCGGTTGCCCGACAGCACGGCCGTCACCGAAAGGTCGTTGTCGTTAATGGCTTTCGAGATCTCGTCGGGCAGCGGGCCGGAGTTGCCGATGCAGGTGGTGCAGCCGTAGCCGACCAGGTAGAAGCCGAGCTTTTCCAGGTACGGCCACAGGCCGGCCTTATCGTAGTAGTCGTTGACCACCTGCGAACCCGGCGCCATCGTGGTCTTCACCCACGGCTTGGAGGTCAGTCCCTTCTCCACCGCATTGCGCGCGAGCAGCGCCGCGCCCAGCATCACCTCGGGGTTGGAGGTGTTGGTGCACGACGTGACCGCGGCGATCACCACCGCGCCGTGATCGAGCACGAATTCGCCACGCTCGTCGGACTTCACGTCCACCGGATTGCTCGGGCGGCCCTTGGAGTGCGCGGCGGCTGACTGTGCCTCGGGGACGTCGTCGGCGTGGCCGTTCGAGGGTGAGCTGGGGTCGCTGGCCGGGAAGGACTCGTCGACAGACTCGTCGAGTTTCGAATAGGCCTGATCGCCGTCCCCGTTGACATAGCTCGGAATCTGTTCGCGGAAAACGGATTTCGCCTCCGACAACGCGATTCGGTCCTGCGGGCGTTTCGGTCCGGCGATCGATGGCACCACCGTGGACAGGTCGAGCTCGAGGTACTCGGAGAACGTCGGCTCGTGGTCCGGGTCGTGCCACATGCCCTGCCTTTTGGCGTACGCCTCGACCAGTGCCAGCTGCTCGTCGGTGCGGCCGGTGAACTTCAGGTAAGAGATGGTCTCCTCGTCGACCGGGAAAATGGCTGCGGTGGAACCGAATTCGGGGCTCATGTTGCCCAACGTGGCGCGGTTGGCCAGCGGCACCTCGGCCACGCCGGCACCGTAGAACTCGACGAACTTGCCGACCACGCCGTGCTTGCGCAGCATCTCGGTGACCGTCAGCACCACGTCGGTGGCCGTGACGGCCGGTTGGATCTCGCCGGTCAGCTTGAAGCCGACGACCCGCGGGATCAGCATCGACACCGGCTGACCCAGCATCGCGGCCTCGGCCTCGATGCCGCCCACGCCCCAGCCCAGCACGCCGAGGCCGTTGACCATCGTGGTGTGCGAGTCGGTGCCCACGCAGGTGTCGGGATACGCGACCCCGTCGCGCTCCATGACGACGCTCGCCAGGTACTCGATGTTGACCTGATGCACGATGCCGGTGCCGGGCGGCACCACCTTGAAGTCCTGGAAGGCGCCCTGCCCCCACCGCAGAAACTGGTAGCGCTCCCCGTTGCGCTCGTACTCGATCTCGACGTTGCGCTCGAATGCGTCGGCGGTGCCGAACAGGTCGGCGATCACCGAGTGGTCGATCACCAGGTCGGCCGGCGCCAGCGGGTTGACCTTCTCCGGGTTGCCGCCGAGGTCGCCGATGGCCTCGCGCATGGTGGCCAGGTCGACGATGCAGGGCACCCCGGTGAAGTCCTGCATCACGACGCGCGCGGGCGTGTACTGGATCTCAATGCTGGGTTCCGCGTTGGGATCCCAGTTCGCGATCGCCTCGATGTGGTCTTTGGTGATGTTGCTGCCGTCCTCGTTGCGCAGCAGGTTTTCGGCGAGGACTTTGAGGCTGTAGGGGAGTTTCTCGGTATTGGGGACGGCGTCGAGACGATAGATTTGGTAACTCTTGTCGCCGACCTCGAGGGTGTCGCGTGCTCCGAACGAGTTCACCGATTCCTTGCTAGTCACATCAACTCCCGGGATTAAATTCTGCCGCCGACGGGCCGTGTCGACGGGGCAATGCTGAAAACCACTTTAACAGTACGCTTGTCCTGTATTAAGCGGTACCCGCATCGGTAAGTCATGTCCGCTCGGGCGCGTGGTAAACCCCTTTGTCCGCACAGCGTCAAACTAGAGTGACCGCGGTGGCCGAAGATCACGCCAGCGTGACGGGGCAGGAGGAACAGACATGACCGGGCAACCGCTGCCGATCTACATCCCCCAAGACGTGGACATGGCCATGGTGAAGGCTCAGGTCGCCGCGACTGGCGTCAGCGCCCCGCCGGCGGACATGCCCGGGTTGTTGGCCGTGGTGAACCAGGCCCGCGCCGACGGCATCACCCTCAAGATCGTGCTGCTCGACCACAACCCGCCCAACGACACCCCGCTGCGCGACATCTCCACCGTGGTCGGCGCCGACTACCCGGATGCCACCGTCCTGACGCTGAGCCCCAGCTACGTCGGCACCTACAGCACCCACTTCCCGCGCGTCACCCTGGAAGCCGGCGAGGACATCGCCAAGACCGGCAATCCGGTGGTCTCGGCGAAGCACTTCCTGCATGAGCTCAACACCCCCGAATTTCCTTGGACCGGGTTGACGATCGTGTTGTTGGTCGGGGTGCTCGCGGCCGCCGTCGGCGCCCGATTCCTGCAGCTGCGCAGCAGGCGGACAGCAACGTCGACCGCGGCGGCCGACGGCCCGGAACCGAAACCGAGCCAAGGCGCCTAGCCTCGCGCGTCCGGCTCGGACGACCGCACGACACGGCCTTCGCGACGGCGTGCGGCAAACACGGCAGATCACCGTTCGGTCACAGTAAACGCACTTCCAGAGTGCAGTTTGTGACTTACGTTCTCATTGCGACTCCTGTGACGTACGGTGCAAATGATGCTGCTGTTGTCTTTGGCGCTTTCCGTGGAATCGGTGGCTGGCGCCGTCCATCCGTGCTGAGCCATAGGAGACCCGAATCGAATGAGACGGATCCGCCGCGGTTCTGCTTCGCGATCGGCCACAAGGGTTGTGCGGCCGGTCATTCCGTCGTTGTTGAGTGCCGCCGCGCTGGTGTGGCTGCCCAGCCTCGCCGTCGCCGACCCCGGCTCGGACGCCATGGCGACATTGATCGCCAACGTCGCCAAGGCCAACCAGCGTCTCGATGACCTGAGCGCCGCGATCCAGACCGAGCAGCAGAGCGTCGACAAGGCGATCGTCGACGTGGAGACCGCGCGCGACAACGCGGCCACGGCGCAGCACGACCTGGAGGTCAGCCAGCAGGCGGTCAAGGACGCCAACGCAGCGATCGCCGGCGCCCAACACCGCTTCGACACCTTCGCGGCGGCCACCTACATGAACGGCCCGTCGGGCAGCTACCTGACCGCGAGCAGCCCCGACGACATCATCGCCACCGCGACCGCCGCCCGGACCCTGAGCGCCAGTTCTCAGGCCGTGATGACCAACCTGCAGCGAGCCCGCACCGAGCAGGTGAATAAGGAATCGGCGGCGCGGGCGGCCAAGCAGAAGGCCGACAAGGCCGCCGCCGACGCCAAGAACAGTCAGGACGCCGCGGTCGCGGCGCTGACGGAGTCCAAGCGCAAGTTCGACGAGCAGCGCGCGGAGGTCAACCGGCTGGCCGCCGAGCGTGACCAGGCTGAGGCGGCGCTGCAGACCGCCCAGCTCGCCGATGCGCGCTGGTCGACCGCGGCTGGCCCGGCGGGCGCCGACCGTTGGGACCCGGGTGCGCCCGGAGTGCCCGGGCCGCGCGGGGGCCGCAAGTGGGACGGCTGGGACCCCACGCTGCCCATGGTGCCCAGCGCCAACGTCCCGGGCGACCCGATCGCGGTGATCAACCAGGTGCTCGGGATCTCGGCGACGTCGACGCAGGTCACAGCGCAGATGGGGAAGAGCTTCCTGCAGCAGCTGGGCATCCTGAAGCCCGACGACACCGGCATCACCAACGCCCCGGCCGGATCGACCTCCGGACGGATACCGCGGGTCTACGGGCGGCAGGCCACCGAATACGTGATTCGCCGTGGCATGTCGCAGATCGGGGTGCCCTACTCCTGGGGTGGCGGCAACGCCGCGGGCCCCAGCAAGGGAATCGACTCGGGCGCCGGCATCACCGGCTTCGACTGTTCGGGCCTGGTGCTGTACTCGTTCGCCGGGGTGGGCATCAAGCTGCCGCACTACTCGGGTTCGCAATACAACCTGGGCCGCAAAATCCCGTCCTCGCAGATGCGCCGCGGCGACGTCATCTTCTACGGCCCGGGCGGCAGCCAGCACGTGACGATCTACCTCGGTGACGGCCAGATGCTCGAGGCGCCCGACATCGGTTTGAAGGTGCGCGTCGCGCCGGTGCGCACCAGCGGCATGACGCCCTACGTGGTCCGGTACATCGAGTGGTGAAACGAGGAGCCATGCGCCGCAAGCATTTTCACCCGATGAAACTGGCCGCGACCGCGACGCTGATAACGGGGCTGATGCTGTCCGTCGCGGCCCCGGCCAGCGCCGACCCCGGTCAGTGGGACCCCACGCTGCCGGCAACGATCAGCGCCGGCGCGCCCGGCGACCCGCTGTCGGTCGCCACCGCGTCACTGCAAGCCACCGCCCAGGCCACCCAGACGACGCTAGATTTGGGCAAGCAATTCCTGAGCGGGCTGGGGATCAACGTGGGCAGCACGGGCGGCGGGACAAACACCAGCGGAAGCCGGATTTCGCGGGCCAACGCGCCGCAGGCGATCGAGTACGTGATCCGCCGCGCCGGCTCCCAGATGGGCGTGCCGTATTCGTGGGGTGGCGGCACGCTCGACGGGCCCAGCAAGGGCGTCGGCGACGGCGCGAACATCACCGGGTTCGACTGCTCCGGTCTGATGCGCTACGCCTTTGCCGGGGTCGGCGTGCTGATTCCACGGTTTTCCGGCGACCAATACAACGCCGGCAAGCACGTTCCTCCGGACCAGGCCAGGCGCGGCGACCTGATCTTCTACGGCCCGAACGGCAGCCAGCACGTCACCCTGTACCTGGGCAACGGCCAGATGCTGGAGGCATCGGGGAGCGCGGGCAAGGTCACCATCAGCCCGGTCCGCAGGCCGGGCATGACGCCCTTTTTGACGCGCATCATCGACTACTGACCGGGTGCGCGCGTCGACGGAACCCGACCGGCCTGGAATAGTTGAACGCGGGCACGTCGCAGCCCGGGGCATTAGGGTGCCAGCAGTCGCGTCTGAATTTGGAAGGTAGTTGTCGATGACTTCAGCAGGTGGGTTCCCCCCGGGGGGCGGCGGTTACTCGGGTCCGGGCGGGCAATCAGCCCCGGGGGCCCATGAGGCGCCGTCCGGCGGCGGCCTCTCTTCTGATGGGCTGGCCGCCGAGGTGCACACCCTCGAACGGGCGATCTTCGAGGTCAAGCGGATCATCGTCGGCCAGGACCAGCTCGTCGAGCGGATGCTGGTCGGCCTGCTCTCCAAGGGGCACGTGCTGCTCGAGGGTGTGCCGGGCGTGGCCAAGACGCTGGCGGTGGAGACCTTCGCCAAGGTGGTCGGCGGGACGTTCGCCCGCATCCAGTTCACCCCCGACCTGGTGCCCACCGACATCATCGGCACCCGCATCTACCGGCAGGGCAAGGAGGAGTTCGACACCGAGCTCGGCCCGGTGGTGGTCAACTTCCTGCTCGCCGACGAGATCAACCGGGCCCCGGCCAAGGTGCAGTCCGCGCTGCTGGAGGTCATGCAGGAACGTCACGTGTCGATCGGCGGCAAGACCTTCGACCTGCCCAACCCGTTCCTGGTGATGGCGACGCAGAACCCCATCGAGCACGAGGGCGTGTACCCGCTGCCCGAGGCCCAGCGCGACCGGTTCCTTTTCAAGATCAACGTGGGCTACCCGTCGCCGGAAGAGGAGCGGGAGATCATCTACCGGATGGGCGTCAAACCGCCGGAGCCCAAGCAGATCCTGGCCACCGGCGACCTGGTGCGGCTGCAGGGCATCGCGGCCAACAACTTCGTGCACCACGCGCTGGTCGACTACGTGGTGCGCGTCGTCACCGCCACCCGCCACCCCGAACAGCTGGGCATGAACGACGTCAAGACCTGGGTCTCGTTCGGCGCCTCCCCGCGCGCGTCGCTGGGCATCATCGCGGCGTCGCGGTCGCTGGCGCTGGTGCGGGGCCGCGACTACGTGATCCCGCAGGACGTCATCGACGTCATCCCCGACGTGCTGCGCCACCGGCTGGTGCTCACCTACGACGCGCTGGCCGACGAGATCTCCCCGGAGATCGTCATCAACCGGGTCCTGCAGACGGTGGCCCTGCCGCAGGTGAATGCAGTTCCGCAGCAAGGTCATTCGGTCGGCCCGGTGATGCAGGCCGCGGGGGCGGCTAGCGGTCGGTGACGGATCCCAAGCCGCCGGCGGTGGCGCACCCGCCGTCGATGCAACGAGGGCAGATCGATGACCCGAAGCTATCGGCGGCGCTGAAGTCGCTCGAGCTCACCGTCAAACGCAAGCTCGACGGCGTGCTGCACGGCGACCATCTCGGCCTGATCCCGGGTCCCGGCTCCGAACCGGGCGAGTCGCGCGAATATCAGCCCGGCGACGACGTGCGCCGCATGGACTGGGCGGTGACCGCGCGCACGACGCACCCGCATGTCCGCCAGATGATCGCCGACCGCGAATTGGAGACCTGGATGGTGGTCGACATGTCGGCCAGCCTGGACTTCGGCACGGTCGGCTGCGAGAAGCGCGACCTGGCGGTGGCGGCCGCGGCCGCGATCACGTTCCTCAACAGTGGCGGCGGAAACCGGATCGGCGCGCTGGTCGCCAACGGCATGACGATGACCCGGGTGCCGGCCCGTTCCGGACGCCAGCATGAGCAGACGCTGCTGCGCACCATCGCCACCACCCCGAAGGCCCCGACCGGCGTGCGCGGTGACCTGGCGACGGCCATCGACGCGCTGCGCCGGCCGGAACGTCGCCGCGGCATGGCGGTGATCATCAGCGACTTCCTCGGCCCGATCAACTGGATGCGCCCGCTGCGCGCGATCGCGGCCCGGCACGAGGTCCTCGGCATCGAGGTGCTCGATCCGCGCGACGTCGAACTGCCCGACATCGGCGACGTCATCCTGCAGGACGCCGAAACCGGCGTCACGCGGGAGTTCACCATCGACGCGCAGCTGCGTGACGACTTCGCCAGGGCGGCCGCGGCCCACCGCGCCGAGGTGTCGCGCACGATCCGCAGCTGCGGGGCGCCTTTGATGACGCTGCGCACCGACCGGGATTGGATCGCCGACATCGTCCGGTTCGTTGAATCCCGGCGGCGCGGGGCCCTGGCGGGGCGGCAGTGATCGGTCAGCCGTGACGCCCCCGTTGCTGGGCCCGATGTCGCTGTCCGGCTTCGCGCACGCGTGGTTCTTTCTCTTCCTGATCGCCGTCGTCGCCCTGGCGGCGCTGTACGTCGTGATGCAGCTGGCGCGGCAGCGGCGGATGCTTCGCTTCGCCAACATGGAGTTGCTGGAAACCGTCGCCCCGGAGCGCCCGCCTCGGTGGCGGCACGTGCCGGCGATCCTGCTGGTGCTGGCGTTAGTGCTGTTGACCATCGCGATGGCCGGACCCACGAACGACGTGCGGATTCCCCGCAACCGCGCCGTGGTGATGCTGGTGATCGACGTGTCGCAGTCGATGCGCGCCACCGACGTCCAGCCCAATCGGATGGCCGCCGCCCAGGAAGCCGCCAAGCAGTTCGCCGGCGAACTGACCCCGGGAATCAACCTGGGGCTGATCGAGTACGCGGGCACCGCGACGGTGCTGGTGTCACCGACGACCAACCGGGACGCCACCAAGGCCGCGCTGGACAAGCTGCAGTTCGCCGATCGCACCGCCACCGGGGAGGGCATTTTCACCGCCCTGCAGGCCATCGCCACGGTCGGCGCGGTGATCGGGGGCGGCGACAGCCCGCCGCCGGCCCGGATCGTGTTGTTCTCCGACGGCAAGGAGACGATGCCGACCAATCCCGACAACCCCAAGGGCGCCTTCACCGCCGCGCGCACCGCGAAGGACCAGGGCGTGCCGATCTCGACGATCTCCTTCGGCACGCCGTATGGCTTCGTCGAGATCAACAACCAGCGTCAGCCCGTCCCGGTCGACGACTCCACCATGCGCAAGGTCGCCGAGCTCTCCGGGGGGAATTGGTTCAGCGCCTCAAGCCTGGAGGAGCTGAAGAGCGTCTACGCGTCGCTGCAACAGCAGATCGGCTACGAGACGATCAAGGGTGATGCGAGCGTCGGCTGGCTGCGGCTGGGTGCTTTGGTGCTGGCGCTGGCGGCGCTGGCCGCGCTGCTGATCAACCGCCGGCTGCCCACCTAGCTTGCTTTTCGTTCGCGAGCCCAACCTGGCTGCGATTTTCGAGCGGGATTTTCGCAGTGTGGTTCGGTTCGCGAAGCGCGAGCCTCCCCTACGCGCTGGATGACGTCTGCGGGATGGTCCCGACCAACCACCCGGACCACAATCCAGCCGTAGCGGTGCGTGACCTTCTCGTGTCGACGAATGTCCTTCCTGACGTGGTAGGGATCGTTCAAATGGTGCTCGCCGTCATACTCGGCCGCGACCTTGATGTCTTCCCAGCCCATGTCCAAATACGCTTCCGCCCAACCCCATTCGTTGCACACCGCGATCTGGGTTTGCGGCCGGGGAAACCCGGCTTTGACTAGGAGCAGCCGCAACCACGTCTCCTTTGGCGACTGGGCACCCCCGTCGACAAGGTCGAGAGCCGCGCGCGCAGCCTTGATGCCGCGCCGGCCGCGATAGCGATCAACCAACAGTTCGACGTCCTCCAATCGCAAGTCGGTTGCCTGCACGAGGGCGTCAACCGCCGCGACAGCGGCGTCCATCGGGTATCGACTGGCCAGGTCGAGCGCCGTCCGCTCCGGCGTAGTGACGCGCATGCCATCGACAACACAGATCTCGTCGGGCTCGATGCGGTCCTCCCAGGTCTGGACTCCCGGAGCCCGGCGGCTGTTGGCGTGGATGATTGCTGCGGGCAGGTCTTCGCCGATCCACCTGGAGCCGTGCAGAGCGGCCGCCGAATAGCCGGCCAACACCCCTCGGCCACGCGACCGCAGCCAGAGCGCTTTCGCACGCAGTTGTGCGGTCAACTGCACATCTCGCTGCACGTACACGTCTTTGTGTAGGGCCACATATCGGCTGCGCAGCTCGTAGGGCGTCAAGGTGCCCGCGGCCACGGCTTCGCTGCCCCGGAAGGGATCTGTCATGGCCGACAGTGTGCTGCGCCACACCGACACCCTCCGCGAGCCGAACCGCACAGCGAAAATCCCCGCCGGAATTCGCAGCCCGGTTCGGCTCGCGGGTAGGCGCGAGTCGATTTCGGCCCCGCCGCTGCGAGGCGATAAGTTGGCCGGGTGACAAAACCCGCATTCGTATCCCGTTCGGTCCTGGTGACGGGCGGAAACCGGGGGATCGGTCTGGCGATCGCCCAGCGGCTGGCCGCCGACGGCCACAAGGTGGCCGTCACGCACCGCGGATCCGGGGCGCCCGAGGGGCTGTTCGGCGTCGAGTGCGACGTCACCGACACCGACGCCGTCGATCGCGCCTTCACCGCGGTCGAAGAGCACCAGGGTCCGGTCGAGGTGCTGGTGTCCAACGCCGGCATCTCCAAGGATGCGTTCCTCATTCGGATGACCGAGGAGCGGTTCACCGACGTCATCAACACCAACCTCACGGGCGCGTTCCGGGTGACCCAGCGCGCGTCGCGCAGCATGCAGAAGAAGCGGTTCGGGCGGATCATCTACATCGGGTCGGTCTCCGGCAGCTGGGGCATCGGCAACCAGTCCAACTACGCGGCCGCCAAGGCCGGCCTGATCGGCATGGCGCGCTCGATCTCCCGCGAGCTGTCCAAGGCCGGGGTGACGGCCAACGTGGTGGCGCCCGGCTACATCGACACCGAGATGACCCGCTCGCTGGACGAGCGGATTCAGGCCGGCGCGCTGGACTTCATTCCGGCCAAGCGGGTCGGCACCGCCGAGGAGGTCGCCGGGGTGGTCAGCTTCCTCGCGTCCGAGGACGCGAGCTACATCGCCGGTGCGGTCATCCCGGTCGACGGCGGCATGGGCATGGGGCACTGAGAGGACGAATATGCGACTGCTCGAAGGCAAACGGATCCTGGTCACCGGGATCATCACCGACTCCTCGATCGCGTTTCACATCGCCAAGGTTGCCCAGGAGGCGGGGGCGCAGTTGGTGCTCACCGGATTCGACCGGCTGCGGCTGATCCAGCGCATCGCCGACCGGCTGCCGGAGAAGGCCCCACTGATCGAACTCGACGTGCAGAACGAGGAACATCTGAACAGCCTGGCTGACCGGGTCACCGCCGAAATCGGCGAGGGCAACAAGCTCGACGGTGTCGTGCACTCGATCGGATTCATGCCGCAAACCGGCATGGGCATCAACCCGTTCTTCGACGCGCCCTACGAGGACGTGTCCAAGGGCATCCACATCTCGGCGTACTCGTATGCCTCGCTGGCCAAAGCGCTACTGCCGATTATGAATTCTGGCGGGTCGATCGTCGGCATGGACTTCGACCCGACCCGGGCGATGCCGGCGTACAACTGGATGACCGTCGCCAAGAGTGCGCTGGAATCGGTCAATCGGTTCGTGGCTCGCGAGGCCGGCAAATCGGGTGTCCGCTCGAATCTGGTTGCCGCAGGCCCGATTCGGACCCTGGCGATGAGCGCGATCGTCGGCGGCGCGCTCGGCGAGGAAGCGGGAGCCCAAATGCAGCTGCTCGAGGAGGGCTGGGACCAGCGCGCCCCGATCGGCTGGAACATGAAGGACCCGACGCCGGTGGCGAAGACGGTGTGCGCGCTGCTCTCTGACTGGCTGCCGGCCACCACCGGCACCATCATCTACGCCGACGGCGGCGCCAGCACCCAATTGCTGTAAAAGCCAATGGATTTTGACGCCGTCCTGCTGCTGTCGTTCGGTGGGCCGGAGGGTCCCGAGCAGGTGCGGCCGTTCCTGGAGAATGTCACCCGGGGACGCAACGTGCCCCCCGAGCGACTCGACGAAGTCGCCCAGCACTACCTGCATTTCGGCGGGGTGTCGCCGATCAACGGGATCAACCGCGCGCTGATCGCCCAACTGCAAGCGGCGCAGGACCTGCCGGTCTATTTCGGTAACCGCAACTGGGAGCCCTACATCGAAGACACCGTTGCGACCATGCGTGACAACGGTGTTCGTCGGGCAGCGGTCTTCGCCACCTCGGCGTGGAGCGGCTATTCCAGCTGCACCCAGTACGTCGAGGACATCGCCCGCGCGCGGCAAGCGGCCGGGCCTGACGCACCCGAACTGGTCAAGCTGCGGACCTACTTCGACCATCCGCTGTTCGTCGAGATGTTCGCCGAGGCCGTCACGGCCGCCGCCGGCACGGTGCCCGCCGGCGCGCGGTTGGTGTTCACCGCGCACTCGGTCCCGGTGGCCGCGGACCGCCGCTGCGGACCCTCGCTCTACAGCCGCCAAGTCCATTACGCCGCAAGGCTGGTCGCCGCCGCGGCGGGCTACGAAGACTACGACGTCGTGTGGCAGTCCCGGTCGGGCCCACCGCAGGTTCCGTGGCTGGAGCCCGATGTCGCCGACCATCTCAAAGCACTACGCGGTAACGCCGTCGTCGTATGCCCGATCGGGTTTGTCGCCGACCACATCGAAGTGGTGTGGGATCTCGACCATGAGCTACGCGCGCAAGCCGAGGCTGCGGGAATCGCGTTCGCGCGGGCCGCCACGCCCAACGCGGATCGCCGATTCGCCCAACTGGCAACAGATCTCATCGACGAACTGCGTCACGACAGGCCGCCGGTGCGAGTCAGCAGCCCCGATCCGGTACCGACTTGCCTTGCCGTCGTCAACGGCGCGCCGTGCCGACCGCCGCATTGCGCTGCGCCGGAAAACTAGGCGGACCAGGCCGAGTTCAAGATCGCGCTGACGGCGGCCATTCGCGCCGAGCGCACCACCGCACCGAGCGGGCGCAGCGCATCGTTGGCGATCTGGACCTCCGAGGACGATTGCGGGCCGGCGGGTCCGGGCGATCGGCTCAACCCCGCGCTCACCGCGATGATCGCGTCGACGTGCGCGGCATTCTCCAGCACGCGCAGCGCGCGCGACGGCGCGTGGTCGGGAATCCGGTGTTGCCGTGAGGATTCCAGCAGTTGCTCGACGAGTCCCCGCGGGTCCGCGATGTCGGACGCCGCGGATCCCAGACCGATGCTGCCGAGCGCGTCGGCCGCCGACCGCACCGCCGATCGCAGCTCGTACTCGGCGTCCCCCAACTCGTGATGCTCGAACGTCGGTGCGCTCGGCAGCGAGTACACCATCCAAGACAGCGCACACAATTCGGGCCCCGCCCCGGCTTCCTCGTCGGGCTCGTCGTAGGAGACCTCGGGGACCAGTCCGACGGCGGCGCCGGGATCATCCGGGTTGGTGATGATCACCGCCTCGCCCGCGGTCAGAGCATCCTGCTCGAACTGTGTGCCCGGGGCCAACCCGCGCACATCGCCCGGTACCGGCAGCACGATGTTGATCGCCCCCCGCGACCCGGGCTGCGTCCGGCCCACGGCGGCGCGCAGCGTCTGCAGCAGGCTGACCGTGCCCGCGTCGTGCACATCGGGCCACGGCAGTCCGGTGTGCCCGGCAGCGACGGCGTCATACGCGGTGACCGATTGCGTTGGCGCCCAGACTGATAGCGCGTCCAACACGTCGTCGGGCGCGGCCTTGCCCGCGAGCCAGGCGTTGGCCCACAGGGACAGCGAAACACTCGGGCACCACATGATCTCGCAGTGTAGTTGTTCGGCCCCCAGAAGGCGGATCACGCGTATTCTGTCCGCATGCTGGTGGCCCTGAGCTGGCTGATCTTCGCGGTGGCGTTGGCTGCTGCGGAGGCGCTGACCGGCGATATGTTCTTGCTGATGTTGGGCGGCGGCGCGCTGGCCGCGGCGGGCACCGCTTGGGTCACCGACTGGCCGATCCTGGGCGACGGCGTGGTGTTCCTGATCGTTTCGGTGCTGCTGGTGGTTCTGGTGCGGCCCCCGCTGCGCCGGCGGCTGACGCCGCCCGAGCGGCGCGAGACGGGCATCAAGGCGCTGGAGGGCAAAAAGGCCTTGGTGCTGGACCGCGTGACCCGCGACCAGGGTCAGGTGAAGCTCGACGGCCAGCTCTGGACCGCGCGCCCGCTCAACGATGCCGAAGTCTATGAACCTGGCGAGTCGGTCACCGTTATGCACATCGACGGCGCGACCGCGGTGGTATTCAGGAACATCTGACCCTCTGGGAAGTAGGAGGCATCGCAATGCAAGGTGGCGCGGTAGCTGGTCTGTTGCTGTTTCTCGTGCTGGTGATCTTCGCGGTCATCGTGGTGGCCAAATCGGTTGCATTGATACCGCAGGCCGAGGCCGCGGTGATCGAACGGCTGGGCCGCTACAGCCGCACCGTCAGCGGCCAGCTGACCTTGCTGGTGCCCTTCATCGACCGCATCCGCGCGCGTATCGATCTGCGGGAACGGGTGGTGTCGTTCCCGCCGCAGCCGGTGATCACCGAGGACAACCTGACGCTGAACATCGACACCGTGGTCTACTTCCAGGTCACCGTGCCCCAGGCGGCGGTCTACGAGATCAGCAATTACATCGTCGGGGTCGAGCAGCTCACCACCACCACCCTGCGCAACGTGGTCGGCGGCATGACACTGGAGCAGACGCTGACCTCCCGCGACCAGATCAACGCCCAGCTGCGCGGCGTGCTCGACGAGGCGACCGGCCGGTGGGGCCTGCGGGTGGCGCGGGTGGAGTTGCGCAGCATCGACCCGCCGCCCTCGATTCAGGCCTCGATGGAAAAGCAGATGAAGGCCGACCGGGAGAAGCGGGCGATGATCCTGACCGCCGAGGGCACCCGGCAGGCGGCGATCATGCAGGCCGAGGGCCAGAAGCAGGCGCAGATCCTGGCCGCCGAGGGGTCGAAGCAGGCCGCGATCCTGTCCGCCGAGGCCGACCGGCAGTCACGCATGCTGCGCGCCCAGGGCGACCGGGCCGCCGCCTACCTCAAGGCGCAGGGCCAGGCCAAGGCCATCGAGAAGACGTTCGCCGCGATCAAGGCCGGCCGGCCCACCCCGGAGATGCTGGCCTACCAGTATTTGCAGACGTTGCCGGAGATGGCCCGCGGCGACGCCAACAAGGTGTGGGTGGTGCCCAGCGACTTCAGCGCGGCGCTGCAGGGCTTCACCAAGTTGTTGGGCAGCCCGGGCGCGGACGGGGTTTTCCGGTTCGAGCCGTCACCGGTCGACGATGCGCCCAAGCACGCCTCCGACGGGGACGACGACGCCGAGGTCGCGAGCTGGTTTGCCTCCGACGCCACCTCGGCGATCGCGCCGCCGGCCACCGGCCGCCCGGACAGCACCCAGGTGATACCGGTGCAGCCGCCGGAGTTGACCCCGTAGCGCCCACGCGCGTTGGCGTCGTTGGGGGTCATGCCCCCGCCCGCGTCAGCCGGATCTGGTGCCGCCGGTAGTGGCGAATTTCCAGGGCCAGCCCGGCCAATCCCAGCGCCCCGGTGCACACCGAGACCAGGTAGAGCATCGGGCTGACGTGGCCGGCGAGCGCGTCACCGAGGATCACCACGGCGGCGGTGCCGGGAAGCAGACCGGCCAGGGTGGCCAGCGTGTAGGGCACCAACCGGACGGCGGAAGCGCCCGCGGCGTAGTTCAGCGCGGAAAACGGCACCACGGGGATCAGGCGCAGCGACAACACCGCCCGCCAGCCCCGATCGCGTAACCGCTCGTCCACGGTGCCGACGGCGCGGTGCCGGACCAGGCGGTTCAACTGCCACCCGGCCGCGCGCACCAGCACCACCGCCAGCACGGCACTGGCGGCGCTGGCGGCCACCGCGATCACCACACCGAGCACGGGGCCGAACAGCAACCCGCTGGCCAATGTGAACGCGGTGCGGGGCACCGGCACCACCGTGACGACGATGTGGGCGAGCAAAAACGCCAACGGGAACCACGGGCCCACCGATTCCGCCCAGTCCCGCAATTGCACCGCGGTGGGCACCGGAACGAAGAGCGCCACGGCCACCGCGATTGTGATTCCGGCCACGATCGCGACGCGCTTCGGTCGGGACACCTGACGCGCGGCGGCGGCGAACGCGCCGGCAAAATCGCGCAGCGTACTGGTGGTTTTCGCGGTGGCAGGGACCATAACGCCTTCCAAGGTTACGGGGCGCCGGGGTGCATCGTCCCGATCGCCGCGCCTCGACGCTTATTCGGAGCTTGCAATCAATTAGCCTTCTTAGTAAGTCACATCTGGAAGCAATATGGAGCAACCGTGCCGTTGCCGCGACGTGACCAGCACAAATAGGAGCAGTCGGTGTCCATTGACGTACCCGAGCGTGCCGACCTGGAACAGGTTCGCGGGCGCTGGCGCAGCGCCGTCGCGGGAGTGCTGGCCAAGAGCGCGCGTAAGGAACCCGCCGAGTTAGGCGACGAACCCGAGCACCTGCTGGACGCCTCCACCTACGACGGGTTCGTCATCAAGCCGCTCTACACCGCGTTCGACGAGCTGCCGGAGCCGCCGCTGCCCGGCGAGTGGCCGTACCTGCGCGGCGGGGACGCGTTGCGGGACGTCAAGTCGGGCTGGAAGGTCGTCGAAGCGTTTCCGTCCGGAGGGGCCGGGGCGCGTGAGTCCAACGCGGCGCTGCTGGGGGCGCTCGGCGACGGGGTCAGCGCCGTGCTGATCCTGATCGGGGAATCCGGTGTGGCGCCGGACGAACTCGACGACCTGCTCGACGGCGTGTACCTGAGCATGGCGCCGGTGATCCTCGACGCGGGTGCGGACTACCCGGCCGCGTGCGATGCGATGCTGGCGCTGGTCGCCCGGGTGGAAGCCGACCAGCGCCCGACGCTGTCGGTAGACCTGGGGGCCGACCCGCTGACCGCGGCGCTGAGCGATCGTCCCGCCCCCGCGATCGGGGACGTCGTCGCCGTCGCGGCGCGGGTGGCCTCGGACGAGGGTGTGCAGGGGGTGCGGGCGATCACGGTCGACGGGCCTGCCTTCCACAATCTGGGCGCCAATGCGACGTGGGAGCTGGCCGGCAGCGTCGCGGCCGGCGTGGCTTACCTGCGGCTGCTGACCGCGTCCGGGCTGCCGGTGGGCCAGGCGCTGCGGCAGATCAGTTTCCGGCTGGCCGCCGACGACGACCAGTTCATGACGATCGCCAAGTTCCGGGCCGCGCGGCGGCTGTGGGCGCGCGTCGCCGAGGTCGTCGGCGAGCCGGACAGCGGCGGCGCCACCGTGCACGCCCAGACGTCGCTGCCCATGATGACCCAGCGCGACCCGTGGGTGAACATGCTGCGGACCACGCTGGCCGCGTTCGGCGCCGGCGTCGGTGGCGCCGACACCTTGCTGGTCTTCCCGTTCGACATGGCCATCCCGGGCGGTTTCCCCGGCACGGCGCGAAGCTTCGCGCGCCGGATCGCCCGCAACACGCAACTGCTGCTGCTGGAGGAGTCACACGTCGGACGGGTGCTGGACCCCGCGGGCGGTTCGTGGTTCGTCGAGGACCTCACCGACCAGCTGGCCCGACAGGCCTGGGGGCACTTCCAGGAGATCGAGGCGCGTGGGGGTTTCGCCGACGCCCGTGACTTCGTCGCCAGCCAGATCGCCGCGGTAGCGGCCCGCCGCGCCGACGACATCGCGCATCGCCGGACCTCGATCACCGGTGTCAACGAGTTTCCCAACCTTAACGAACCCGCACTGGCGCAAGGTGATTCGCAAACCCTGGCGGGAATCCTGACCCGCTATGCCGCCGACTTCGAGGCGCTGCGCGATCGCTCGGACGCCTTTTTGGCCCGCACCGGCGCGCGTCCCAAGGCGCTGTTGCTGCCGTTGGGTCCGCTGGCCGAGCACAACGTCCGGGCGACGTTCGCCGCGAACCTGCTGGCGTCGGGCGGCATCGAGGCGATCAACCCGGGCACGGTCGATGCCGACAGTGTGGCCGGGGCTGTCGCCAATGCGGATTCGGTGGTCGCCGTGATCTGCGGCACCGACCAGCGTTACGCCGACGAGGCCGAGGCGGCTGTGCGCGCGGCCCGAAACGCCGGCGTTGAGCGGCTCTACCTCGCCGGGCCGGAGCGGGCGATCGGCGCTGCCGAACATCGGCCCGACGAGTATCTGACCATGAAAATCAATGCGGTCGAAGCGCTTTCGAACCTGCTGACTCGGTTGGGGGCCTAGCAATGACGACGACCGCACCCGTCATCGGCAGCTTCGCCGACGTTCCGCTGAGCGGCGAGCGTGCCGTGCGGCCGCCCACCGAGGCCGCGGTGGAAAAACACGTCGCCGCGGCGGCCGCGGCGCACTGGTACGAGCCCGCTCAGCTGGTGTGGCAGACGCCGGAAAACATCGACGTCAAGCCCGTCTATATCGGCGCCGACCGCGCGGCCGTCGAGGCCGAAGGCTATCCGCTGCACAGCTTCCCGGGCGAGCCGCCGTTCGTGCGCGGGCCGTACCCGACGATGTATGTCAACCAGCCGTGGACGATCCGGCAGTACGCCGGGTTCTCCACCGCCGCGGATTCCAACGCGTTCTACCGCCGCAACCTAGCCGCCGGCCAGAAGGGGTTGTCGGTCGCCTTCGATTTGGCCACCCACCGCGGCTACGACTCCGACCATCCCCGGGTTCAGGGTGACGTCGGAATGGCCGGTGTGGCAATCGATTCCATTCTCGACATGCGACAGCTGTTCGACGGCATCGACCTGTCCGCCGTGTCGGTGTCGATGACGATGAACGGCGCCGTGCTGCCGATCCTGGCGCTGTACGTGGTGGCCGCCGAGGAGCAGGGGGTGCCGCCGGAGAAGCTGGCCGGCACCATCCAGAACGACATCCTCAAAGAATTCATGGTCCGCAACACCTACATCTATCCGCCCAAGCCGTCGATGCGCATCATCTCCGACATCTTCGCCTACACCAGCGCCAAGATGCCGAAGTTCAACTCCATCTCGATCTCCGGCTACCACATCCAAGAGGCCGGTGCCACAGCCGATTTGGAGCTCGCCTACACGCTGGCCGACGGCGTCGACTACATCAAGGCGGGGCTGGACGCCGAGCTGGACATCGACCAGTTCGCGCCCCGGCTGTCGTTCTTCTGGGGCATCGGGATGAACTTCTTCATGGAGGTGGCCAAGCTGCGCGCCGGCCGGCTGCTGTGGAGCGAGCTGGTCGCGCAGTTCAACCCCAAGAGCGCGAAATCGCTGTCCCTGCGCACACATTCGCAGACCTCGGGATGGTCGCTGACCGCGCAGGACGCCTTCAACAACGTCGCCCGCACCTGCATCGAGGCGATGGCCGCGACCCAGGGCCACACCCAGTCGCTGCACACCAACGCGCTGGACGAGGCGTTGGCGCTGCCCACCGACTTTTCCGCCCGGATCGCGCGCAACACCCAGCTGGTGCTGCAGCAGGAGTCGGGCACCACGCGGCCGATCGACCCGTGGGGCGGCTCGTACTACGTGGAGTGGCTGACTCATCAACTGGCGCAACGCGCCCGAGCGCACATCGCCGAGGTCGCCGAGCACGGCGGCATGGCCCAGGCCATCAGCGACGGCATCCCCAAGCTGCGCATCGAGGAGGCGGCCGCGCGCACCCAGGCCCGCATCGACTCCGGTCAGCAGCCGGTGGTGGGCGTCAACAAGTACCGGGTCGAGGAGGACCAGGAGGTCGAGGTCCTCAAGGTCGAGAACAGCCGGGTCCGCGCCGAGCAGCTGGCCAAACTGCAGGAGCTGCGGGCAAACCGGGACCAACAGGCCGTCGACGCCGCCCTGGCCGAGCTGAGCCGCGCCGCGGCCGCTCATGGGCGTGCCGGTGCGGACGGCCTGGGCAACAACCTGCTGGCGCTGGCCATCGACGCGGCGCGGGCCAAGGCGACCGTCGGCGAGATTTCCGACGCGTTGGAGCAGGTCTATGGCCGCCACCAGGCGGAGATCCGTACTATCGCCGGGGTCTACCGCGACGAAGCATCGGGAGGCGGAAACATGACTTCGTTTTCCGACGCGACCGAACTCGTCGAGAAGTTCGCCGAGGCCGACGGTCGCCGCCCCAGGATTCTGGTGGCCAAGATGGGCCAGGACGGGCACGACCGCGGTCAGAAGGTGATCGCCACGGCCTTCGCCGACATCGGATTCGACGTGGACGTCGGCTCGCTGTTCTCCACCCCCGAGGAGGTGGCCCGCCAGGCCGCCGACAACGACGTGCACGTGGTCGGGGTGTCCTCGCTGGCCGCCGGGCATTTGACGCTGGTGCCCGCGCTGCGCGACGCGCTGGCCGAGGTCGGCCGACCCGACATCATGGTTGTGGTGGGCGGCGTCATCCCGCCCGGTGACTTCGACGAGCTGTATGAGGCCGGCGCCGCCGCCATCTACCCGCCCGGCACGGTGATCGCCGAGGCCGCCATCGGCCTGCTGCACAAGCTCGCCGAGCGGCTCGGCTACAACCTGGACTGATGTTGACTCTGCGGATATGGCGACAAAGTGCGAGAACGCCGCACCCTGAGCGCAGAGTCAAAGCCGGATGACGTCCCAGGACCTCGCCGAGGCCATCCGAAGCGGTGATCGAGCGGCCCTCCCTCGGGCCATCACGCTGCTGGAATCCACCCGTGCCGACCATCGCGAGCGGGCCCAGCAGCTGCTGCTCGAGCTGCTGCCGGACTCGGGAAACGCGCATCGCGTGGGCATCACCGGGGTCCCCGGGGTCGGCAAGTCGACGACCATCGAATCGCTGGGCATGGACCTGATCGAACGGGGCCACCGGGTGGCTGTGCTGGCCGTCGACCCGTCCTCGACCCGGACGGGCGGATCGATCCTCGGCGACAAAACCAGGATGGCGCGGCTGGCGCAGCACCCGGACGCCTACATTCGGCCCTCCCCGACGTCGGGAACCTTGGGCGGGGTGGCAAAGGCCACCCGCGAGACAGTTGTCCTGTTGGAGGCGTCCGGTTTTGACGTGATCCTGATCGAAACCGTGGGTGTCGGCCAGTCCGAGGTGGCGGTGGCCAACATGGTCGACACCTTCGTTTTGTTGACCCTGGCGCGCACCGGCGATCAGCTGCAGGGCATCAAAAAGGGTGTGCTGGAGTTGGCCGACATCGTGGTGGTGAACAAGGCCGACGGGGCGCACCTGGCCGAGGCGCGCAAGGCGGCACGCGAGCTCAAGTCGGCGCTGCGGCTGATCTATCCGCGCGAAACCCTTTGGCTGCCACCGGTTCTCACCATGAGTGCGGTGGAGGGCACGGGCCTCACGCAGGTGTGGGAGACCGTCGAGCGCCATCGCGAGGTGCTCACCGACGCCGGTGAGTTCGAGGCGCGCCGACGGGCCCAGCAGGTGGACTGGACCTGGCAGATGGTCCGCGACACGGTGCTGGACCGGGTGCTGTCCAACCCCGAGGTGCGCAAGATCCGTGCCGGGGTGGAGCGCCAGGTCAAGGCGGGGGAGTTGACGCCCGCGCTGGCGGCCCAGCAAATTCTGAAGGCGGCCTTGCTTTAACGGAAAGGTAACTTAATCTTTGTTTGCCCGTGCGACGCGTCCGTTCGACGTAAATTCAACAGGGTGAAGGCGGAAACCAGGGTCGATCTCCGCGCGGTCCCATCTCATGATGCCCTTGACGCAGGTCATCGTGTGTCTGGCGCGGCGGACCCACACTTTTCATGCGTCGTTCGCGCGTTCTCCGCGCTGTTTCCCGCGCGCCGATTCGGCGGCGGGGCGCTGGCGGTCTATCTCGACGGCCAACCCGTCGTCGACGTGTGGACCGGCTGGTCGGACCGGCGTGGCAAACTGCCATGGACCGCAGATACTGCGCCGATGGTGTTTTCGGCAACTAAAGGTATGGCTTCGACCGTCATTCACCGGCTCGCCGACCGCGGGCTGATCGACTACGAAGCCCCGGTCGCCGAGTACTGGCCCGAGTTCGGCGCTAACGGCAAGGCGGACATGACCGTTCGCGAGGTGATGAGGCACCAGGCCGGCCTGTCGGGTCTGCGGGGGGCGAGCCAACAAGACTTGCTGGATCACGTCGTCATGGAAGAACGCCTCGCCGCGGCACGCCCCGGACGACTGCTGGGCAAACCTGCCTACCACGCGCTGACCTACGGCTGGCTGATGTCCGGGCTGGCCCGCGCGGTGACCGGGAAGGGCATGCGCACGCTGATCCGCGAGGAACTGGCCGAACCGCTGGGCACCGATGGCATGTATCTGGGCCGCCCACCCGCCGAAGCGCCGACCCGGCCCGCCGAGATCATCATGCCGCAGCGGCTGCGCAGCAATCGCGCCGTGAACTATGTGGCGCGCAAGGCGGCCTATCAGCTGTCCGGTGGATTCCGTTCGATGTACTTCCCCGGCCTGATTGCCGCCGCGCAGGGAGATATCCCGTTGTTGGACGGCGAGATTCCGGCCGCGAACGGGGTGGTGACCGCCCGCGCCCTGGCGCGGATGTACGGCGCGATCGCCAACGGCGGCGAGATCGACGGCACCCGGTTCCTGTCCCGCGGGATCGTCGCCGGGCTGACCGGGCGGCCTAGTTGGCAGCGGGACCGAAACATCTTCGTGCCCTTGTCTTTCCACCTCGGCTACCACAGTGTGCCGTTCGCCGGGGTGATGCCGGGCTTCGGTCACGCCGGGTTGGGCGGCTCGGTCGGCTGGACCGATCCCTCGACCGGGATGGCATTCGCCTACGTGCACAACAGGCTGCTGACGCCGTTCTTGGTGGCCGACCACACCGGGCTGGCCACGCTGGGCAATCTGGCCCGGCGCGCGGCCCAGCAGGCCCGCAAGCGCGGCTTCCGGCCGGTGACCGAGTTCGGAGCCTCGTTCTCGGAGCCGGGGGCCGTCGCCGGCTGACCCGATGCGCGGTGCCCCGCCGGCCGAACCGATACGATCGCTTCCCGAGGGGTGATCAACCGCTGACCGGGGTGGGAGGTATGGGGTGTCGTCTTTGATCACGACCCCGCAGATTTTGGCTACCGCGGCCGCGGACCTGGCCGATATCGGCGAGACGGTCAGCGACGCGCATGCCGCGGCGGCGGCCGCGACCACCGGACTGGTCCCCGCCGCCCAGGACGAGGTGTCGCAGGCCGTCGCGGCGCTGTTCGGCAGGTACGCGAAGGAATATCACGCGCTCGGCGCGCACGCGGCCGCGTTCCAGGAGCACCTGGTTCAGACCCTGGGCGCCAACGCGGCATCGTATGCGGCCGCTGAAGGCGCCAACGCGACGGCGCTGCTGCAGACCGCGCGCCAGGACATCCAGTCACTGCTGGGACGCTCGCTGATCGCCACCGGCGCATCATCGGGCGGCGCGATGGCGAGCGTGGCGGATCAATTGGCCGACGTGGCAACAACATTGGTCATGGGCGGCACCGGCATGCAGATACCCACGAGCGGCTTTCTGAACACCGTCAACAACCTGTTCCTGCAGCCCAACCTGCCCGGAACCAACCCGCTCGGCCTCAACACGCCCGAGGAGTTCTACCCGCTGGGCAACGTCAAGCAGCTGACGTTGTCCGCGTCGGTGTCACAGGGCGTGCAGATCCTGGACAACGCGCTGCAGCCCTACATCTCCTCCGGCACACCGGTCGGTGTCTTCGGCTATTCGCAGAGCGCGGTCATCGCCTCGCTGGAAATGCGGGCGCTGCAGGCCGCGGGCGTGCCGAGTTCGGACGTGCACTTCGTGCTGATCGGCGATCTGATGAACCCCAACGGCGGGATCTTCGAACGCTTCGCCGGACTGAACATGAGCGCGCTGGGCATCGACTTCTACGGCGCGACGCCCTCGAACGCCTACCCGACCACGATTTACACGATGGAGTACGACGGCTGGGCGGACTTCCCCCAATATCCGCTCAACATCCTGTCGGACCTCAATGCATTTGCCAGCTCGACGCACTTCCAATACACCAGCCTGACGCCGACCCAGGTGCAAAACGCCATTCACTTGTCGACATCGGGGCCCACCCTGACCGACTACTACATCATTCCGACCGACAACCTGCCGCTGTTGGACGGGTTGCGGAACGTCCCGATCATCGGCAACCCGATCGCCGATCTGCTGCAACCGGATCTGACGTACCTGGTGAACATGGGGTACGGCGACCCGCTCTACGGCTGGTCGACGGGCCCGGCCAACATTCCCACCGAGTTCGGGTTGTTCCCGTCGCTGAGCGCCCATCAGGAGCTTCTGGGGCTGCTCGGACCCGGGGCCCAGCAGGGCATCCACGACTTCATCGGCGATTTCACCGGAACCGGCCCGAACCCGGTGACGCTGACGTCGGTGAACTCGCTGCTGCATTCCTCGTCGGCGACGGGGGGATTGCCGACCGTGTTGGTCAACCCCGGGACGGCGCTGACCCAGGTGTCCGCGCTCACGCCCGCGTCGTTCATCACAGACCTGCAAACGGCGATCACCAACACCGCCGACACCATTTCCGGTGCCGCGTCGAACCTCTACGGCGCGCTGCAGCCGACCGCGGACGTCCTCAGTGCCGCCCTGGTCAGCGTTCCGGCGTACGACGTCAACCTTTTCCTGGACGGCATTGCGCAGGCGTTCGCCGGCCAGCCCGTGCTGGGGCTGGTGAACGCGGTCGGCCGGCCGATCGCGGCCACGCTGGTGCTGTACATGTGGCTCGCGCAAATCGAGAACGCGATCATCGGCCAGGCCATCTGAGGCGATCGTTAGGGTCGGTCGAGGCCCAGATGACTTGCCAGAGAGGAATATTCGGCCTCGAGGCGTTGCCGTAGCGTTGCGACGGCCGTGCGCGTCTTGGTCCTGATCGCGGCCGAGTCGGCGAGCGCGGCGGTAACGCGGTCGACCACAGCGGCGCTACTCAGTTGGTCGGTGCGGATCAGCGACCGTTCGTCGTCGATGGACAGGGCGAAGTCCCGGCATTTCGGTTGGTATTCCAGTGACACGACCGGCGTTTCGGACAGCGACGCCAAGATCCCGGCGTGCAGCCGGGTCACGATGGCTACCGAACAGCGGGCCAGTTCGCGCGCGGCGGCGCTGGCGTTGGGCGGTCGGACGATCTGTGCGCCAATGCCGCTGAGTGCTGGTTCGGTCCAACGCCGGTCGTCATGATTCATCAGAATGCCGACAAAGCGATGGCCCTCGGCCGAAAGTTGCTTGACCGCAACCGACATCTCATGGCACAACGCGGCCGGATCGTGCCCCCAAAGGTCATCGCCAAAGCCCAGGTTCAAGCCGATGAGGCCGTCTTCCGGAACGACGTCGGGCCGCGGCAGAACGAGCGCCGGGTCACCGGAAACTTGCACATCGAGGCCGATGTCGGACAGCAGTTCGGCGCTTCGCGGTCCCCGCGCGGAGACGATGTGAAATTCGGAAAGCATTGGTAACCAACGCTTTAACTCGTCTTTGTCGGATCCGCTCCTGCGTCCGGCGAAGACGGGGTCATGGACGCCGATGCCGATCGCGTAGCTTCCGTTCTTTCTTGTGAGCGCCATGCCCCGACCGATCACCAGCCTGGTGTGCAGCCTGCCCACCAGCGTGCCACCACCCACTACCTGCGTGCTGCGTCGCAGTCTCCGGTGTAAACCTGTTGCGACAGAACGGATCGTATCCAGCGGAGACCATGGCACATCCAGAAACGTCGCCCCGGGAAGTTGCGAACGCACCGCGTCATAGATCGCGTCATCGCCGAGATTGTGCCGGCCATGCCAGCCCAGGTAGCCAACCAGGGGGTCGCGCGCGCTCGTCATTTCACGACCTGCACTGGTTGGGTCAACGGGCTGAGACTCATGCGGATCTTTCTGACGGTGGGGATGTTTTGACTGGTCGTGCGGCGGCTCCGGTGAGGAACGCCAAAAAGTGGTGCTGCTCGCCCGGCCGACCACTAAGCTACCTCGTGGTCGGCAGCGCGGGTCTGCCCGCGCTCTGGTGAGGGGGCACAATGACGAGCGCGGCGGATGCCCTGGTCGCCTATGTCGGCTGGCACGGGATGGGCAACCTCGGTGACGACGCGATCTACGACGCGGTCCGCGGGCAGCTCCCGGGGGCGACCTTCCTCGACCTGCCGCGGTTTACCCACGAAAGGCTCCGCGCCTTCGCGACGGGGCAGAGTCGGAGGCTGCGGCGCAGCACGCAGGTGGTGGGCGGCGGCACGGTCGTCGGGACGGAATACTTCCGCGGATTGATCAGCCGGGGACTGGCGCTCACCGGAAACAACGGGAGCTACGCGATCGGCGTGGGCGTCGATGATCCGGTCTTCGACCGGCGCACCAACGCCTCCGCCAAAGACGAGCTGAAGCACTGGTTACCAATACTTTCGAAGTTCCACACCGTGTCCGTGCGCGGGCCCCGCAGCGCCGAGTTGCTGTCCGATGCCGGGTTGAACGTGCAGGTATCCGGCGATCCGGCGCTGTTGCTCCCGCGGCCGGATGCCCGCCCCGAGGATGGCCTGATCGGATTGAATCTCGGCTTCGGCGACGACGACCTGTGGGGGCAAGACCCAACCAGGGTCGCCGACGAAATGTCGAGTGCCATAAGGCAACTGTCATCGCAGGGCCACAGGTTCGTCGGCATCTTGATGAATACCGCCGACAAGCGTTGGACCGAACGCGCGCTCGACGGCATCCCCGCCGATATTGTGCGGCCGGCCGACGCGAACGCGGCCGCGCGCGAGCTGGCGCGCTGCTCGGTGGCCGTCGTCAGCCGATTGCACGCGGGAATCCTGGCGGCGCTGTCCGATACGCCGGTGGTGTCGCTGGAGTACCTGCCGAAGTGCCGAGATTTCGCGCTGTCTATCGACGACGAGCGGTCGCTGATCCGCACCGACCGGCTGACTAGCGCCGCCGTGGTCGACCACGTCGCCAGCGCGCTCGCCGATTCGGCCACGATCAGGGTCAAGACGCACGCCGCCGTCGCAACGCTACGGCAACGTCTGCAGGCCGAGTACGCTGCTCTCGGACGTCACTTGGGGCTTGCGGGCGGATAAGGACGGATAAGGACGTAAGTGTGATGGAGCAACGGATTTCAGCGAACGAGGGTGCCGCCGTATGTTGAGGGTCTTCACCACCCTTGTCAAGAGGACGGATCGCGAACGCTGGTCGGATCCGCGCAACATCTACGCATCGTGGGAACCTCGGACCAAAATGGTTGCCGCCCTGGTGCCGAACAACAGTCGGGTCATCGAATTCGGTGCGGCCAAGCGGCTTTTGGAGAAGTATCTCGATCCGTCATGCACCTACCAGCCGTCCGACGTCGTCGACCGCGGGCCGGGAACGCTGGTTTGCGACCTCAACGAAAGGCCTCTTCCAGATCTGGGCGCGGACGTCTACGACGTCGCGGTGATCATCGGAGTGCTCGAGTACGTGCGCGATGTTCCGGCGGTGCTGGACTGGCTGTCGCAATACGTCTCGATGTTCGTCGTGACGTACGCCTGCGCGAAGGCCAACGGCAAGTCACCGCGTGCCCTCGTCGAGAAGGTCGCCCGCCTGCGCCACGGCTGGGTCAACGACTACCGCGAAGAGGAGTTTCGGTCCCTGTTCACCGAACGGGGGTTGAAGCTGATACACGACGACAACTGGGAAAACCAGCGCGTGTTCGCCTTCTCGCGCGGCCCCACCGCGGCGTGAACTGAGGGGTACACCACGATGCTCGCGTTCCTCACCACCTTGCGGCATCCCCACAACTCGGCCGACTACGGCCAGGTCGAGGCCCTGCTGCAGGACACGCTGGCCTCGCTCACGCAGCAGACCTCCGACGACTACCTGGTGATCATCGTCGGGGTGCAACGTCCGGCGTTCCCGCTGCCGGAGCGGGTCGTCTTCGTGGAGGTCGACTTCCCGCCGCCCTCCACGCACCAGGGTCCCCAAACCGGCCCCGCCCCGGTGATCTGGGACAAGGGCACCAAGATGGCCATCGCTTTGATCGCCGCGCGCGTATACGGCCCGGAATACGTCATGCCGGTCGACGCCGACGATTTCGTGCATCGCGAGCTGGCGGCCTTCGTCAACGCCCGTCCCGGGCACGCCGGATGGGTGATCACGCGCGGCTGGAAATACTCGCGCACCCGCAACTCCTACCGGCTGCGCCGCAACTTCTACCGCTACTGCGGAACCTCGTTCATCATCCCGTTCGACGCGTACGACGTCCCGCCGGAGCTGACCGTTGCCGCGACGCAGCAGGAGATCGCCGACGCCTTCGGCGAGCGACTGGAAAACGTTTTGGAACACGGATACGCCTTCGACTGGTGGAAGAGCCACGGGCGCACGCTCGAGCCGGTGCCGTTCCCCGCGGCGGTCTACCACGTCGGTACGGGCGAAAACCACTCCGGTAATCCGCTTGCCGGCCCGGCGTTGCCCTACCGCTCTCACCTGTACCGCGACTTCGCCCTGCGCCCGTCACGAAGCAGGGCATCGACCGTGTGGGCCGCCCTCGGACCCGCGGCACTCAAGCCGGACCTCAGATTTCAACGGCCGGGGTTTATGCAGCCGAAATCGTATTTGGAGAACTTTAAGCCGCCGACCAATCCCACCGTCCCGTCGCAGTGACGATGCAGGTCAGCGCGTCGGAGTGGCTAACAAATTTGCCCGTAACACAACGAAACTGACGGCGTCCCGGTAGGGTTTACCGGCATGTGGGGAACGGTCCTGTTTTTCGCGCTCATTTGCGCGGTGGAACCGACACGCATCGGGGTCGCCGCCATGCTGGTTGCGTTGCCGCGGCCGTTCCGCAACCTGCTGGCGTTCTGGGCTGGGCTGGTCCTCTCGGGTGGAGCACTTGCTCTGGTCGGGATGGTATTGCTGCGCGACTACCTGCCAAGGATCGTGCAGGCCGTGCGGTTTGCCACGTCAAGCCCGGCCCTGCCGCCGATCAAGATCGCCTTCGGCGTGCTGGCGATCTCCATCGCCGCCATGCTGGTTGCGCGTTCGCGGGTCCGGCAGATGGCGCCGCTAGCGCCCGTGCCGGTACCGGTCGGCGGCCCCTCCGGCTTGGAGCTGCAGCCGGACCCGCCCAGCGCCCTTTCGGTGCGGGCCCTGGTGCGGGGATCGTGGACCACCCTGGTCGAAAACGGGTCGGTGGGTATGGCCTTTATGGCGGGCCTGGCCACCTCGGCGCCGCCCCTGGAGTTTTGGCCGGCCGTGCTGGCGATCTTGGCGTCCGGAGCCACCGCCGGGACGCAGGCCAGCGCGGTCCTGCTGTTCCTGTTGGTGGCCTACGCTATCGCCGAGATCCCCCTGATCTGTTACCTGGCGGCCCCGTCGAAGACGCGGACGGTGGTGACGCGAGTGCACAACGGGCTGCGCGTCCACCGTCGGCCGATCTTCCTGTCCTGCCTTGGCGCGTTCGGCGTGATGTTGATCGCCAACGGCGTGGGTTGCCTCTAAGCCGGAGCACGATGGCCAACGCCCAACCGGTCGTCGCGGCCATCCCGAACTTCAACATGGGGGAGAGCCTCCGCAACCTGATCCCACAGGTCTTGGCGCAGGGCTACGACCGGGTTTTCGTGCTCGATGACGCCTCCACCGATGACACCGTCGATGTGGTCGCCGAGTTCGGCGACGAAGTCACCTTGGTGCGCAACCCGGAAAACAGGGGCGCCGGGGCCAATCGAAATCAAATCATCGACCAGGTCGACGACGGCGTGATCATCCATTTCATTGACGCGGACATGGACCTGGAAACAGCCGAAATCCCCACGGTCGCCAGGGGACTGTTCGAACGCTACGCCGACCGCGGCGTCGGCTTGATCGGCGGGTTGGTCAGCCGCAACGACGGCAGCCAAGAACCGTTGAACTACGGCGCCGTGTTCTCCGTGTGGGGCACGTTGTCCGGTGCGCACGTCGTCGTCGATCGCTTCCGGGACAGGCCGCGTCTCGCCGCCGCCGTGCACCGCGTGGCGGCGCCAATCGCCAAGGATTGGCCCGACATCCTGGCCGCCCCCACCGCGGCCCCCGCGTATTGGGTGCACGAGGGCAACATGCTTGTCTACTCCACCGTGTTCAGGTCGCTCGGCGGTTATGACCCCGTGCTGCGGTCCCACGAAGCGCAGGATCTGGCAATACGTTTGGAAAAAATGGGCGTCAAGCGGCAATTCGATCCAAGCATCAGCGTCATTCATCACCACATCGACGTCAGGGGCAAGAACCGCAGTAAATGGGAAAACAAGGCGGTGGTTTATCTGATCCGCAAGCACGGCCTGGTTCGTTTTCTCACCGACCACTGACCATCCGTTGACGGCCGCCCCGGCGACGGGGCGGCGTGCGGGTACGTATGCAGGCCTTTTGAACAGTTATCCCGACAACCCAAGGTAATGTGACCTCCGTGGTAACGTTTTCGCTTCCCGCCGTGCTGCGCGAGCGCGCTGGTCTACAGCCCAATGATGCGGCCTTCAGTTATGTTGATTACGAACACGATTGGGACGGCGTAACAGAAACCCTGACGTGGTCGCAGTTGTATCGGCGGACCCTGAACCTTGCCGAGCAGATCGGGCTTTCCGGCTCGACCGATGACCGCGCCGTCATTCTCGCCCCACAGGGACTCGACTATGTCGTTTCCTTCCTCGCGGCCGTTCAGGCCGGACTTACCGCGGTGCCGCTGTCAGTTCCGGTGGGCGGTGCCAGCGATGAGCGCGCCAGTTCGGTGATGCGTGACGCGTCACCGACGGTCGTCCTCACGACTTCGGCTGTCGCGCCCCATCTCGGCGAATACATCAAGCCGGAGCCCGGCGAGCCCGCCCCGTCGGTCATCGAAGTGGATTCGCTCGACCTCGACTCGGGAAAAGCGCGTCCGCCGAAGGGCGCTAGCTCGGCAGAAACCGTATACCTGCAATACACGTCCGGATCGACCCGCACGCCCGCCGGCGTGATGATCACGAACACCAACATCGTGAGCAACTTCAAGCAGATCAATGCCGACTTCTTCTCGGACCATGGCGGGGTTGCGCCGCCGGGCACCGGCATAGTCTCGTGGCTGCCGCTGTATCACGACATGGGCTTCTACATGGGAATCATTCTCCCGGTGGTGAACGGGTTCAGCACGACGCTCACCAGCCCGGCCTCGTTTTTGCAGCGGCCGGCCCGGTGGCTGCAATTGATGGCAAATACCGGTCGCGCCTTCTCGGCCGCCCCGAACTTCGCTTACGAAGTGGCCGCACGCAAGGTGACCGACGAGGACATGGCCGGGGTTGATCTCGGCGACGTGGTGTGCATCCTCAACGGCAGCGAGCGGGTGCAGCCCGCGACGCTGCGGCGCTTCACCGAGCGGTTCGCGCGATTCGGCCTGCAGGACAAGGTGATCCGCCCGGCCTACGGAATGGCCGAGGCGTCGGTGTACATCGCGACCCGGGCGGCGGGCCATCCCCCGGAAATCGTGAATTTCGAGTCCGACAAGTTGAGCGCCGGGCACGCCAAGCGGTGCGCCAGCGGGGTCGGGACGCCGTTGGTCAGCTACGGCGTCCCGCGGTCACCGCTCGTGCGCATCGTCGACCCCGAGACCAGGACGGAATGCCCCGCGGGAACCGTCGGTGAGATTTGGGCGCATGGCGACAACATCGGTACGGGCTATTGGGGCAGACCCGCCGACCGCGAGGACACGTTCGGCGCAACGATTCTCGACGCATCCGCCGGGACGCCCGAGGCGCCTTGGCTGCGAACCGGAGATCTTGGCTTTTTCTCCGAGGGCGAGCTGTTCATCATCGGCCGCATCAAGGACCTGTTGATTGTGTACGGGCGCAACCATTCTCCCGACGACATCGAGGGGACCATCCACGAGATCACCCGGGGCCGGTGTGCGGCCATCGGGGTTCCGGATCAGGGCATCGAGAAGCTGGTCACCATCGTGGAGCTCAAGAAGTCATCCGATCCGGACGAAGACATCGCGGAGCGGCTGGGCCGCGTCAAGCGTGAGATCACCTCGGCGATATCGAATGCGCACGGTCTGGCCACGTCCGATGTTGTTCTGGTAGGCCCCGGCTCGATTCCCGTCACCACCAGCGGCAAGGTCAGACGGGCCGAATGCGAACGGCTCTACCTCGACGGTGCGTTCCGCCGCTTAGACGCTTGATGCGGCGCTGTTGATCGCAGGCCCGCTAGCGCCGAACAGTGGCAGTGCATGCTCGGAGGCGCCATCGGTGATCGCCGGGGAGTCCAGCGCGATCTCCTCCCGGGCGCCGGTCGCCGGAGAAGTCCGGGTGGGTCGCTTGCTGCGGCCGTTGGTGTGACCGTTGCTGTGACCGTTGGCGCCGCCATTGGTCCGACCATTGCCGTTGAGCGCCTTCGGGTTTGGCCCGAACAGCGGTAGCGCGTGATGCGACAAGTCCCCGATTGCGGTGGCCAGCGTCGGGTTCAGGTGAGCATTGCTTCCATTGACCGGGGCGCTCAGGCTGAACAACGGCAGCGCGTGGTCGCCGACGGGCTCGTCGGTTGCGTGCCCGTTCGGACTCGGGCTGGCGGCCGCTGGGGGCGAAACTGGCGGGGCATCGGCGACACCGGGTTTGCGCCCAAAGCGACCCTGCAGCCGGAGTGCCCATGCCGGCAGCCGGTACTTCGACGCATGTTTCCGCCGCTGCGGAGCCCTTGATCCCAAGCGTGAGGGCCACCAGTTCTTCTGTCCGATCAGCGCTGCCAGGGCCGGCACCGTAATCGTGCGCACCAGGAACGTGTCCAGCACGATTCCGACGCCGATGATGAACCCGGCCTCGGACATCATGCTGATGCTGGCGGGCACCAGGCCGAACATCGATGCGGCGAAGATCAGCCCCGCCGACGTGATCACACCGCCAGTCGAACCCACCGTCCGGATCACGCCCACCCGCACTCCGTGCGGCGACTCGTCACGGATCCGGGAGATCAGCAGCATGTTGTAATCGGCCCCGATCGCCACCAACAGAATGAAGGTCAATCCGGGCAGGCTCCAATGCAATTCCTTGCCGAGGATGAATTGGAACACGATGACGCCGATGCCCATGGCCGACAGGAATGACACCAGCACCGACCCGATCAGATACAGCGGCGCGATGATGGCGCGCAACAGGGCGACCAGAATCAGGAACACGATCAGGATGGTCGCGAAAACGATGAACAGGATGTCGCCGTTGTAGAAATCGCGGTTGTCCCGAAGCCCGGTCGGTACCCCCGCCAGCTGGATGGTGGCGTCCGACAGCTGGGTATTCGGCTGGGCCGACCGCGCGGCCGCAAGGATTTCGTTCACCTGGTCCATCGCGGCGGTGGTGAACGGCTTGTAGGAACTTTGCACAAAGTAGCGCGCCGCATGCCCGTCGGGCGAAATGAAGATCTGGGCGGCTTTCTTGAACTCATCCGCGGTCAGCACCTGTGGCGGAATGTTGAACCCCGCCATCGACGGCGTGTTCGCATCGCGCTTCATTCCCAGCAGGAATGCCGACGCCTCGTTGAGGCCCGACCCCAGCTTCTTGGTCTGGTCGACGAGCGCCTGCACGCCATCGGCGATGGCCTTGCTCCCGTCGGCGAGGGCATTGGCGCCCTGCTGCATCTGGCCGATCTTGGCCTGCAGCCCGTTGGTGGACCGCACCGCCGCGACGGCCTGGTTCAGCGATGATTGCAGCCGACCCAGGGTTTGGCTGATGGTCTGCAGGCCTCCGGTCGCCTGCAGGTTACGCGCGAGGTCGTTGAGGCTGTTCAGGGTCCCGTTATTGTTCGCGTTCACCAGAGCCTGTAGCTCGTTGCGCGAGTTCACGCAGGACGGGTCGGCGGAGCACACCGGGCTGGTGTTCAGCGCATTCAGCATCGGGTTGGCCCAGGCGGCGGTGTTCGATGCATCGGCCATGTTCGCGCTGATCGCATCGCCGAGTGCCCGCATCCGCCCGACGAGCTGCGCGGTCTGGTCGATCTGGTTGAGCGTCCTGTCGCCGCCCATCGCGGCCTCCATCGCCGACAGCGCGGAAACCAGCGAGCTGACGCTGCCGACGGCCCCGTTGACCTGCCCCCGCACCATGGCGAGCGCATCGGCCAGCTGCCGCGCGCCGTTGGCCAGCCGGTCGAGGTCGGCTCCGTGATCGTGGATCACGGTTGAGGCCTCGTCGAGCTTGCCGCCCACCTCACCGGCTTGATACGACATCTTGGTCTGCTCGAGCGGCCCGCCGTTGGGTCGGGTCAGACCCCGTATCATCGTGATCCCCGGAACTTGGGTGACCCGCTGCGCCATCTGCTCGAGGTCGGCGAGTGCGGCCGGCGAACGTAAGTCCTTCGGCGAGGTGACCAGGAGTACCTCGGGAGTCATCGAGTTCGGCGGGTAGTGCCGATCCAGCGCGTCGAATCCGTCGACGCTGACGGCGGAATCGGGGATTGACTTGGAGTCGTCGTAGTTGAACTTCACCAGGCTCACGCAGCTGGCCAGCAGGAGAAGCACGGTAGCGCTCGCGACCAGGTGAATCCGGGGTCGGCGCACCACACGGGTGCCGGTCTTACGCCAGAACCGGGTGGTCAGGTCGCGCCGAGGTTTGATCCAGCCACGGCGGCCGGTCAGCACCAAAATGGCGGGAAGCAGCGTCACCGCGGCCAGGAACGCCACCACGATGCAGATCGAAATCGCCGGGCCGACAGTCGAAAACACACCCAGCTCGGCAAAAAGCATCACGATGAACGTGACCGCGACCGTGGCCGCGGACGCGGCAATCACTTTGCCGATGGACATCAAGGCTTTTTTGACCGCTTCGTCCGAGTCCAAGCCCTGCCGCACGTAGTCGTGATAGCGGCTGATCAGGAAGACGGCGTAGTCGGTCCCCGCCCCGACCAATACCGCGGTCATCAACATGATGGTCTGGATGCCGATCGGCAAACCGACCTCGGCGAGCCCGGAGATGACGCCCTGCGAGGTGGCCAAGGACAACCCGATGGTGGCCAGCGGCACCAACATGGTGACGAGGTTTCGGTAGATGATCAACAAGATGAGCAGCACCAGAACCCCGGTGCCAATCTCGACCAGGTGGGCGTCGTGTTCGCCGTACATGGTGATGTCGGCGGTGGTCGCCACGCCACCGGCGAAGTGGGCGGTCAGCGTGGTTCCGGCAAGCGTTTTGTTGACGATCTGATAAACGTGTTGGTACGTCGTCAACGTCTCGGGTGCCGCCACCTCACCCGGCATATTGATCGGCAGATTCCAGGCCTTATTGTCCTTACTGGCCAGGATTTCCTTCATTGGCGGTGCACTGAGGAAATCCTGCACCGACATTTTGTCCTGCGTATCCTGGTGCAGGTTGTCGATCAATGTGCGATAAGTCGCCTCATCGGCCGGCGAAAGGCCTTTCTCATCGGTCAAAATGACCATCAATTGTGAGCCGGATCCCGTTTCATGAAATGCGTCGTTCATCGCCTTGGCGGTGACCATCGTCGGCGCATAATCGGGCAACGGGGGCAACTGCTTTTTGGCGGCGACCTCGGGGAGGGGCGGCAACGCCAGCATTAAGACCGCCGCGAGCGCGATCCAGAACGCGATCACTAAAAATGGCCGGCGCGCAACAAAATCGCCTAACCGCTGGAAGATCCCCCCCGCGGCTACGTCAGTTGTGTCCATCTGGCGTGACACCCGTCGACTCTACAATTAACCCGGTATTCGCGGGGCCTGATCGCGCACTACCTCACGAAATACTTACTCTGAGCGCCGGCCGAAGACCAGGAGATGCGGATCTGGGACGACCGTGCCATGATAACGGCTGATTGTAAGCCCGGTCGGGTTCGGGGGAGCGACTGGGAAAGAGGCCGAGTTCTTAGGACAAACGTGCCAGATTGTGGGCCGTGGGCCCACATCTGACCAGCATCGGGGGCGATCAATGTGACCCGGCATGCCGGATCGCGCGCGACGAAAACCCAGCTCCGGCCGGGCCCATCGAACCGGGCAAAAAGTATGATTCCGCGGCGTATAACCGCACGTAGATGCTGTTTAGGGCGGTTGGGCCGCAATTTCACAGTTGCCCAAAAAAGTGCGCCGGCGAAGAGTAGCGTTCTCGCCATGTGGGGCACGGCTTCGCGGCGCGGCGCGGTAGTCAATCGGACCCTTCCCTCGTTCTCCCTCGCTTCTGGGCGGCTCGTCGTAGACGCCCGCGGGCGGGCCGACTCCCGCGCGGCAGGTGGGCGGGTTGGGTCCCTGGAGGGCGCTTCGGGGTGTAACGCCGCCGCGGCGCGTGCCGAATTACAGCCGACAGTGGCGGTCGCCGGGCGGCGGCGGACCGGAGCTCGGTGTTTGCTGAAAGGCAAGGATACAGTGTTCAACTGTGACGAGGCGTCCCTCGTTGGTTTGCTGGTGGGAACGTTCGAATGTTGAGCGGCCCGATCTTCCCCGATAATCTCATTTCGGAAAATTCGTCGCGCCAGCCAGGTAAAGTTGCAATCCACACGCGCGTAATTGGCTGCTGGGAAGCAGGGGAGGGTAGATGTTCGCGATAAATGGAATCCACGACTGGGGGAGTCCGCCGCCCGGTGAACTCATCACGTGGAACCCATCGCCTGTGACCCTCGCCAAGGTTCGGGAAGCCCCCGAAAGCGCAGTGCCCATCAGCTATCAGCAAGCGCAGCATCTTCGTGGTTATAGCGAATACGCGGCCCGGGGCAGCGAAATGGCGCGGTTGTTCATTTTGTCCTGGGACGTGCCCGGCCGGTGCGATATTCGCGCCATGACGCACGTCATCAACTCCTATCTGCGTCGCCACGACACGTTCCACAGCTGGTTCGATTTCAAGGGCCCGGGGAAGATCGTCCGGCGGACTATCAGTGACCCCAAGGACATTAAATTAGTTCCAACGAAGCATGGAGAAATAACACCGGAAGACTGGCGGGCGCACGTATTGGCCACCCCGGACCCGTTTCGGTGGGACTGCTTCCATTTCGGAGCCATTCAGCGCGAGGACCACTTCACGTTCTACGCGAGTGTCGACCACGTGCACACCGACGCCGTGCTCGTGGGTCAGGTGTTGGTCGAGATCCACATGATGTACGACGCGTTGGCGAAAGGCGCGGCGCCCATCCAGTTGCCCGAAACCGGGAGCTATAACGACTACTGCGTGTGGCAACAGGAGTATCTGTCCGCCCTGACCCTGGAATCGCCGGGGGTTCGCGCCTGGATCGACTTCGCGCAGGAGAACGGCGGAAGCCTGCCGCACTTCCCGCTGCCGTTGGGGGCGCCTTCCGTGCCCGCCACCGGCGACCTGATCACGGTGCGCCTCTTGGACGGGGAGCAAACCGAGCGGTTTGAATCCGCGTGCGTCGAGGCCGGCGTCCGATTCAGTGGTGGCGTATTCGCCTGCGCGGCCATCGCGGAGCACGAAATCACCGGGGCCGACACGTACTACGTGGTCACTCCGATCACCACGCGTCGCAACCCGGCCGAATTCGTCACCACGGGGTGGTACACCGGGCTGGTTCCGATCACGGTTCCCATCGACGCGGATTTCGGCGAAATCGCGCGCGCCGCCCAGAAATCCTTCGACTCGGGCGCCGACCTGGCGAATGTGCCGTTCGATCACGTCCTGGACATGGCTCCGGCCAGCCTTGGCCTGAAGCGGCCAAAGATGGGCGTTCCCATGATTTCCTACATCGATACCGGCGTCCCGCCCCTATCGCCCGAGATCATCGCCCAGTGGGACGCGATGAACGGCAAGCTGCACATGGATGCCCGGGCCGCGAATCAAATCGGGATGTGGGTCAACCGCAGCGAGACGGAGACCTCGGTGACCGTCATGTTCCCGGACAACGCCGTCGCCCGCGAATCCATCGTCCGGTATATGGAAGCGATGAAATCGGCCTATGTGCGCGTCGCCGAGGGCCGCGAGGCGCTGGTGCCGTTCGCCGACGCCGCTCGGCTTGACCTGAAACTGGCGTGATCACCCGGCACGACCGGCTTGATCACGTTCGGACGAGATGGACTGCGCGTCGATGACTGCTCGTGGGCTGACACGGCCGGACAATCGCATCTCGTTCACCGATCAGGTCATGTTTCTCGCGATGCGTGCCACCGGTCAAGAGTCGGTCATGCAGGGCGTGTGGGTGTACGAGCACCCGGTGGATTTCGACGGGTTGAGGCGTTTCCACCGCAACCTGGGCAACGGTGTCGTGGGCCGACGGATCGAACCTTCGCCGCTGCCTTTCGGCCGGCACCGCTGGGTTGCCGATGTCGGGCCGCGGCCGGACATGAAGATTGCCGAAACCCCGCGTCCCCGAGCCGAACTCAGCGACTGGGTCGACGAACAAGCGCAGCTGCCCATTGATCCGGAGTGGGGGCCCACCTGGAGTATGGGTGTCCTTCCGCTGACGGATGGTTCGACGGCGGTCAGCATGGTGGCCTCCCACTGTGTGGCCGACGGCGTCGGGGCTCTGGCGGCAATCATCGATGCGGCCACCGGCAACATCCGCGACTTCGGTTACCCGCCACCGCATTCGCGCTCTCGACTGCGCACCGCGGCGTTGGATGGCCGCCAAACCGTGCAGGATTTGCCCGAGGTTGCCAGCGCGCTCGGTAAGGGCATACGACAGGCATTTCGCCGCCGGCATGATTTCGCCCGATCGAGCGAATCGCGACCCATCCGGTCCGATGGCGCGGATTGCGTTGTTGCGGTGCCCTCCGTTTCGATCTACGTCGATCTCGGCGATTGGGATGCCCGTGCGGAGGCGCTAGGCGGGAACAGTTACTCGCTGGTGGCCGGGTTCGCCGCGAAACTGGCCGAACGCGTGGGGCGCCGGCGCGCCGCCGATGGCGCGGTCACGTTGAACATCCCCGTCAGCGAGCGAACCTTGGACGACACCCGGGCGAACGCCGTAGCGCTGTTCAACATCAGCCTCGACCCGACCGTGGTCGCGAAGGACCTATCCGGCACCCGGGCCGCGCTCAGGCAGGCGGTGAAGACGGCGCGGGAGGTACCGGATGAGGCGTTGGAGCTCCTACCGCTGATCCCGTTCGTGCCCAAGCGGGCGGTGCGAAAACTGGCCGACGTGTTGTTCGGCTTCTCCGCGGACCTGCCCGTGTCGTGTTCCAATGTCGGCGACCTGCCCCCCGAAATCGCCTGCGTCGACGGCACTCCCGCCGAATACGTCGCACTGCGAGGAGTCGACCGACGCATCACGCAACGGACCCTGGAGGAGCGGTGTGGCCTGTTGACGTTGGTGGTGGGGCGCGTCGTCGGCAAGATGTCGATCAGCATCGTCGCCTATGAGCCCGGCGGGATCAACACCAAGGCCCACCTCCGCGAGCTGGCCGCGCAGACGCTGGCGGAGTTCGAGCTGACCGGCGTGATCGACTAGCAGCGAAACGGATCTCTGTCGTTGGAGGTGAGCAGTGTCGCTCCGGACTAGCGGCGTGCGTGCCCGCCTAGGGCGCTCCGCGTCCAACAAAGTTGCGCGCCCGGACAATCGGCTGGCGTTTATGGACCAAGCCACGTTTCTGACGTTGCGTGCCACCGGTCGCGAGCAACTCATGCAGATCGTGTGGATCTATGAGCACCCCGTTGACATCGACAGGCTGAAGCGGACGTACCGCAACGGCGGCTACGGATTGCTGGGACGCCGCATCGAGCGTTCCCCGCTGCCGTTCGGGCGGCATCGATGGGTCTCATCTGTCGGGCAGCCGTTGGAGATTGATTTCGCCGAGTCCCCCCGTCCGCGCGCCGAACTCAGCGACTGGGCGGATGAACGGGCACAACTGCCTGTCGATCCGGAATCGGGACCCGGTTGGCACGCGGGCGTCCTTCCCCTCACCGACGGTTCGATCGCCGCCACCGTGGTGATCTCGCATTGCCTGGCCGACGGCGTCGCGGGTCTGATCTTGGTCTTCGAAGCGATCACCAACAACGTCCGCGATCTCGGCTACCCGCCGCCACACTCGCGTACTCGGCTGCGCGCCGCGGTCACCGACCTCCGCGAAACCGTGCAGGGCCTGCCCCAGTCCGCCCGCGCGCTTAGAGAGGCGGCGCGGCTGCTGTACCAGGCCCGGCGCGACATGCCCCGACCGGCCGCGCCGCAAACCGCTCCAGCCATCGCCAACGGCGCCGACACCATCATCGTGCCGACGATCACGATCTACGTGGGCCTGGACGACTGGGACGCCCGGGCGAAAGCCCTTAACGGAAACAGCTATTCGCTGTTCGCCGGGCTTGCGGTCAAACTCGGCGAAAACCTGGGCCGCATCCGTCCCGACGGCACCATCACCCTGCTCGTCCCGTTCAGCGACCGCACCCTGGACGACACGCGCGCGATGGCAATGGCCTATGCAAAGGTCAGCGTCGATCCGAAACAGGTGACCACCGACTTGTCCGGCGCCCGGGTGACCCTCAAGCAGGCGCTGAAAGCGGCGCGCGAGACGCCCGATCCGGCGCTGCAGATTCTTCCGCTCACCCCGTTCATTTCGAAACGGATGGTGCTGCGATTGGCCGATCTGATGTTCGGATTCGGCGATGGTGCCGTGTTGTGTTCCAACCTTGGCGACCTGCCGACCGAAATCGCCTGCGCTGACGGCACGCCCGCCGAGTACGTTATGCTGCGTGGGGTTGACCAGAATGTCACGCGGCAGTACATCGAGAGCGTGGGCGGTCAACTCGTCCTAGTGGGGGGACGGCTCGTTGGCAAAATGTCGATAAGCGTGGTCGCGTACCAGCCGGGTGGAGAGAACTCCAAGCAGGCACTGCGCGAGCTCGCCGCGCGCACACTGGCGGAGTTCGGGCTGACCGGCGTGATCGACTAGTAGCGAAATCCATTCGTGTCGTTGGAGGTTGAGCGTTGGAGTTGAGCAAGCCGCTCCGGACTAGCCTTGTGCGTGCGCGCCACGCGGGCACCGCGTCCGAAGAATCGTCCGAACAATCTGCGTGTCTGGACAACCGGCTGGCGTTCTTCGATCAGGCGACCTTTCTCACGCTGCGCGCCACCGGTCGGGAGCAGCTCATGCAGATCGTGTGGATCTATGAGCACCCGATCGACATGGACAAGATGATGGCCGCGTTCCGCAACGCCGGTTACGGGCTGATGGGACGGCGGATCGAGCGTTCGCCGCTGCCGTTCGGCCGGCACCGGTGGGTCTCGGCTGTCGGACAGCCGTTGGAGATCGACATCGCCGAGTCCGCTCGTCCGCGCGCCGAGCTCAGCGACTGGCTCGACGAACGCGCGCAACTGACCGTCGACCCGGAATCGGGACCTGGTTGGCATGCGGGACTCCTGCCAATGACCGACGGTTCGACCGCCGGCACCGTGGTGATGTCGCACTGCTTGGCCGACGGGGTTGCCGGTCTGTTCTTGGTATTCGACGCGATCACCGGCACCACCCGCGATCTCGGCTACCCGCCGCCGCGTTCGCGGACCCGGCTGCAGGCCGTGGTTTCCGACCTCCGGGAAACCGTGCAGGGTCTGCCCGAGGCGTACCGGGCCTTCTGCGAAGTGGCAAAACTGGTGTCCAACGCGCGACGCGAGGCGGCCCAGTCGCCGGCGCCGCGCACCGCTCCGGTCCCCGAGACCGGCGCCGATGCCGTGGTGATCGTGCCGACGGTGTCGATCTACGTCGATCTCAGCGAATGGGATGCGCGGGCGAAAGCCCTTAACGGAGACAGTGGTTCGTTGCTGGCGGGGTTCGCGGCAAAACTCGGCGAACACATGGGCCGTCAGCGTCCGGACGACGGCACCATCGCCCTGCTGATCCCCTACAGCGATCGCACTATGGACGACACCCGGGCGATCGCGATGAGGTATGCGAAGGTCAGTGTCGACCCGACGCGACTGACCACGGATTTGTCCGGCCCACAGGTCACCATCAAGGAGGCCGTGAAAGCAGCGCGGGAGACACCGGATCCGGCATTGCCGCTCCTTCCGCTGACCCCGTTCATCCCCAAGCGGGTGGTGACTCGGCTAGCCGACATGCTGTTCGGCTTCGGCGATGGCGCCGTGCTGTGTTCCGATCTCGGCCACCTTCCGGTCGCACTGGCCCGCCCCGACGGCACTGCCGCCGAGTATGTCAATTTACGAGGCGTGGACCAAAACGTGACGCGTGGCTACATCGAGCGCGCGGGCGGCCAGCTGGTCGTGGTGGGGGGACGCCTCAACGGGAAGATGTCGATGAGCGTCGTCGGCTACCGGCCCGGGGGCTCGAACACCAAACAGGACCTGCGCGAGCTAGTGGCCCGCACGCTGGCGGAGTTCGGCGTGAGCGCCAAGGTCGACTAGTATCAAATACCTTGGCGGGCAGCGACTTCCAGTTCCAGCAGATCAGCGGTGCGGGTGACGCTGACCTCGGGCTTGGTCATTTGGGTGGCGATTTCGCGGGCTCGGGCGGCATACTGCGGCGCAAGGATGGTACGCAGGTCGGCGACCAGCGATTCCCTGGTGACGGTCGAAAAGCGCCGGGACACACCGACGTTGAGCCGTTTGACCTGAGCTGCCCAGATCGGCTGTTCGGCGCCGATCGGCATGACCAGCATCGGCATTCCGGCTCGCAGGGCGGCGGCCGTGGTGCCGGCGCCGCCGTGGTGCACCACCGCGCGGCACGCGGGAAAGACGGCCGCGTGGTTGGCCGTCCGGACCACTTTGACGTGCTCGCGACGCGGTAGGTCAGCGGACTCGTTCGTGCCCGCGCAAATCAGCGCTCGCTCGCCCAGTTGGGCGCAGGCGTCTCCAATCATTTCGATTGTGTCGGTGGGGGATTCGACTGGCATGCTGCCGAAACCGAAGTAGATCGGTGGTGTTCCCGAGGCGATCCATGACATCACCTCGTCATCGGCGCTCGTCGGCAACTCGAGTGTCAGCACGCCGACAAACGGGCGTCGCTCATTCCATTCGGCCGCCAGCCCCGGGAAGAAGAGCTCTTCGTACGTTTGGATCTCCAGCGACCCCCGCTGCGCGATCCGCCGAATGGAGGACACCGTTGTCCGTGGCAGACCCAACGCGCGCCGTTGCGCGTCCTCGGCCGCCTTCGTCATGCGCCAGTAACCCCAATCGCCCACCGCCATTCCGAATCGAACCAATGGTGCCGGCAGAAACGGGACCAGCTGGCCGTTGATGCGGTGCGGAAAGTGATGCATCGCGGCCAACGGAATGTCGTAGTACTCCGCGACGTTGGCGGCCACGCCCTGGTAGGTCTGGTCGTGCAGAATCAGGTCGGCTCCGTCGGCCAGTGCCGCCAACGTCGCGCTCATCTCCGCCCAGCCCCGGGTCATGTACTCCATGCCTTCGCGCAGCATGCTGATCGGGTTGCGTAGCCGCACCGCGGACTGGAAGGTGTCCTCCTGCAGCTGCGCAGCCGAATCCGGCCCGTAGGCAACCGCGTTCAGACCCACCGACTCGACGAAGCCGAGCATGTTCGGCGGGGCGGCCATGCGCACTTCATGTCCTCGGCGCAGCAGCTCCAGACCCACCGCGGCGCAGGGCTCCACGTCGCCGCGGGTGCCATGAACCGCCACAACGAATTTCATGTGAGCTTTTCGCACAGCAGCCCCGCCAAACCCTGAATGGTGGTGATGTCTGTGGAGGCGATCCGTACTCCCGTTTCGGCTTTGAGGTGGGTACGCAGCTCTAGGTTGCCCAGCGAGTCGAGGCCGTATTCGGACAGCGGACGGTCCGGATCGATGGTGCGGCGCAGGATCTTGGTGACCTGGTCGGAGACCAGACGGCGCAGCCGGGTGGGCCATTCCTCCACCGGCAGCTCCTGCAATTCGTCCAGCAATCTGCTTGTGTCCGCTGCGCCTTGGCCCTTGCGCTGGAACAGTTCGGCGAACTTGGTGCGTTGCGCCAGCGCGTCAAACCACGGTATCCCGGTGACGGGTGCGTACCCGGTGTAGGCGCGGTCGTGGCGGAGCAGTGTCTCGAACGCATACGCGCCCTCGTTCGGAGTGATCGCGGCGTCGACGGCCTCCGCCACATCCGCCGCGCGGCCGATGTCGCCCCAGACTCCCCAGGCGATCGCCATCGCCGGCAGGCCTTGCGCCCGCCGCCAATGGGCGAACGCGTCCAGCCAGCTGTTGGCCGCGGCATACGCGCCCTGGCCGGGCGAGCCCACCAGCGCCGCCGCGGAGGAGAACGAGCAGAACCAGTCGAGTTCCTGCGCCTCGGTGGCCGCGTGTAAATTCCACGCCCCGTGCACCTTTGGCGCCCAGTCACGGTCGATCAACTCGTCGGTGATGTTTTCCAGCGTGGCGTCCTCGACCACCCCGGCCGCGTGCAGCACCCCGCGCAGCGGGAGTCCGGTGGCCGTCGCCGCCGCCACCAACCGCTCAGCCGTGCCGGGCGCGGCGATGTCCCCGCACTCCACGACGATGTCGGCGCCCATCGCCCGGATGAGTTCGATCGTGTCGAGCGCCTTGGTCGTGGGCTCGGATCGCGAGGAGAGCACGATGCGACCGCAACCGCCCCCGCTCGCCGGAGAGGCCATCTTCTCGGCCAGGAACAGGCCCAGGCCACCCAATCCACCGGTGACGATGTACGCGCCGTCGGGCCGGAAGATCTTGGCCTGCTCGGGCGGGACGACGACGTTGCTTTGGCCGGTCTGGGGAACCTCGAGCACCAGCTTGCCGGTGTGCTGCGCCGCGCCCATTACCCGGATCGCCTCGGCCGCGTCGGACAGCGAGTACAGCGTCCGGTGGGGTAGCGGCAGCTTGCCCGCCGCGACGTTGCGGTACACCTTGCCCAGCAGGTCGCCGAACCGCTTCGGCTGGGTCTTGGCCATCAACCCCAGGTCGACGTAGTGGAACGTGAGGTTGCGGCGGAATGGGTACAGCCCCATCCGGGTGTTGGCGTAGACATCGCGCTTGCCGATCTCCACGAATCGCCCGCCGACGGAGAGCAGTTCCAGTCCCGCCTCTTGTGCGGCGCCGGTCAGCGAGTTGAGCACGATGTCGACGCCGTATCCGTCGGTGTCACGGCGAATCAGCTCGGCGAACTCGGTGCTGCGGGAATCGTAGACGTGCTTGATTCCCATGTCCTGCAACAGTTGTCGACGCTGCGGGCTGCCGGCGGTGGCGAAAATCTCGGCCCCCGCCGCACGGGCGATCGCAATCGCGGCCTGGCCCACACCGCCGGTCGCGGAGTGGATCAACACCTTGTCGCCGGCGGCGATCCTGGCCTGGTCGTGCAACGCGTACCAGGCGGTGGCGTGCGCGGTGGTGACCGCGGCCGCCTGCTGGTCGGTCAACCCGGGAGGCAGCGTGACGGCGACGCGGGCATCACACGTGACAAAGGTGGCCCAGCAACCGTTGTCGGAGAGTCCGCCGACATGGTCGCCCACCCGGTGGGTGGTGACGTCGGGCCCGACCGCGGTCACCACACCGGCGAAATCGGTGCCCAGCCTTGGCATCTCGCCCTCGACGGTGGAGTACCGGCCGAACGCGACCAAGACGTCGGCGAAGTTGATGCTGGACGCGGTGACCGCGACCTCGATCTGACCCGGGCCCGGCCGAACCCGGTCGACCGCAACGAATTCCATCGTTTCCAGGTCGCCGAGCGTGCGGATCTCGAGACGCAGGCCGCCGCGCGCCTGGTCCACCACCGCCGTCTGGCGTTCTTCGGGGCGCAGCGGAGCGGGCGTCAGGCGCGCCGTGTACCACTGGCCGTTGCGCCAGGCGGTCTCGTCTTCGTCGGACCGTTGCAGCAATTGGCTTGCCAGCCGTTCGATTTCGGTGGCCTCGTCCAGATCGATCTGGGTGGGCCGCAATTGGGGGTGCTCGACGGCGATCACCCGCATCAGGCCACGCAGGCCGGCCTGCTCCAGGTTTTCCGGGTCGCCGGTCAGCACCGTCTGGGCGCCCCGGGTCACGGTGTACAGCCGCGGCGGGTCGAGGGGGCACTCGGGCAATTCGCGCACGATCCGGACCAGATGACGCACGTACTCCGCGCCGAGCGTCGGGCACTCGTCGGCATTGCCGGTCTTGGGTCCGGTCAGGATGACCACGCCGTCCAGCACGTTGGCGGCGAGATGGTCCCGCAGCCGAGCGGCGTTGAGCAGGTGTTCCCCGTGCTGGTCCCACGACATCGAGCTGCATTGTGCGCCAGTGAGTTTCAAGGCGTCGGAAAGTTCGCTCGCGATGACATCCGCGGTGGTTGACGTGCTGACCAGCAGCCAGGCCCCGGGTTCTACATGACCGGCCTCGGGCAGGTCGCGCTGCTGCCATTCGACGGTCAGCAGCCGCTCGCCGAGCACGCGATCGTGCTCGCTGGTGCCCGAGAAGCCGGTGCCCATCTCCAGGCCGCGCACCGAGAGCAACAGCGTCCCGAACTCGTCGAGCACCTCGAGGTCCGCCTCGACTCCGGCGTCGTCGGCCTTGGTCAACCTGGTGAAGCAGTAGCGCGCATCGCGGGTGGGTCCGTAGGTACGCAGCTGACGCACGCCCAGCGGCAGCAGCAGGCTGTTGTTGGAGATCTGCGCCAGGCTGGGATGGGCCGCCACCGACTGGAAGCAGGCGTCCAACAGCGCGGGATGCACGCGATAGCTGGCGTGCTGGGAACGGATCGAGACGGGCAGCCCGACCTCGGCCAGCACCGTGTCCCCGGTTCCCTCCGGAGTGTGCACCTTCACCAGACCGGCGAAGGCGGGCCCATAGTGAATGCCGCGCTTGAGCATCCACTGCCGAAGGTCGGCGCCCTCCACCTCGCAGGGGTGGGCGGCGAGCAGCTCGGCCACATCCCGGGCGGCCGGCTCCTCCTCCTCGGCCAGCGCGCGCAGCACCGCGGTGGCGCGCCGTACCCGCTCCCCGTCGTCGTAGGTCTCCACTTCGAAGGTGACGACGCCCGGGGACTTCACCGTCGCGGCGGCGCCGACCGCAGTCTCGTCGTCGAGCAGCAGCATCTCCTCGAAACGGACGTCGTTGATTTCGGACGCCGCGCCCAAAACCGTGTGGGCCGCGGCCGATGCCATCTCACAGAACGCGGCCCCCGGCAGCGCCGGCGCGTCGTGCAGCTGGTGGTCGTTCAGCCAGGGGTGCGCCGCCTTGCCGACCTCGCCCTGCCAGACGTGGCGTTCCGGGTCCTCCTGCAATCGGACATGCGCGCCCAGCAGCGGGTGCACCGCGACCGTGAAACCGCCGCGCGCCCGGGACTCCTGCCCGCCGCGGGTCAACAGCAGGGGACGGTTACTCCACACCGGCAGCGGGGTGTCCACCAACCGGCCGGCGGGGTAGAGCGCCGAGAAATCGATCGCGGCGCCGGCGCTGAACAGGTCCGCCAGGAAGCCGCGCAGACCGTGCGGCAGTTCCTGCTCGCGACGCATGGCGGGCAGCGCGGCCAGCGGCATGCCGAGCTCCTGCGCCGTTTGCTCGACGGCATGGGTCAGCAGCGGGTGCGGGGCCAGCTCGGCGAAGACCCGGTAGCCGTCCTCCAGCGCCGCCTGCACGGCCGCCGCGAAACGCACGGTGTGGCGCAGGTTGTCCGCCCAGTACCAGGCGTCGCATTCCGGCTCCTCGCGCGGATCGAACATCGTCGAGGAGTAGAACGGCACCTCCGGTGTCATGGGATCGAGCTCGGCGAGTGCGTCGGTGAGTGCGTCGAGGATCGAGTCGACCTGGGGGGAGTGCGACGCGACGTCGACAGCCACCTCGCGGGCCATCACCTCGCGCTGTTCCCACGACGCGACGAGCTCACGCACCGTCTCGGTGACCCCGCCGATCACCGTGGACTGCGGCGACGCCACCACGGCGACCACCACATCGTCGTTGACGCCACGCGCCATCAGTTCCGAAAGCACTTGTTGCGCAGGCAATTCCACCGATGCCATCGCACCCGATCCGGCGATGGTGGACATCAGCTTCGACCGCCGGCAGATCACCCGCACCCCGTCCTGCAGCGAGAGCGCTCCCGCCACGACGGCTGCCGCGGTCTCGCCCATCGAGTGGCCGATCACCGCGCCCGGGCGCACCCCGTAGGACCGCATCGTGGCGGCCAGCGCGACCTGCATGGTGAACAGGGCGGGTTGGATCCGGTCGATGCCGCTCACGGTGTCGGGCGCCGAGATCGCCTCGGTCACCGAGAAACCGGACTCGGCGGCGATCAGCGGCTCGATCTCGGCGACCGTCGCGGCGAACACCGGCTCGCTCGCCAGCAGCCCGGCACCCATCGCCGCCCACTGCGAGCCCTGCCCGGAGAAGAGCCACACCGGCCCGCGGTCGTCCTGACCCACCGCACTCTCGTATGGAAAGTCGCCATCGGCGACCTCGCGCAGGCGTTCGGCTGCCTGTTCGAGGCTGTCGGCGATGATTGCTGTGCGCACCGGGCGGTGGCCGCGCCGCCGGGCGAGCGTGTAGGCCAGGTCCGACGCGGCCAGGTCCGGCGCGTGGGCGTCGACCCAGTCCGCCACGCGTCGGGCGGTTTGCCGCAAGCTGTCGGCCGAGGTCGCCGACAGCGGGAACAGCAGGGGCCCCTCGGCACCGGAACGGGGCGAGGTGTCGCCCGCCGCGTCCGGCTCCGGCGCTTGCTCGAGGATCGCGTGGACGTTGGTGCCGGAGAACCCGTAGGACGACACCGCCGCCCGCCGGGGTCCCTGGTCAGCGGGCCACGGCGTGGTCACCTCGGGAACAAACAGATTGGTCTGGATCTGCGCGAACTCGTCAGGCAGCCGGGTGAAGTGCAGGTTGCGCGGGACCACCCCGTGTTGCACGGCGAGGACGGCCTTCATCAGCCCCAACGCGCCGGAGGCCGACTGGGTGTGGCCGAAGTTGGTCTTGACCGAGGCCAGCGCGCAGGGCTGTTCGACGCCGTACACCTCGGCGAGGCTGGCGTATTCGAGGGGATCCCCGACGGGGGTGCCGGGGCCGTGTGCCTCCACCATGCCGACGGTGCGGGGGTCGACGTCCGCCGCGGCCAACGCCGCGCGGTAGGCCTCGACCTGCGCGGGGCCGGACGGCGTGACGATGTTGACCGTGCGGCCGTCCTGGTTTGAGGCGGTGCCGCGAATGACGGCCAGGATGCGGTCGCCGTCGGCCACCGCGTCCGGCAGCCGCTTGAGCAGCACGACGACGCAACCCTCGCCCGGGACGAAGCCGTCGGCAGCGACGTCGAACGCGTGGCAGCGTCCGGTCGGGGACAGCATGCCGATGGCGGACCCGGCTGCCACCTTGCGCGGTTCGAACATCACCGACGCGCCGCCGGCGAACGCCATGTCGCTCTCGCCGTCCTGCAGGCTGCGGCAGGCCAGGTGAATCGCCGTCAGGCCGGACGAGCAGGCGGTGTCCACCGTCAGCGCGGGGCCGCGCAGCCCCAGGGCGTAGGCGATGCGCCCGGAGCCCATGGCGAAACTGTTGCTCGTGCTTCCGTACGGGCCGTCCAGCGCCTGGGCCTCGGCGTGCACGAATTGGTAGTCGTCGTGCATCAGTCCCACGAACACGCCGGTCCGGACGGCGGCCAGGGCCTCGCGAGTCATGCCGCCGTGCTCCATGGCCTCCCACGCGGCCTGCAGCAGCAGGCGGTGCTGCGGGTCCATCGCGGTCGCTTCTTTTTCGTTGATCCCGAAGAATTCGGGATCGAAGTCAGCCACGTTGTCCAGGAAGCTGCCCCACTTGCACACCGAGCGCCCGGGCACGCCCGGTTCGGGGTCGTAGTACTCGTCGACGTCCCACCGGTCGGCCGGTACCTCGGTGATCAGGTCGTCGCCGCGCAGCAACGCCTCCCACAACTGTTGCGGGGACTCAATTCCACCGGGAAGTCGGCAACCCATGCCGACGACGGCAATCGGCGTAACGCGTATGTCTTCCAAGGCTTTTACCTCTTCTTAGCAACTTTCAAGTTCATATCACTGTGACGGGGCTATCTCACGAGCTTTATGAACATCGCGCATATTCGTTACCAGCCGGGAACACTTGGAACTTTCCCCCAGCTCGCACCGATCCACCATCCCCCGCATCGAAACCAAATCGTTCGTGGCGCGTTATGTACCCTAGCGGTTTATTTGGACGGATGTGCCAGAACCGGGCGAACCCACCAAAGAATTTACAGGGCGTTTGCTGGGCCGCGAGGCCCGGCGGCGTCCCGTGCGGCCGACCGACCCATGGGTGCCACTTTCGGCCCGTTCAGGGGTGTCGAGGGGGGCGCCGAGCGGTAGCGGTCTGTCATGGCGAAACCTGCTGTCACCGGCCCGTCGGGCTCGGCCGCATCGCTCTGAGCAGGTGACATAACACTGGCGTGCTGATGACGGACTTTGTACGACGGCGTGGCCGCGGGTGCCCGGCAGGTGCGCGGGTGGGCACTCTTGGCTTTGCTCGACGGCCGGCTCGCCGCCAGCGTGGGCGGCGGCGATGCGGCGCCGCAAGCATCGCCATCGGACGCCAGCGGGTAGGCGTCTGTGCGGGCACCAGACTTTGCTGACGGGCGAAAACGGGTGGCCCGGGCGGACGGATTCTCGGCCGTGGAGCGCGCATGCGACGGCCCGCCCGGGGAACGAGCGGCCCGTTATGCGTTCGTGATCGGGCCAACGATTTGCCTCGGGAGGGCAATCTTTTTCGGTAATCCGAAAAACCACTATCCTCTCAGCGACTTTATTTCCGGCCAATCAGAATGATTCCTTTGAAGTCGAACACGCGCGCCCCATGTCGGCGCGGCCGTCAGCAACCCGCTACACGACTTTCTCCTGCCGGGCCGTCATTGTGGCCTCGTCATGAAATTCGTTGACCCACATGCACACTCGGGCACTGCCGGGTGACCGCCGGTCACCCGGGTGGGGACCGCGGGCGGCCCCGGGAGGGCTCGGATGGCGTCGGGATGGCGTCGGATGGCGTGGGTGATTGGCCGGCGCGTCGATTGCTCTTAGTGTGCTGGTATGCCGGACGGCGGAGTGCGCATACCCCGACTGCCAATGGCCGAGGCCAAGGCCGCGGCCGACGAAGCGGGCGTGCCCGACTACATGGCCGAGCTCAGCATCTTCCAGGTGCTGCTGCACCATCCCGTGCTGGCACGGACCCTGAACGACCTGCTTGCGTCGATGCTGTGGCACGGCGCCCTCGGTTCGCGACTGCGTGAGCTGGTCATCATGCGTATCGGCTGGCTGACCGGATGCGATTACGAATGGACCCAGCACTGGCGCGTGGCTTCGGGACTGGGTGTGCCGCCCGACGACCTGCTCGGCGTGCGCGACTGGCGCGCCCACCAGGGTTTCGGGGCCGCCGAGCGGGCGGTCCTGGCGGCCACCGACGACGTGGTCCGCGACGGCGCGGTGAGCGTCGCGAGCTGGGCGGACTGCGAGCGCGAATTGGGCGGCGACAGAACGGTTCTCATCGAACTCGTCACCGCGATCGGCGCGTGGCGGATGGTCGCCTCGATCCTTAACAGCCTCAACGTCCCGCTGGAGGACGGCGTGGCCAGCTGGCCCCCCGACGGTCGATCCCCCTGACGAACGCCACCGCGGCGTGTGATCTCTGTCATACTTCCCAGATGGCAGGATCCACGTCGATGCTGGGCCGCGTGTGGCAGCGTCCCTTTGTCTGGAAGCTGAATCAGCGGTTCGCGAAGTATGGCTACATGGCCTTGACGCGGATGATCAGCCGCGAGGACGAGCTGTTCCTCAACTTCGCGTATGAAGAAGACCCGCCGATGGGCATCAAGCTGGAACCCGCCGACGAACGCGACCGCGGCTGCATCCAGCTCTATCACGCGACGGCGGCCCAGGTCGATCTGACCGGCAAGAAGGTGCTTGAGGTGGGCTGCGGTCACGGTGGCGGCGCCTCGTACATCAAGCGCTACCTGGGTCCGGCGTCGTACACCGCGCTGGACCTGAACCCGTCGGGCATCGCGTTCTGCAAGAAGCGGCACAAGCTGCCGGGCCTGGATTTCGTGCAGGGCGATGCCCAGGACCTGCCGTTCCCCGACCAGTCCTTCGACGCGGTGGTCAACGTCGAATCCGCGAACTACTACCCGGACCAGGCCCGCTTCTTCGACGAGGTGGCCCGCGTGCTGCGCCCCGGCGGCCATTTCCTCTACACCGACTGCCAGCCCGCCGCCGGTGTCGAGGTCTGGGAGGCCACGCTGGCCAACGCGCCGCTGCGCAAGCTGTCGCAGCGCGATATCAATGCCGAGACGATGCGCGGAATGGAGCAGTACTCGCAGCATTGGCTGGACACCATCGAGCGGCGCGCGCCGTCGTTCTTGCGCAACTCGCTTCGTGACGGTGCGCCCGTCGCCGGTAGCAAGCACTATCAGGGCCTGCAGGACGGGACCACCACCTACCGGATCCATCTGTTCGTCAAAGACTGAGGCTGCTCGCGAAAAGCGTTGAGCGCGAACACATTCGAAACCAGCAGCGGGGCCGATTGACATGTTTATCCACAGCTTCTAGCGTCGTGCAATGCGAACCAGAGTCGCCGAGATGCTCGGTGTGGAATTCCCGATCTGCGCTTTCAGTCACTGCCGCGATGTCGTTGCCGCGGTGTCCAACGCGGGTGGCTTCGGAATCCTGGGCGCGGTCGCGCACAGCCCGCAGCGGCTGCAGAAGGAACTGACCTGGATCGAGGAACAGACCGGCGGCAAGCCGTACGGCGTCGACCTGCTGCTGCCCGCCAAGTACGTCGGCTCCGATAAGGGCGGCATCGACCCGAAGCAGGCTCGCGATCTTTTCCCCGAGGAGCACCGCGCGTTCCTCGACGATCTCCTGGCGCGCTACGGCATCACGGTGAACGAGGACCAACCCATGCCGCGCGGGAACAGCGGCGGGCTCAGCATCTCGCCCAAGGGCTACGAGCCGCTGCTCGATGTGGCGTTCGGCCACCACATCCGGATGATCGCCAGCGCGCTCGGCTCGCCGCCTGCCGACCTCGTCGACCGGGCCCACGAGCACGACGTGCTGGTGGCCGCCCTGGCCGGGACGACGGCGCACGCGCAGCGCCATGCGGCCGCGGGTGTCGACCTGATCGTGGCCCAGGGCACCGAGGCCGGCGGTCACACCGGCGAGGTCGCGACCATGGTGCTGGTCCCCGAGGTGGTGGATGCCGTGGCACCGACGCCCGTGCTGGCCGCGGGCGGCATCGCGCGCGGCCGTCAGATCGCCGCCGCCCTCGCGCTGGGCGCCGAGGGCGTGTGGTGCGGGTCGGTGTGGCTGACCACCGAGGAGGCCGAGACGCCGCCCGTGGTGAAGGACAAATTTTTGGCCGCGAGCTCCTCGGACACGGTGCGGTCGCGATCGATGACCGGCAAGCCGGCGCGGATGTTGCGCACCGCCTGGACCGAGGAATGGGACCGCCCCGACAGCCCAGCCCCCCTCGGCATGCCGCTGCAGACGGCGCTGATCAACGACACCCTGGTGCGCGTCAACCAGGCGGCCGGCCACCAGGACGCCAAGGCCCGAGAGCTGGTGACCTATTTCGTCGGCCAGGTGGTCGGTTCGCTGGACCGGGTGCGGCCGACGCGCGCTGTGGTCCTCGACATGGTCGAGGAGTTCATCGACACCATCGGCCGACTCGAGTCCCTCACCGACAAGTAACGGTGTTCGCCCGCAAGGGTTTTCAGGTTTTCGCTGTGCCAGGCGTCCGCCCAGGTCGTGGGCCGCTGAACCTGGCTGAAACCTGTGCGCGCCCGTAATGATGCATAAAAATTGAGGAACACCACACGTATCGAGTTGACCGGCGCGCGCTCGTCGTGGATTATCGGTCGGGTATGCACCTCGTTAGGTGAGGCGTCTACGCGAATACAGGCCACTGACCCCGAACGTCGAAAGACGCCCCGGGTCAGGACAGCTCCTCCCGGCTTAAGGGTTGAGCCCAGGTGGCTTCCGGGTTACCGGACACGTCGTGTGGTGCCGAAGCTCTGACGAGTGGGGTGCGGATTTCCGACATTCGTCGGCTTTCTGTGCTCCTTTGCTGCGTGTTGATCGCGCGGGCACCCGCCCGTGCGCGTCGTGACGGTGAGGAGGTGAGGGGCGAATGAGTTCCAGCGATAGTCCCGGTCGAAGTCCGGGCCATGTTTCGTCCCCATCGGTCCTCCGCCGCGACATTCTCGGCTGAAAGCCAATTGGCTTAAACGCCAAGCATTTCCGGATGGAACCAGTACGGGACGGGACACGTCAGTCCCCGTAAGTGCTCGTTAGCTCCTCGGTCGATCTAGGAGCCCGTCCAGGAGACGATCATGACCGCAGCTCTGTACGACGAAGTGGTAACCCCTGCGCCCGCCCGCAAGCTGACCGTGGTGCGCGACGTCACGCCGACGCCCGCGCCCGCGCCCAAGAAGGCGGCGCGCCCGCATGACCTCCCCGTGTTCGGTGTCGGCGGCGACCCGCTAGTCCATGGGGCGGCTCGCTTGCTCGCCATCCCGGTGCGGCACGTCTACGCGGCGCTGTGGCGGGTCGGAGTGCTCGAGGTCCACGCCTAGCCCGCTGGACGACTACGAGGAACGCCGGCTCAAAACGAGCGGAACCATCTGAAACTGCGCTTGTCCTCCGCCACCTTCTGCAGCGCGACGACGGAGGGGTATTTCACCATGCGGTAGACGTAGTCGTAGAGCCAGCGCGGAAAGATGGTCTCGGCGACGGGTTTGAGGATCGTGCCGAGCAGGTTGAGGGCCCGCACCCAAACCATCGCCGAGCCGCCGACGATTCGGTAGCAGGGGTAGTTGGCGAAGTTGGAGATCGCCTTGGACACGCTGGGCCACGATGCGTCGTCGATGAGCATGTACCCGCCCACCTTGATCAGCCTGTTCGCGAAATACATGTCCACCAACGTTTGGTCGAAGGTGTGCCAACCGTCGATGAACACCAGGTCGAATTGCGCGCCCTCGCGCACCAGTTGGGCAAGGGCCAACTCGGAGGGTTCTTCGCGGAGCTCGTAGAACTCGACGCCGGCCCGGTCGAGGTTTGTCACGCCGATGCTTTTCCAGTCGGTGCTCTGGAACGGGTCGACGATGATGTGGTGCGCGGACGGGCGTCCGGCGAGCGCACCCGCGATGTGCAGGGACGAGAACCCGTAGGCGCACCCGACCTCGAGCGTTCGGGTGATGTCGGGACGGCTGGCGATGAACTCCGATAGGAACCGGCCCTCCGCGGCGTCGATGCCGTGCTTCCCGATGGGATACGTTTGGCCGTCGGCGCTCGTGACGGCGCCCTTCCGGCGGATATCCTCAATGACCGTTTGCGCCTGCATGATCTCGCTTCTACTCTGGCTACCTTTTCAGCGCAGCACGGTGGGCAAAGTGCAGCGGTCCGGCCACGAGTAAGAGATTTCGACCGGCACGCTGCCGAACCAAAATAAGTCAGCGGCGCCCCGGCGCGCCAGTTTCTCTGCACAGTCTGACGGCCGTCGTCGCTGCTGCACGAACAGGCGCCGGGTATCTCTCGCCGGGGTCGAGGGTATTTCCCGCCGGTGGTCGCCGGGGGCAAACCAGTAGAATCAACCCACGGCGTCGATCCGGCCATCACCGGGGAGCCTTCGGAAGAACAGCCGGTCCGGCCCAGTAGACCCGAACGGGTAGGCCCGTCACAGCCTGCAATGAGCGGCCGCGCGTGAGCGCGGCAAGCGGGGTGGTACCGCGGCGCTCGCGCACTGTGCGCGTCGTCGTCCCCGTGCCGATACGGATATGGCACAAGGACTGACGACTGACGATGGCCGAGAACGCCTACCCCCGCACCGAGTTGGGCCCCGACCCGCGCGGCGGTACCCCGAATTTCCCCGCGCTGGAAGCCCAAGTCCTCGATTACTGGCGTCACGACGACACCTTCCGCGCCAGCATCGCCCGCCGCGACCACGCCGACGAATACGTGTTCTACGACGGGCCGCCGTTCGCCAACGGCCTGCCGCACTACGGGCACCTGCTCACCGGCTACGTCAAGGACATCGTGCCGCGGTACCGCACCATGCGCGGGTACAAGGTGGAGCGCCGCTTCGGCTGGGACACCCACGGGCTGCCCGCCGAACTCGAGGTCGAACGCCAGCTGGGCATCAACGACAAATCTCAGATCGACGACATGGGGATCGCCGCGTTCAACGATGCCTGCCGGGCGTCGGTGTTGCGCTACACCGACGAATGGCAGGAATACGTGACCCGCCAGGCCCGCTGGGTCGACTTCGACCACGACTACAAGACACTCGACCTCGACTACATGGAGTCGGTGATCTGGGCGTTCAAGCAGCTGTGGGACAAGGGCCTGGCCTACGAGGGCTACCGGGTGTTGCCCTACTGCTGGCGCGACGAAACCCCGCTGTCCAATCACGAACTGCGGATGGACGACGACGTCTATCAGAGCCGCCAAGACCCGGCGCTGACCGTCGGGTTCAAGGTCGTCGGCGGGGAGCTGGACGGGGCCTACCTGCTGGTGTGGACGACCACGCCGTGGACCCTGCCGTCGAACCTGGCCGTGGCGGTCAACCCGGACGTGACGTACGTCCAGGTGCGGGTGGGGGACCGGCGTTACGTGCTGGCCCAGCCGCGGCTGGCCGGCTATGCCCGCGAGCTGGGCGACGAGCCCGAGGTGCTGGGCAGCCACACCGGGGCGGAGCTACTCGGCACGCGCTACCTGCCGCCGTTCGGATACTTCATGGACTCGCCCAAGGCTTTTCGGGTACTGCCCGGTGAGTTCGTCACCACCGACGACGGCACCGGCATCGTGCACATGGCGCCGGCCTACGGCGAGGACGACATGGCGGTCTCGGAGGCGGCCGGAATCGCACCCGTCACCCCGGTCGATGCCAAGGGCCGGTTCGATGCGACCGTCCCGGATTACCAGGGACAGCACGTCTTTGACGCCAACCCGCACATCATCCGCGACCTGAAGAACCAGAGCGGGCCCGCGGCGGCCAACGGCGCCGTGCTGCTGCGCCACGAGACGTACGAGCACCCGTACCCGCACTGCTGGCGCTGCCGCAACCCGCTGATCTACCGCGCGGTGTCGTCGTGGTTCGTGGCCGTCACCGCGTTCCGCGACCGGATGGTGGAACTGAACCAGCAGATCACCTGGTATCCAGAACACGTCAAGGACGGACAGTTCGGAAAGTGGCTGCAGGGCGCCCGCGACTGGTCGATCTCGCGAAACCGCTACTGGGGCAGCCCGATTCCGGTGTGGAAATCCGACGACCCGGCCTACCCGCGCATCGACGTCTACGGCAGCCTCGACGAGCTGGAGCGCGACTTCGGCGTGCGGCCCACCAACCTGCACCGGCCCTACATCGACGAGCTGACCCGGCCCAACCCCGACGATCCCACCGGCGCCAGCACCATGCGGCGCATCCCCGACGTGCTGGACGTGTGGTTCGACTCGGGATCCATGCCGTACGCGCAGGTGCACTACCCGTTCGAGAACCGGGCCTGGTTCGACACCCACTACCCGGGCGACTTCATCGTCGAATACATCGGGCAGACCCGCGGCTGGTTCTACACACTGCACGTGCTAGCGACTGCCCTGTTCGACCGGCCGTCGTTCAAAACCTGTGTGGCGCACGGGATCGTGCTGGGCTCCGACGGCCAGAAGATGAGCAAGTCGCTGCGCAATTACCCCGACGTCACCGAGGTGTTCGACCGCGACGGCTCCGACGCGATGCGGTGGTTCCTGATGGCCTCGCCCATCCTGCGCGGCGGCAACCTGATCGTCACCGAAGCGGGCATCCGCGAAGGCGTGCGGCAAGTGCTGCTGCCGTTTTGGAACGCCTACAGCTTCCTGGCCCTGTATGCGCCGAAAGTCGGTGTCTGGCGCACCGATTCGATGCATGTGCTGGATCGCTACGTGTTGGCCAAGCTGGCGGTGCTGCGCGACGACCTCACCGCCGCGCTGGAGGTCTGCGACATCTCCGGGGCGTGCGAGCAGCTGCGCCAGTTCACCGAGGCATTGACGAATTGGTATGTGCGGCGGTCACGTTCGCGGTTCTGGGAAGAGGACGTCGACGCGATCGATACGCTGCACACCGTGCTGGAGGTGACGGCGCGGCTGGCCGCGCCGCTGCTCCCGCTGACCACCGAGGTGATCTGGCGCGGCCTCACCGGCGAGCGGTCGGTACACCTGACGGATTGGCCGCGCGAGGGCGAACTGCCCGCCGATCCGGACCTGGTGGGCGCGATGGATCAGGTTCGCGCGGTGTGCTCGGCCGGATCGTCGCTGCGCAAGGCCAAGAACCTGCGGGTGCGCCTGCCGCTACCGAAACTGACTGTGGCCGTGGAAGATCCACAGCGGCTCAAGCCGTTCACCGATCTGATCGCCGACGAGCTCAACGTCAAGCAGGTCGAGCTGACCGATGCGATCGACACGTACGGCCGCTTCGAACTCACGGTCAACGCCAAGGTGGCCGGGCCGCGGCTGGGTAAGGACGTGCAGGCGGCCATCAAGGCGGTCAAGGCCGGCGAGGGCGTCGTCAATTCTGACGGCACCCTGACTGCGGGCCCGGCGGTGCTGAACCCCGACGAGTACAGCTCGCGGCTGGTGGCCGCGGACCCGGAATACACCGCGGCACTGCCCGATGGGGCGGGCCTGGTCGTGTTGGACGGCAACGTGACCCCCGAGCTGGAATGCGAGGGCTGGGCCAAGGACCGGATCCGCGAGCTGCAGGAGTTGCGCAAGTCGACCGGGCTCGACGTGTCCGACCGGATCTCGGTGGTGATGTCGGTGCCCGCCGAACGGGCCGACTGCGCGCAGACGCACCGCGACCTGATCGCTGGTGAAATCCTGGCCACCAGCTTCGAGTTCGGCGATCCCGGCGGCGACGCCGCGGCGATCGGCGACGGTGTGCGGGTCAGCATCGCCAAGGTTTAGCCCGCCCGCGCGCGGCGTCGGGCTTCATAGGGTCCACACAGTTTTGGCCGAGGGCCGACATAGTTCGTGGTGTCATGGTCATCTAGGCCAAATCAACGGGAGAGCGGAATGAACTACGTGATCACCGCACCGGAGGTGATGACAGCCGCGGCAACGGATCTGAGCAATCTCGGTTCGACCATCAGGTCGGCCCACGCCTCGGCGGCGGCGTTGACGGCGGCGGTGTTGGCCCCCGGAGCCGACGAGGTATCGGCGGGCATCGCGACCCTGTTCGGCGAATACGCGCAGGGCTATCACGCGATCAATGCCCTGGCGGCCGCATTTCACGCCCAGTTCGTCCAGCATCTGAATGCCGGTGCGGTCTCCTACGGCATGGCCGACGCCGCCAGCGCAGCCCCCTTGCAGGATCTGCTCGACCTGGTGAATGCCCCCTTCGAGACCGTGCTGGGGCGTCCGCTGATCGGCAACGGGGCCGACGGCACCCCGGGAACCGGCGCCAACGGCCAAAACGGCGGGCTGTTGTGGGGCAACGGCGGCAACGGCGGGTCCGGTGCGCCCGGCCAGAACGGCGGCAACGGCGGCAGCGGCGGGTTCTTCTATGGCAACGGCGGCGCGGGTGGGGCCGGTGGGACCATCACCAACGGCCAAGCCGGCGCCGGTGGCAACGGCGGCAACGCCGTCGGACTCTTCGGCAACGGCGGCGCCGGCGGGGCCGGCGGGGATTGCCCCAATGGTGTGGCCGGCGACGGGGGTTTCGGTGGCAGCGGCGGGCACGTGTTCGGCAACGGCGGCGCCGGCGGGGCGGGTGGGGCGAGCGGCATCGTCGCCGGCTGGGGCGGCGGCGGCGGCAACGGCAGGGGCCTGCTCTACGGGGCGGGCGGGGCCGGCGGCACCGGCGGGGCCGGCACCGCCGACTTTGCCGTCGCCGGCACCGGCGGGTACGGCGGCCAGGGCACCATCTTCTTCGGCCTCATCGGTACCGGGGCCGACGGCGGCGCGGGCGGGACGGCCGCCGGCCTGCACAACATCGGCGGCACGGGCGGCGACGGCGGCTTCGGCGGCGGCGGCGTCCTGCTGGGTATCGCCGGCGACGGCGGGGCCGGCGGCGCCAACACCGGCGGCGGCACCGGCGGGGTTGGCGGCTACGGCGGCGACAACGGTTACGTCTACAGCCCCGGCCCCGGCACCATCGTTGCCGGCGGTTCCTTCTTCGGCATCGGCGGCGCAGGCGGCGACGGCGGCGCCGCCGTCGCAGGCGGCCACGGCGGGGCGGGCGGCCTCGGCGGCCTCGGCGGCCTCCTGTTCGGCATCGGCGGCTCGGGCGGAAACGGTTACGGCGCAGCCGATTTGGCGTTCGGTGGCAACGGCAGCCAGGGCGGCTACGGCGGCCTGCTCTTCGGCATCGGCGGCGACGGCGGCAATGGCGGCATCGGGGCCGTCCCCGGTATCGGCGGCCCGGGCGGCATCGGCGCGTATTACTTCTTCGGTCCCAACGGAAAGCCCGGCTCGACGCCGTGAACCTGACGAGTGGGCCGCCGCGCAGCGGTGAATCAATTTATTCGACGATGCCGCTCAGCTGGAAATCCGCCAGCGCCTGACGCACCGAATTGCGAAGGCATTCCCGCGTATTCGTCCCGCCGACAGTCCAGGCGGCAACAGTGACGAAGACCAGTCCGTGCACGCGACCCGACGCCAGATACAGGTGGCCGCCCATCCGGTCGAGGATGTGGTTGGTGATCTGGGGCTCCAACATGCGAAACGCGAGGTAATCAGCGTCGGTGCCGTCCGGACGGTTCACCGCCGGATCCAATTCGCCGAGATTGGAACAGCCGATCGGGCTGCCGTGCCTGTTGATCACCCTGTCCACCATGCGGACCATCACGTTGGGAGTGAACGGCACCAACGGAAGCGGGGCCAGCAGGTCCTCTCGCGATTCCGACAGCTGGGTCAGGGTGCGTTTCATGTCGGTGCGCAGGTCGGCCAGCGAGTCGGTGACTTTCGCCGGATCCGCGGCTACGAAGCTACCGATGATCGCATTGGCGCGGGTGTCTCCGTTGGTTCGCTCGTCCACCGGCCAGGACAACTTCGCCTGTCCGTTGCCGTCTACCCTGCCCAGAATCTGGCCAAGCCTGGCCGCCAAACCACCGAATAGCGAATTGCTGGTGCCACCAAGGCTTCTGCTGCGTTCGTCCCAGTGTTGGAGGTCGAAGTACGCGACGACGGTGGGCACCACGACCTGTCGTTCTTTGGCCCGGGTCGCCTGCCTGGCCGGCTGCTTCGTCGATGCCGTGAAGTTCTCGCTTTGGGCCCGGGCCAAGCGCGCCGCGGCCACCGCCGCTCTCACCGCGCCGGGCAGTGAGCCCACGGTCTGTTTACCGTCCTCGAGCAGTGCTTGCCTACGCGTACGCGATCCCGGAGGAGGGTAGCCCAAATCTCGCCTAACACCGTTGGCCGCGTTTGCAATTGACAGGCTCAGGCCGACCGCGTCGGCCACCGAATGCGAAACCAGCAGCGATACCGCGGCTCCGCCGCCGATCAACGGCTGCACCCCCAGCCGCCAAGCGGGTCCCGTCTCGGGGTCGACCGGCAACCGGATGTGTTCGTCGGCCCAGGTCCACACGTCGCGGCGGGCGCGATCTTGCCCCGCGATCTCAAGGTCGGCGGGACCCGTCGCCGACACCCAGCGGTGCCGGCCGAAGGGAAACGGCGAGCACTCGATGCGCCGGCCCAGCAGCCCGTGTTTTAGGTTGCCATGGAATCGGCGCAAGCACTCGACATCGACTGGATGGTCATAGATCCAGGTGAACTGCAGCAGGGGCGCTCGACCGAGGACTCGCAAGCCTTGGAATGAGGCCTGATCGATGTAAGCGAGCAAATTGCTCACGCGCAAATGTTAGCAAAAGAAACGAACCGTCGATGCCGTTTTCAAATACGCGCCGGCAGGGTTGTTCTGGGCCATGCTGCGGTTGGCCGTGGGCAGCTGCCGAAACGTAATGCCCGGTGCGCGTGGACCTCAGGGACGTCTACTGGACCGCGATGTCGGAGCGTCGGGATCCTCGGCAATGCCTTTCGACGCCAGCCCGCCGCGCGCAAATAGCATTGGCCGTTGTGGAGTCCCGTTGGGTGCTGCACCTGGACATGGACGCGTTCTTCGCCTCCGTCGAGCAACTCACCCGGCCCACCCTGCGCGGCCGGCCGGTGCTGGTCGGCGGTATGGGTGGCCGCGGCGTGGTGGCCGGTGCGAGCTACGAGGCGCGCGTGTTCGGCGCGCGCTCGGCCATGCCGATGCACCAGGCCCGCCGGCAGGTCGGCGTGACCGCGGTGGTGCTGCCGCCGCGCGGTGTGGTGTACGGCGTGGCCAGCCGCCGGGTCTTCGACACCATCCGCGCCGTCGTGCCGGTGATCGAGCAACTGTCCTTCGACGAGGGTTTCGGCGAGCCGTCGCAGCTCGCCGGGGCGTCGGCGCGCGACGTCGAGGCGTTCTGCGAGGACCTGCGGCGCAGGGTGCGCGAGGAGACCGGCCTGATCGCCTCGGTCGGCGCGGGTTCGGGTAAGCAGATCGCCAAGATCGCTTCCGGGCTGGCCAAACCCGACGGCATTCGGGTGGTGCCGCGCGCGGACGAGCGGGCGCTGCTGGGCGGGTTGCCGGTGCGCAGGCTGTGGGGCATCGGCCCCGTCGCCGAGGAAAAGCTGAACCGGCTCGGCATCGACACCATCGGCCAGCTCGCCGCGCTGACCGACGCGGAGGTGGCCAACATCCTGGGCGCGACCGTCGGGCCCGCGCTGCACCGGTTGGCCCGCGGCATCGACGACCGCCCCGTCGCCGAACGGGCCGAAGCCAAGCAGATCAGCTCCGAATCCACCTTCGCCGCCGACCTGACCAGCCTCGAGCAGCTGCATGCGGCGATCGATCCGATCGCCGAGCACGCCCATCAGCGCCTGCTGCGCGACGGCCGCGGTGCGCGCACCGTCACGGTGAAGCTGAAGAAGTCCGACATGAGCATTCTGACCCGCTCGGCGACGCTGCCCTACGCGACGACCGAGGCCGGGGCGCTGGTCGCGCTGGCCCGCCGGCTGCTGCTCGACCCCGTCCAGATCGGACCGATTCGCCTTCTCGGCGTTGGGTTTTCGGGGTTGAGCGAGGTGCGGCAGGAGTCGCTGTTTCCCGACCTGGAGCTCTCGACGCTGCCGCCGGAGCCGCATCAGCCGGTCGAGACCGCGTCCGAGGCGATGTTCTCTGCGTTCTCTGCGGGCTCGGACGCCACGCCGTGGCGTGTGGGCGACGACGTCACGCATCGCGAGTTCGGCCACGGCTGGGTTCAGGGCGCGGGGCACGGGGTGGTCACCGTGCGTTTCGAGACCCGGGCGTCGGGCCCGGGGCAGGCCCGGACGTTCCCCGCCGACTCCGCCGAGCTCGCCCGCGCCAACCCGATCGACAGCCTGGACTGGCCCGACTACGTCGGCGTGCTGCGCACCGAGGAGTCAGCCCCAGCGGGCGACGGCCTCGGTGAGGGGTAGCCCCGCGGCCAGCGTGGCCATCAGCAGCACCCGGGTCTGCGGCGGCGGCAGCCGGGGCACCAGCACCGCGCCGGCCTGCGCCATCGCGTGGCCGGGCCCGTAGCCGGCGCTGACTCCGCCCCCGGGAACGCGCGTGCACACCGCGACGGCGATCCCGTCGCGGCAATGCCGGCGCACCGCGTCGACCACCGCGGCGCCGGCGTTGCCCGAGCCCAGCGCCTGCAGCACCACGCCCCGGGCGCCGGCCTTCACGCAGGCGTCCATCGCCACCCCGTCGCTGCCCAGGTAAGCCGCGACGATGTCGACCCTGGGCGCCGCGCCGGCCCGCAGGTCGCCCAGATAGGGGCGGGTCTTGGGGCGTGACAGCCCACCGCTGGCGGTGCCGAGCTGCGTGCCGGTGAAGCCGCTCAAATCCTGGGTCGCGACCTTGCGAAAACCCAACGGCTGCCATACCCGGCCGGCGAAACACACCAGCACCCCGAGGTCGCGCGCGGCCGGGCTGGCGGCCAGCGCCAGGGCGTCACGCAGATTGGCCGGACCGTCGGCGTCGGGCGCGTCGGCGCTGCGCATGGCGCCGGTCAGCACGACCGGAACCGCACCGTCATAGGTCAGCTCCAGCCACAGCGCGGTCTCTTCCATGGTGTCGGTGCCGTGCAGGACGACCACCCCCTGCGCGCCGGCACCGATCGCGGCCCGCACGGCGGCGCCGATGGTGTCCCAATCGGCCGTCGTCAGCTCGGAGCTGTCCACCGCCATCAGATCCACGACGTCGACGTCGAGTCCGGCGGTCAAATCGGCGCCGCTGCGCGCGGGCCGCGCCACCCCGTCGGCGCCGGTGCTGGTCGAGATGGTTCCCCCGGTGGTGATGACGGCGAGTCGGCCCATGGCGCGATCATCCCGCATCGTCGGTGAGGGATGATGGGGGACGTGCCCGAGGAACCAGCAGGATCGGCGGAGCCGGCGACCGCGGCCGGCGAGCCCGAGACGGCGGCGCCGCAACCTCGACGGTTGCGGCTGTTGCTGTCGGTGGCCGCCGTGGTGCTCGCGCTCGACGTCGTGACGAAGGTGCTTGCGGTCAAACTGCTTCCGCCCGGTCAGCCGGTGTCGATCATCGGCGACACCGTGACCTGGACCCTGGTGCGCAATTCGGGGGCGGCGTTCTCGATGGCGACCGGATACACCTGGGTGTTGACGTTGATCGCGACCGGGGTGGTGGTCGGCATCTTCTGGATGGGCCGGCGGCTGGTCTCGCCCTGGTGGGCGGTGGGGCTCGGGATGATCCTCGGCGGCGCCACGGGCAACCTGGTGGATCGCTTCTTCCGGTCGCCGGGGCCGCTGCGGGGCCACGTCGTCGACTTCCTATCGGTCGGCTGGTGGCCGGTGTTCAACGTCGCCGATCCGTCGGTGGTGGGCGGCGCCATCCTGCTGGTGGTGCTGTCGGTGTTCGGCTTCGACTTCGACACCGTGGGCCGGCGCAGGCCCGATCAGAGGGCTGACCAAAAGGCTGACCAGGCCCGATGAGCGAACGTTCCATGCCCGTCCCCGAGGGATTGGCGGGCATGCGCGTCGACGCCGGGCTGGCGCGCCTGCTGGGACTGTCGCGCAGCGCCGTGGCCGCCATCGCCGAAGGCGGCGGCGTCGAACTGGACGGCGTGCAGGCCGGCAAATCGGACCGGCTGACCTCCGGCGCCTGGTTGCAGGTGCGGCTGCCCGAGGCGCCCCCGCCGCCGGAGAACACCCCGGTCGACATCGAGGGCATGACGATCTTGTATTCCGACGAGGACATCGTCGCGGTCGACAAACCCGCCGCGGTGGCCGCGCATGCGTCGGTGGGCTGGACGGGCCCCACCGTGCTCGGCGGGCTGGCCGCCGCCGGTTACCGGATCAGCACCTCCGGGGTGCACGAGCGGCAGGGCATCGTGCACCGGCTCGACGTCGGCACCTCCGGGGTCATGGTGGTGGCGCTCTCCGAACGCGCATACACCGTGCTCAAGCGGGCGTTCAAACAGCGCACCGTCGACAAGCGCTACCACGCACTGGTGCAGGGACATCCGGATCCGTCCAGCGGGACCATCGACGCGCCGATCGGCAGGCACCCGGGCGGCGAGTGGAAGTTCGCGGTCACCTCAAACGGCCGGCACAGCCTCACCCACTACGACACCCTGGAAGCGCACGTCGCCGCCAGCCTGCTCGACGTCCACCTGGAAACCGGCCGCACCCACCAGATCCGGGTGCATTTCGCCGCGCTGCACCACCCGTGCTGCGGCGACCTGGTCTACGGAGCCGACCCGAAACTGGCGAAAAGGCTTGGGCTGCAACGTCAATGGCTGCACGCGAGGTCGCTGGCCTTCGCTCATCCCGCCGACGGCCGGTGGATCGAGATCGTCAGCCCGTACCCGCCCGATCTGCAGCACGCACTGGACCTGCTGCGCGGCGAGGGCTAGTCGGGTTTGCGGGCGTCCACCAGGACCCGCGTCGCGTGCGCGACGAAGGACCCCTCGGCTTCGATGCGCTCGTGCAGTGCGCGCAGCTGCTCGCGATAGCGCTCGACGGTGAAGTCGGGGACCGTCCAGATCACCTTGCGCAGGAAGTAGATAACGGCGCCGATGTCAAAGAACTCGGCGCGCAGCTTCTCGGCGCGCAGATCCACCAGCTGCAGTCCGGAGTCTCGCACCTGCGCGCGGACGGCGTCGGGATGGAATTCGGCCCACTTCTCCGGCTGCGGGCCGATGAAGTACTCGACCAACTCGCCCATGGTGGCGGGCCCGATGTGCTGCGCGAAATAGCTGCCGCCCGGCCGCAGCACCCGAAGGATCTCGTCCCACCACACCGAGATGGGATGACGGGTGGTCACCAAGTCGAACGCCTCGTCGGCGAACGGCAACGGCGGCTCGTCGCGGGTCGCGATCACCACGACGCCCAGCGGATGCAGGCGCTTGGTGGCCAAAGCGGCGTTCGGCGGCCACGTTTCGATGGCGGCCATGGTGGGCGGGAACGGCCCGGCGCCGCCCAGCACCTCGCCGCCGCCGGTGTGGATGTCCAGCGCCGCCGACACCCCGGCCAAGCGCTGGCTCAGCATCCGCTGGTAGCCCCACGAGGGTCGTTCCTCGGTCGCGCGGTCGTCGAGCCAGGAGAAGTCCCAGCCGTCGACGGATACCGAATCAGCCTCTGCCACCAAATCTTCGAATGTGCGACGACCCATGCTGGCATGGTAGTTCGCGGGCTAGCCCTTAGACGGTGGCCGTTTCGCCCGAGACCACGTCGGGGGCCAGGGGAGCGATGGCGGACAGGATTTCCGTCACCGTCTCGGCCGGGACCCCGGCCGCGGCCAGGGCGTCACCCAGGTGCCCGGCCACCAGGTTGAAGTGATGCATGGTGATCCCGCGCCCCTGGTGCACCTGCTTCATCGGAGCGCCGGTGTAGGGCTCGGGCCCGCCGAGGGCGGCCGCGAAGAACTCGGCCTGTTTGCCTTTGAGGCGGTTCATATTCGTCCCGGCGAAGAAACCGGCCAGCTGGTCGTCGGCGAGGACGCGGACATAGAAGTCCTCGACGACGAGCTCGATCGCCTCGTGCCCGCCGATTCGGTCGTAGATGCTGGTCCGGTCCTGCTTGCGGAAACGTGCCATCAATCGCATCGCCCCAGGGGAACATTCGGGCGTTGCCGCTCGATTAGTGTGCGGTCGCGCGCGGATTACTGGTGGTAACAACGTGATCACCCGTTCCGGCCGGCGGCTGTGAGGTCTCGCTGTTGTCACAAGGCGGTATTCCGGCGCACTTGGCCCGGGTGATGTCCTAGGTTGGGGAGTATGACCCGCGTCACATCTCCCGTACCGCCGAACCCCGTAAGGAGCGAGCGCCGATGAACCTTGGTGATCTGACCAACCTCGTCGAAAAGCCTTTGGCGGCGGTGTCCAACATCATCAACACCCCCAATTCGGCGGGGCGATATCGGCCGTTCTATCTGCGCAACCTGCTCGACGCGGTGCAGGGCCGGACGCTGGCGGACGCGGTGCAGGGCAGGACGATCCTCATCACCGGCGGCTCGTCGGGCATCGGCGCGGCGGCCGCCAAAAAAATCGCGGAGGCCGGCGGCGAGGTGGTGCTGGTCGCGCGCACCCAGGAGAAGCTCGAAGAGGTCGCCGATGAGATACGGGAGGACGGCGGCACGGCCCACGTCTACCCGTGCGACCTGTCCGACATGGACGCCATCGCCGCCATGGCCGACAAGGTGCTCGCCGACCTGGGCGGCGTCGACGTGCTGGTCAACAACGCGGGCCGGTCGATTCGCCGCTCCCTGGCGCTGTCCTACGACCGCATCCACGACTATCAGCGCACCATGCAGCTGAACTACCTGGGCGCGGTCCAGCTCATCCTCAAGTTCATCCCCGGGATGCGAGAGCGCGGCTACGGCCACATCGTCAACGTGTCCTCGGTCGGCGTGCAGACCCGTGCCCCGCGCTTCGGTGCCTACATCGCCAGCAAAGCCGCGCTGGACAGCCTGTGCGACGCGCTGCAGGCCGAGGTGGTCACCGACGACGTCAAATTCACCACCGTGCACATGGCGCTGGTGCGCACGCCGATGATCGGCCCAACCACCATCTACGACAAATTCCCCACCCTCACACCGGATCAGGCGGCCACCGTGATCACCGACGCGATCGTGCACCGGCCGCGACGGGCCAGTTCGCCATTTGGTCAGTTCGCCGCCGTCGCCGACGCCGTCAACCCGGCGGTGATGGACCGGGTACGCAACCGCGCCTTCGGCATGTTCGAGGACTCGGATGCGGCTAAGGGCGCCGAATCTGGTTCCGGCGCAACAGAATTCGACAAGCGCAGCGAAACGTTCGTCCGCGCGACCCGAGGGATCCATTGGTGATCTTATGAGCCTTCCCAAACCGAACACGCAGAGCACCGTCGTCATCACCGGCGCCTCCTCGGGCATCGGCACCGAGCTGGCCCGCGGCCTGGCCCGCCGGGGTTTCCCGCTGCTGCTGGTGGCGCGGCGCCGCGAGCGCCTCGATGAGCTGGCCAACGAGGTGGGCCAGGAGTATTCGGTCGGGGTCGAGGTCATGCCGCTGGACCTCAGCGTCGCCGCGTCGCGCCGGAAATTGGCCGACCGCCTGCACAAGGAGCCGATCGCCGGGCTGTGCAACAGCGCGGGCTTCGGCACCAGTGGGGTCTTCCACGAGCTGCCGGTGGAACGCGAAAGCGAAGAGGTCACCCTCAATGCGCTGGTGTTGATGGAACTGACCCACGCGGCGCTGCCCGGCATGGTGGAGCGCGGCGCGGGCGCGGTGATGAACATCGCGTCGATAGCCGGATTCCAGCCGATTCCCTACATGGCCGTGTACTCGGCCACCAAGGCCTTCGTGCAGACCTTCTCCGAGGCCATCCACGAGGAGCTGCACGGGACGGGGGTCTCGGTGACGGTGCTGTGTCCGGGCCCGGTGCCCACCGAGTGGGCCGAGATCGCCAACGCCGAGCGGTTCAGCATTCCGGCGGCCCAGGTCTCGCCGCAAGACGTGGCCGAGGCCGCGATCAACGGCATGCTCGCCGGCAAGCGCAGCGTGGTGCCCGGCGTGGTGCCCAAGGTGGTCAGCACCGGGGGGCGCTACGTGCCGCGCACGCTGCTGCTGCCGGCGATCCGGATCGGCAACCGGTTCCGCGGCGGGCCCAGCCGGTAATGACTGTGCGCGTGTGGATTTTGACTCTGCGCTGACGGCGGGCCCTACTCGCACTTTGCCGCCATAGCCGCAGAGTCAACCGCGTGTCGGTCGGGGGTGGTAGCCATGCCAGGCATGGAGAAGCCATTTGTCGGCAGCGAGGCGGTGGCCGCCGGGGAGATCAGCCGCCATGAGTTGCGCACCTACTACCGCGCGATCATGCCGAACGTCTACCTGAAAAAGCGGGTCGAGCCGACGCTGCGGCAACGCAGCGTCGCCGCCTGGCTGTGGTCGCGGCGGGAGGCGGTGATAGCCGGCGCCGCCGCGTCGGCCATGCACGGCGCCAAGTGGGTCGACGACGGCGTGCCGGTCGAATTGATCTGGCGCAACGCGAGGGCGCCCGCCGGCGTCGTGACGCGCCATCAAGCGCTGTCCGCGCACGAGTTCGAGCGGCTCCATGGTCTCCCGGTGACGACGCCGGAGCGCACCGCGTTCGACCTCGGCAGGCGCGGCGGCCTTACCCGTGCGGTTGCTCGGCTCGATGCGCTGGCCGCCGCCACCGACTTCAAGGTGAACGACGTCTTCGAACTGGCTGGCGCCCATCGGCATACGCGGGGCCTGCGTCAACTGGAGACCGCGCTGGATCTGGTCGACGGGGGAGCGCAATCGCCGAAGGAAACCTGGCTGAGGTTGCTCTTGATCAACGCGGGCTTCCCCAAACCGCGAACCCAGATCCCGGTGCTCGGGGCGGATGGCTTTCCGCGGTACTTCCTCGACATGGGCTGGGAAGACCGCATGCTGGCGGTCGAATACGACGGCGAACAGCACTGGACCGACCCAGAGCAATACGCCTTCGACGTCGAACGCCAGGAGTATGTGGCCCACGTCGGCTGGACCGTGATCCGGGTGGTCTCGCGGCAGCGTCCGCGCGACGTGATTCGGCGAGTCCAGCACGCATGGGATGCGCTGCGCTAGCTAGTCACCGCTATTCTCGGCCGGTGGCTGCCGTGGAGATGACGATGGACGTGCCGATGAGCCCCCAGGACATGTGGGATCACGTCGCGGACCTGTCGGATCTGGGCAGCTGGCTGGTGATGCACGAGGCGTGGCGCAGCGAGCTGCCCGACGAGATCACCGAGGGCACCCAGGTCGTCGGCGTCGCACGTTCCAAGGGTCTGCGCAACCGGGTGACCTGGACGGTCACCACGTGGGACCCGCCGCACGAGGTCGCCATGTCGGGCTCCGGCAAGGGCGGGGCAAAGTACGGTGTGCGGCTCACCGTGCAACCCAGCGACGACGGATCCACCCTGGGCCTGCGCCTTGAGCTGGGCGGCCGCGCGCTGTTCGGTCCGGTGGGTGCGGCCGCGGCCCGCGCCGTCCGGTGCGACGTCGAGAAGTCGCTCAAGCGGTTCGTCGAGCGGTACGGCTAAGACACGTTCGCGACACGCCCGGAACACGTCGGTGTCCGGTCATAGACTGGCGTCCCTATGAGTCAGTCGTCCTTCGTGCACCTGCATAACCACACCGAGTACTCGATGCTGGACGGTGCCGCGAAGATCACCCCCATGCTCGCCGAGGTGGAGCGCCTGGGAATGCCGGCGATCGGGATGACCGACCACGGAAACATGTTCGGCGCCAGCGAGTTCTACAACGCGGCGACCGCGGCCGGGGTCAAGCCGATCATCGGCGTCGAGGCCTATGTCGCCCCCGCTTCCCGTTTCGATACCCGACGGATCCTGTGGGGCGATCCCAGCCAGAAGGCCGACGACGTCTCCGGCGGCGGCTCGTACACGCACCTGACGATGGTCGCCGAGAACGCCACCGGCCTGCGCAACCTGTTCAAGCTGTCCTCGCTGGCGTCCTTCGAGGGCCAGCTGGGCAAGTGGTCGCGGATGGACGCCGAGCTGATCGCCGAAAACGCCGCCGGCATCATCGCCACGACCGGGTGCCCGTCCGGCGAGGTGCAGACCCGGCTGCGGCTGGGCCACGACCGCGAGGCTTTGGAGTCGGCCGCCAAGTGGCGAGAGATCTTCGGGCCCGACAACTACTTCCTCGAGCTGATGGATCACGGGCTGAGCATCGAGCAGCGGGTCCGCGAGGGACTGCTCGAGATCGGCCGCAAGCTCGGCATCCCGCCGCTGGCCACCAACGACTGCCACTACGTCACCCGCGACGCCGCCCACAACCACGAGGCGCTGTTGTGCGTGCAGACCGGCAAGACGCTCTCGGACCCGAACCGGTTCAAGTTCGACGGCGACGGCTACTACCTCAAGTCGGCCGCCGAGATGCGTCAGCTGTGGGACGCCGACGTTCCCGGCGCCTGCGACTCCACGCTGCTGATCGCCGAGCGGGTGCAGTCCTACGCCGACGTGTGGGAACCACGCGACCGGATGCCGGTCTTCCCGGTGCCCGAGGGGCACGACCAGGCGTCCTGGCTGCGCCACGAGGTGGATGCCGGGCTGCGCCGGCGGTTCCCCGCCGGCCCCGCAAACAATTACCAAGAGCGGGCGGCCTACGAGATCGACGTCATCTGCGCCAAGGGCTTCCCGTCCTACTTCCTGATCGTCGCCGACCTGATCAACTACGCACGCTCGGTCGGCATCCGCGTCGGGCCGGGCCGCGGCTCGGCCGCCGGCTCGCTGGTGGCCTACGCGCTGGGCATCACCGACATCGACCCGATCCCGCACGGGCTGCTGTTCGAGCGGTTCCTCAACCCCGAGCGCACGTCGATGCCCGACATCGACATCGACTTCGACGACCGTCGCCGCGGCGAGATGGTGCGCTACGCCGCCGACAAGTGGGGCTCCGACCGCGTCGCCCAGGTCATCACCTTCGGCACCATTAAAACCAAAGCGGCGCTGAAGGATTCGGCCCGGATCCATTACGGCCAGCCCGGCTTCGCGATCGCCGACCGCATCACCAAGGCGCTGCCGCCGGCGATCATGGCCAAGGACATTCCGCTGTCGGGCATCACCGACCCGAACCACGAGCGGTACAAGGAAGCCGCCGAAGTCCGCGGCCTGATCGAAACCGATCCCGACGTGCGCACCATCTACCAGACCGCGCGCGGCCTGGAGGGCCTGATCCGCAACGCCGGCGTGCACGCCTGCGCGGTGATCATGAGCAGCGAGCCGCTGACCGAGGCCATCCCGTTGTGGAAGCGGCCCCAGGACGGGGCCATCATCACCGGCTGGGATTACCCGTCGTGCGAGGCCATCGGCCTGCTGAAGATGGACTTCCTGGGGCTGCGCAACCTGACGATCATCGGCGACGCGATCGAGAACATCAAGGCCAACAGGGGAATTGACCTCGACCTGGAGTCGGTGCCGCTGGACGACAAGCCCACCTACGAGTTGCTGGGCCGCGGCGATACCTTGGGCGTGTTTCAACTCGACGGCGGGCCGATGCGCGACCTGCTGCGCCGCATGCAACCCACCGGCTTCGAGGACATCGTCGCGGTGCTCGCGCTGTACCGGCCCGGCCCGATGGGCATGAACGCCCACAACGACTACGCCGACCGCAAGAACAACCGGCAGGCCATCACGCCCATTCACCCCGAGCTCGAGGAGCCGCTGCGCGAGATCCTCGCCGAGACTTACGGTTTGATCGTTTATCAAGAGCAGATCATGCGGATCGCGCAGAAGGTGGCCAGCTACTCGCTGGCCCGAGCCGACATTTTGCGCAAGGCCATGGGCAAGAAGAAGCGTGAGGTGCTGGAGAAGGAGTTCGAGGGCTTCTCGGAAGGCATGCAGGCCAACGGTTTTTCGGCCGGCGCGATTAAGGCGCTGTGGGACACCATCCTGCCGTTCGCCGACTACGCGTTCAACAAGTCGCACGCCGCGGGCTATGGTCTGGTGTCGTATTGGACCGCGTATCTGAAGGCCAACTATCCCGGCGAGTACATGGCCGGCCTGCTCACCTCCGTCGGCGACGACAAGGACAAGGCCGCGGTCTATCTCGCCGATTGCCGCAAGCTCGGCATTACGGTGTTGCCGCCCGACGTCAACGAGTCCGGCCTGAACTTCGCGTCGGTGGGCGCCGACATCCGCTACGGGTTGGGCGCGGTGCGCAACGTCGGCGCCAACGTCGTCGGCTCGTTGATCCAAACCCGCAGCGACAAAGGCAAATTCACCGACTTCTCGGACTATCTGAACAAGATCGACATCTCGGCGTGCAACAAGAAGGTCACCGAGTCGCTGATCAAGGCCGGCGCGTTCGATTCGCTGGGGCATTCGCGCAAGGGCCTGTTCCTGGTGCACACCGACGCGGTGGATTCGGTGCTCGGCACCAAGAAGGCCGAGGCGATCGGGCAGTTCGACCTGTTCGGTGGCTCCGGGGACGCGGGTGATGCTGGAGACCCCGTGTTCACCATCAAGGTGCCCGATGACGAGTGGGAGGACAAGCACAAGCTGGCCCTCGAGCGCGAGATGCTGGGGCTGTACGTGTCCGGGCATCCGCTCAACGGCGTCGCGCACCTGCTGAGCGCCCAGGTGGACACCGCGATTCCGGCGATCCTGGACGGTGATGTTCCCAACGACAGCCTGGTGCGGGTGGGCGGCATCCTGGCGTCGGTGAACCGGCGGGTCAACAAGAACGGAATGCCTTGGGCGTCAGCGCAATTGGAAGACCTCACCGGTGGCATCGAGGTGATGTTCTTCCCGCACGCCTACTCGGCCTACGGGGCCGAGATCGCCGACGACGCGGTGGTGCTGGTCAACGCCAAGGTCGCGGTCCGTGACGACCGGATTTCGCTGATCGCCAACGAGCTTGTGGTGCCGGACTTTTCGGCCGCGCGGGTGGATCGGCCGCTGGCGGTGAGCCTGCCCACCCGGCAGTGCACCCTGGACAAGGTGAGCGCGCTCAAGCAGGTGCTGGCGCGCCACCCCGGCACCTCGCAGGTGCATCTGCGGCTGATCAGCGGGGAACGGATCACCACCTTAGAGCTGGACGCCTCGCTGCGGGTGACGCTCTCGCCGGCGCTGATGGGTGATCTGAAGGCGCTGCTCGGTCCGGGGTGCCTGGGCGGATAGTTCGCGCAGTTGGCGCTCGCGACGACAGGTTGAGGTTGTCGGCAGCGGTCGCTGATGCGGGTGGCCTCGTCGTAATGTGGTTGGCATGCCCCTTTCAGGTGAATACGCACCCAGCCCGTTAGATTGGTCCCGCGAACAGGCCGACAAGTACGTCGAATCCGGCGGAACCGACGGCACCGATCTGAACGGCATGCCCGTCATCCTGCTGACCACCGTCGGGGCCAAGACCGGCAAACTTCGCAAGACCCCGCTGATGCGGGTCGAGCACGACGGCGAGTACGCGATCGTCGCGTCGCTGGGCGGGGCGCCGAAGCACCCGGTCTGGTACTACAACGTGGCGAAGAACCCGCGGGTCGAGCTGCAGGACGGCCCGGTCACCCGCGATTACGACGCCCGCGAGGTGTTCGGCGAGGAGAAGGCGGTGTGGTGGGAGCGCGCGGTGGCGGCCTATCCGCCCTACGCCGACTACCAGAAGAAGACCGACCGCCAGATTCCGGTGTTCGTGCTGACCCCGGTTGGCTGAATCCGCCGGTTGGGCGGCATGGCACCATTGATCGGTGTCCGCTTCACTGAGCCAGAGTAGGTCACCGCTGCCGCCGTTGAACGCGGCGGACATTGACGACGCGGCAAAGCGGATCGCTCCCATCATCACGCCGACCCCGTTGCAGCTCAGCGATCGGCTCTCGGCGATCACCGGCGCGCGGGTCTACCTCAAACGCGAAGACCTGCAGGTGGTGCGCTCGTACAAGCTGCGGGGCGCCTACAACTTGATGGTGCAGCTGACCGAGGAGGAGACGGCCGCCGGCGTGGTCTGCTCCTCGGCCGGCAACCACGCGCAGGGCTTCGCGTATGCGTGTCGGACGCTGGGCGTGCACGGCCGGGTCTACGTGCCGGCCAAAACGCCCAAGCAGAAGCGCGACCGAATCCGCTACCACGGCGGCGAGTTCATCGAGCTGATCGTGGGCGGATCGACCTACGATCTGGCCGCCGAGGCCGCGCTCGCCGACGTCGAGCGCACCGGCGCCACGCTGGTGCCGCCCTACGACGACCCGCGCACCATGGCTGGCCAGGGCACCATCGCGGTCGAAGTGCTCGAGCAACTCGGCGAGCCCGACCTGATGGTGGTGCCCGTCGGCGGCGGCGGCTGCATCGCCGGGATCACCACCTATCTGGCCGAGCGCACCACGGACACCGCGGTGCTCGGGATCGAGCCGGCCGGCGCCGCCGCGATGATGGCCGCGCTGGCCGCCGGCGAGCCGGTGACGCTGGACCACGTCGACCAATTCGTCGACGGCGCCGCCGTGAAGCGGGCCGGCACGCTGACCTACGCCGCGCTGGCCGCCGCCGGCGACATGGCGTCGATCAGCACCGTCGACGAGGGCGCGGTGTGCACCGCGATGCTGGATCTCTACCAGCACGAGGGCATCATCGCCGAGCCGGCGGGCGCGCTGTCGGTGGCGGGGCTGCTGGAAACCGACATCGAGCCCGGGTCGACCGTGGTGTGCCTCATCTCGGGCGGCAACAACGACGTGTCGCGCTACGGCGAGGTGCTGGAGCGCTCGCTGATCCATCTCGGCCTCAAGCACTACTTCCTGGTGGACTTCCCGCAGGAGCCGGGCGCGCTTCGGCGCTTCCTCGACGAGGTGCTCGGACCCAACGACGACATCACCCTGTTCGAGTACGTCAAGCGCAACAACCGCGAGACCGGCGAGGCGCTGGTGGGCGTCGAACTGGGGTCGGCGGCCGACCTGGACGGCTTGCTGGCGCGGATGCGGGCGACGGACCTGCACGTCGAAACCCTCGAGCCCGGTTCGCCCGCGTACCGCTACCTGCTGTAGCCCGGCGCGAGCGTCCTCATCTGTACGCGCTTTACGGTGTGTCGCCGTACATTTGAGCGCGCTCGCGGTGAGGGGTGAGGTACGGCGGGACCGGGGTGGCGGGGTCGAGGTCGTCTGCCGGCACGGGAGTTCCCGCCAGCAGCGTTAGCGGCACTACGCCCGCCCAGTGCGGCAACAAGAGGTCTTGCGGGTCGTCGACCGGGCCACCGGTGCGCACCTTGGCCGACACCTCGACGAGGTCCAACGCGAGGACCGCGGTCATGGCGAGTTCGCGCTCGTTCGGGGGACGGCAGTCGGCGGCGCGACCCGGGGCGAGGTGATCGAGCAGGGACTGCAGCGCCCGCCGCTTCTCGGCGGCGTCTTCGACCAGGCGCGCGTCGCCCAGCACCACCACCGAGCGATAGGCCAGCGAATGGTGCAGCGCCGAGCGGGCCAGCACCAACCCGTCGACCAGGGTGGCGGTGACGCAGACGGGCAACCCCTCGGCTCTGGCGGCCAGCATCGGGCCGCTGCCGGTGGAGCCGTGCAGGTACAGGGTTTCGCCGCGGCGGGCGTGCGTCGTCGGCAACACCACGGGCCGGCCGGCGTTGGCGTAGCCGAGGTGGCAGATCAGCGCCTCGTCGAGGATGCGATGGACGACTTCGCGGTCGTAGCTGGCGCGCTCCCGGTAGCGGGTGGGCGTCGTCCGTGCCGTCGGTCGGTAGGCGGTTGTCATGTAGTGTGTCCTAGTACATAATTATCTACGTGCCAGTACAATATACGATAGCCGGCGCGGGCGCGGAATCGATAGCGGCCAACGTGGAAGAAGCCATCTCGGGGGGCGCGCTGGCGCCGGGCGACGCGTTGCCCCCCATCCGCGAGCTGGCCGGCCGACTGGGCGTCAATGCCAACACCGTCGCGGCGGCCTATCGCCTGCTGCGCGAACGCGGCGCCGTCGAAACCGCCGGGCGGCGGGGCACCCGAGTGCGCGGGCGACCGGCGACCACGCCGCGGTCGTTGCTCGGGCTCGACGTACCCGCGGGGGTTCGCGACCTGTCGACCGGCAACCCGGATCCCGCCCTGCTGCCCATCGGCGGCGCCCGGGCGCCGCGCCCCAGCGCCGTGCTCTACGGCGAGGCGCCGCTGTCGCCCGAGCTGGCCGATCACGCCCGGGCCGCGCTGGCCGCCGACGGCGTTCCCGCCGATCACCTCGCGGTGACCAGCGGCGCGCTGGATGGCATCGAGCGGGCGCTGAGCGCGCACCTGCGCCCCGGCGATCGGGTGATCGTCGAGGATCCGGGGTGGGCGAACCTGTTGGATCTGCTTGCGGCGCTGGGGCTTTCGGTTGAGCCGGTCCGAATCGACGACGACGGGCCGCTGATCGCCGATATGGCCCGGGCGCTGGACCGCGGAGCGCGGGCGCTCGTCGTGACCACCCGCGCCCAAAACCCCACCGGCGCAGCGCTTTCCGCGGCGCGCGCCGACGCGGTGCGCGACCTGCTGGCCGACCGGACCGATGTGCTGCTCGTCGAGGACGACCACTGTGCCGGCATCTCCGGTGCGCCGCTGCACACCCTGGCCGGCGCCACGCGCCATTGGGCCTTCGTGCGCTCGGCGTCCAAGGCCTACGGACCCGACCTGCGGCTCGCCGTGATGGCCGGCGACCATCGCACCGTCGAGCGGGTGCACGGGCGCCTGCGGCTGGGGCCGGGCTGGGTCAGTCGTCTGCTGCAGGATCTCGCGGTCGGCCTGTGGGCGGACGACGCCGCGACGCGCCTGGTCGGACAGGCCGAAGAGCGCTACACCGGCAACCGGGTGCGGTTGTGCGCCGCGCTTGCCAAGCGCGGTGTCGCGGCCCACGGCCGGTCCGGCCTCAACGTGTGGGTGCCGGTGCCCGACGAGACCGTTGCCATCACGCGGTTGCTCAATGCGGGTTGGGCGGCGGCGCCGGGGACGCGGTATCGGGTTCGTACCGCGCCGGGCATCCGCATCACGATCGCCGATTTGCACGAAGACGAGATCGACCCGCTCGCCGACGCTGTCGCCGAGGCGGTGCGGAGCACCGGCCGTCGATCTGTGTAGTGGGTGTGTATCATTGGTGTATGTCACGCACAAACATCGACATCGATGACGAACTTGCCGCGGAGGTAATGCGCAGGTTCGGCCTCTCCACGAAGAAGGCGGCGGTCGATTTGGCGTTGCGACGTCTGGTTGGCTTGCCCCTGACCCGTGAGTTCCTGCTCGGACTCGAAGGAGTCGGCTGGGAGGGTGACCTCGATGACGTGCGAAGCGAACAGCCCGACAAATTTTGATGATCCTGATCGACACGTCCGCCTGGATCGAATACTTCCGCGCCACCGGATCCACCGCCGCACGCGAGGTACGCCGGCTGCTCTCGGACGGCATCGAACAGATTGCGATGTGTGAACCCATTGCCATGGAGATCTTGTGCGGAGCGACCAACGACACTCACCCGACGCTCGAACGCCTCATCAACGGGCTGCCCTCGCTGGCTGTCGAAAATGCAGTCGATTTCCGTGCCGCCGCGGATATCTATCGTGCTGCCCGGCGTGCTGGCAAGACAATTCGAAGCATCAACGACTGTCTCATTGCCGCGGTAGCGATCCGCCACAATGCCCGGGTTGTCCACTGCGACGCAGACTTCGATGTCATTGCGCAAATAGCCAGCCTCGAGGCGGCCGCGATTCGGTGACGTGTGTCTCGCATCAGGTCGGTGTTATCTGCAGCAGGGATTCGTCGTTGGCCCGAAAGATCGGTTCCAGCGGTACGGCGAAGCGTTCGGCGCTGTCGCTCAACGCTTTCGACCACACCCGATCGGCCGGGCAGATCGGGCCGCACCCGGGTCCGGTCAGCAGCAGCGCCACCGTGGTGCCGGACGCCATGTCGTCGAGCAGTGTGCGCAGCGCCGACATGAGATTCTTCAGCGTCCGCGCGCGTGGGCGAGGACCCACGGCGAGGTGGCTGAGCACCTTCGTCAGCCGACGGTCCGGCCCGAGGAAGCCGAACCACAGCAGCCTTTCACCGAATCCGAGCGGCCCCATCAGGGCGCGCCACCGCTGTCGCAGGTCGGCGGCGGAATGCACCGGATCGGTCGCGGTCTCCATGGGCGGGATCGGCAACAGCTCGGAATGACTCATGAGCGAAGGATCGGTCGCCGGCCGCGATCCCGCCAGTCAGTTATCCACAGCCCCGACGAGTGCGCGGTAGATCGATATCGATCCGCTGATCGTCTCGAACACGTGGGTTTCCTCGACGCGGGCAAAACCCACCTCGGCCATCAATTCGGGCAGCACGCCCCGCGCGTTGGGTTCGGTGTTCTCGAATCCGTCGCCCTTCTGGACGAGGCGAAAACGCTTGCGCATCTTGGCGGTTCGCTGCAAACCGTAGTCCGCGACGTGCAGGCTGCCGCCGGGTTGCAGCGCGTCGTGGATGGCGGCCAGCCCGGCGCGTTTCTCCTCAAGCGGCACCTGATGAAACACCAATGACGACAACACCTTTGTGACACCGCGCCCGCGTAACAGGTCGGCGGCGTCACGCAAATATCCGGGCAACAGCTGCACCGGTGGTGCTACTCGCGCAAGCTTGGCGCGGGCGCGCCGCCGGATCGCCTCGTCCGGGTCGATGCCGATCAGTATCGCGGCCGGGCAGGCCCGCGCCAACAGGCCCAGCTGGGTGCCTGTGCCGCAGCCGATGTCGGCGATGACGTCGCCCGGTGACGGGCAGATCTGGTCGAGCAGCGCCGGACGCCAGCGCCGGGTGCCGCTCAACAGAAAGCTCAATGCGTCGTAGGTCCACAACTGTGGCGCCGCCGGCACGAAGTCGGTCACGCGTCTATCTCGATGCCGGCCGCGTTGGCGACTTCGCGGTAGGCGGCCGCCAGGGTGGTTACCGACGCGTGGGCGTTGCGCCCGCTCGGGTTGGGGACCACCCACAATTCGGCGGCAGGGTAGGGGCTGAGCTGCTTGCCGAGCGTGGCCCCGGGATCGTTGAAGGCGGCGCGATACGCCGTGATCCCCAAGACGGCGACCACGCGCGGCGAGAACTCGGCCACCGTCTTGCGTAGGCGCCGTGCGCCTTTGACGAGTTCGGCCCCGGTCAGCTCGGCCGCGCTCGCCGTCGCCCGCTGCACCAGGCCGGTAATGCCGATTCCGCGGTGCAACAGGTATTCCCGGTCGGCGTCGGTGAAGCCGGCCGAGGCGTCGATGAGGCGGTCGGTGATTCCGGCCTGAAACAGCGCCGGATAGAACCGATTGCCGCGGGGAGCGAAGGCGGCCTGGACGGCGACGCTGCGCAGTCCCGGGTTGATCCCCACAAACAGCAGCCGCACCTGGTGGGAAATCAGATCCGGCAGGGTTTTACCGCTGAACCGCTTCAGCTCGTCGCGGCTGAACCTCACCGACATTGCCGCATCGTATCGTGGGGCCGCTGCCCGGCGAGCAGACCCAAAAGCGGGGCTTTTACGTCTGCTCGCGGGGGGACCGCAGCAGGGCGAACGAGTGGGCGGGTAGCTCGGTGGCCTCGCCGCCAACGTTCGGCGCCTCGAAGGCCAGCACCACCTCGCCGGTGACCGGCACGCTGGTCGGCTCGGTGCCGAGGTTGCAGGCGATCGCCAGCCGGCCGCGACGCACGACGATCCAGCGTTGATCCTCGTCGTAGTCGACGACGAGATGGCCCAGCCAAGGGTCGGCCAGCTCGGGCTCGCTGTGCCGCAGCGCGATCAGCTCGCGATATACCCGGTGCAGCCGGGCGTGTTCGCCGGTCCCGACCTCCGCCCAGTTCAGCTTGGAGCGCTGGAAGGTCTCCGGATCCTGCGGATCGGGAATGTCGTCGGCGTCCCAGCCGTGCTCGGCGAACTCGGCCTTGCGTCCCTCGGCGGTGGCGCGGGCCAGCTCCGGCTCGGGATGCGAACTGAAGAACTGGAACGGCGTCGACGCGCCCCATTCCTCGCCCATGAAAAGCATTGCGGTATAAGGGGATGCGAGGGCCAGCGCGGCCTTGATCGCCAGCTGGCCGGGGGTGAGGTTCTGGGAGGGGCGATCCCCGAGCGCGCGATTGCCGACCTGATCGTGGGTGCAGGTGTAGGCGAGCAGCCTGGTGGCCGGGACCCGCGCGGTGTCCAGTGGGCGCCCGTGGCGGCGCCGCCGGAATGACGAATAGGTGCCGGCGTGAAAGAACCCGTGCCGCAGCGTCTGTGCCAGGCTGGCCAGCGAGCCGAAGTCCGCGTAGTAGCCCTGCCGCTCACCGGACACGGCGGCGTGGATGGCGTGATGGATGTCGTCGTCCCACTGCGCGGTAAGCCCATACCCGCCTTGGTCGCGCGGCGTGATCAGCCGCGCGTCGTTGAGGTCGCTCTCGGCGATCAGCGACAGCGGGCGGCCCAACTGCGTTGACAGCGAATCGGTCTCGGCGGCCAGCTCCTCGAGGATATGGATGGCGGTGGTGTCCACCAGCGCGTGCACGGCGTCCAGGCGCAGCCCGTCGGCGTGGAAGTCGCGCATCCAGCGCAGCGCGCACCCGATGATGTAGCGGCGCACCTCGTCGGAGTCGGCGTCGGCGATGTTGATGCCCTCACCCCAGGGGTTGCTCGCCGACGAGAGGTAGGGGCCGAACTTCGGCAGGTAATTTCCCGACGGCCCCAGGTGGTTGAAGACCGCGTCGATCAGCACACCCAGGCCGCGGGCGTGGCAGGCGTCGACGAACCGCACCAGCCCGTCGGGGCCGCCGTAGGGTTCGTGCACGCTGTACCACAGCACGCCGTCGTAGCCCCAGCCGTAAGGGCCGGAGAACGAATTGATCGGCATCAGCTCGACGAAGTCGACGCCCAGCTCGACCAGGTAGTCCAGCTTGTCGATGGCGGAGTCGAATGTGCCCGCCGGCGTAAAGGTTCCGACGTGCAGCTCGTAGATCACCGCGCCCTCGATCGGTCGCCCGGACCAGCCGGTGTCGGTCCATGTGGCGCTGTCGGCGTCCCAGAGTTGCGAGCGTTCGTGCACGCCGTCGGGCTGGCGGGCCGATCGCGGATCGGGCAGCACCGTGGGGTCGTCGTCGAGCAGGTATCCGTATCGGGCGTCGGGCGGCGCCTCGACCGTCGCGCGCCACCAGCCGTCATCCGAACGCCTCATCTCGTGCACGGCGCCGTCTGTGCCGTCTAGGTAGAGCCGCACTCGCTCCGGTTTGGGCGCCCACACGCGGAATTCAGTCATGACCACGCACCAACAACACCACCGGCAATTCGGCGAACAATTCGGCCGCCGACGTCGGCCCCACGGCCGTGGCGCCGGTGAGCGCGTCGGTCCAGGAGCCCTCGGGTAACGGCAGCACCGTGTTACCCCAACCGGTTTCGGCCAGCCGGACCGTCCAGCGGGTGACCGCGACCAGGATGTCCCGGCCGCGGCGGAACGCCACGACGTGATCGGCCGCCGAGCCGCCGGCAAGCACCGGAACATAATCGCCGTGCAGGAAGCTCTCGGGGTGGGTACGGCGCAGCCGAAGCGCGGTAGTGACCACCCGGATCTTGGGGTGCTGCAGCGCGTCCAGGGCGGCCCTGCGGGCGGGGTACGCCACCGCTCGGCGGTTGTCCGGGTCGACGAGGCTGTCGTCCCACAGCTCGGTGCCCTGGTAGACGTCGGGTATGCCCGGCACCGTCAGCGCGAGGAGCTTCTGGCCCAGCGCATCGCTGGCGGCGTGCGGATTGAGTTGCGCGACAAGCTCGGTCAGCGCCGCGGCCACCGGGCCGTCGAGCACGGTGTCCAGCCAAGAGTGCACCGCATCCTCGAACGCGGTGTCCGGGTCGTTCCACGAGGTGTGCCAGGCCGCCTCCCGGATGGCCTTTTCGGTGTACCCGTGCAGCCGCTCGCGGAGCGTGTCGGTGACTTCACCGCTGACCGGCCACACCCCGAAGATGTTCTGCCACAGGAATTGTCCGGTCGCGACGTCGGGGGAGGGGGCCTCGATTTCCCAGCGGGCGAGGAATTCGGTCCACAGCGACGGCACCTGGGACAGCACACCGATGCGCGCGCGCACGTCCTCGCCGCGTTTGGTGTCGTGGGTGGTCAGCGTGGTCATCGCCTGCGGCCACAGCCGGGCGCGGGTGGCGGCGCGCTGATGGAATTCCGCGACGCCGACGCCGAACCGGTGCGGTTCCCCGCCGACCTCGTTGAGCGACACCAGCCGGGCGTCGCGGTAGAACAGGCAGTCCTCGACGGATTTGGCGGTGACCGCTCCGCACAGCTGCTGCAGCCGCGTGGCCGGTTCGCCGCCGACCGCCAAAGCCGCGGCGATCACCTGCAGCGCGGGTACCAATTCCGGTGTGGCCGTTTGGGTTTCGGCTAGCGCCCCGGGCAGGGTCGCGGACAGGCCCAGGTAGTCGGTGCGGTACACCCCGATATGGGTGAGCAGTGCGGCCACCGCCTCGGGCAGCTGTGGATGGTCGGTGCCGGCGGCGGCCGCGATCGCGCGGCGCAGCCTGCGCAGCTCGCTGGCCAGCGTGTCGGTGGCGGCGCGCACCTTGAGCTGCGCGAGCAGCACGGGCATGGCCTGATAGTCCACGCCGGCGGATTCCACCAGCGCCGTCAGCGCGGGCTCACCGTTCGGATCGACGAAGACCCCGCCGACTTCGCGCAACACGTCGTAGCCGGTGGTTCCGGCGACCGGAAGGGTGGGTTCCAGCGCCTCGTCGACGGCCAGGATCTTCTCGATCACGATCCAGGCGTCCGGGCCGACCAACTCGCGCAGCCATGCCAAATAGCCACTGGGATCGGATAATCCGTCGGGGTGGTCGATGCGCACGCCGTCGACCAGCCCCTCGGTGAACCATCGGGCGACCTCGGCGTGACTGGCGTCGAACACGGCGCGGTCCTCCTGGCGCAGCCCGGCCAGCGAGGTGATCGAGAAGAACCGCCGATATCCGCACACCCCGTTGCGCCAGCCCACCAACCGGTAGTGCTGGCGGTCGTGCACCTGCGCGCCGGTGCCACCGGACGTGCCCGGGGCGAGCGGCAGCGCCAGGTCCCCCAACCGCAGCAGGTCGCCGTCGACCTCGAGCGCGTCGACGTCATCGTCGGAACCCAAGACCGGCAACACGATTCGGCCGTCGGCCAAGTCCCAGTCGATGTCGAAGTACGACGCGTACTGCGATGATCGGCCGTGTCGAAGGACGTCCCACCACCACGGGTTCTGTTGGGGCTGGTCGATTCCCACGTGGTTGGGCACGATATCGACGATCAGCCCCAGCCCGCGTGCGCGCGCCGCCGCCGACAGCCGCGCAAGGCCCTCGGGGCCGCCCAGCTCCGCCGACACCGTCGTCGGGTCGGTGACGTCGTACCCGTGGGTGGAACCGGAGGTCGCGGTGATGATGGGCGACAGGTAGAGATGCGAGACCCCGAGTTCGTCGAGGTAATCCACCAGGTTCTCGGCGTCGGCGAAGGTAAATCCGAACCCGCTGGAGGCACCGCGCAGCTGCAGCCGGTAGGTCGACAGCACGGGAAAGGCCATGTGTCAGGCTGTCTTACGCAGAATGAGCAGCGAGCGCGCCGGCACCTCGACGGTGGCTTCGGCCGTCACCACGTGGTCCGCCCCTTCGCTGAGCCCGACGGGATCGTTGGTGTCCAGCTCCACGGTCCACTCCTGGGCATAGTCGTCGTGCGGGGTGACGAATTCCACGCATTCGTCGTGGGCGTTGAAGCACATCAAAAACGAGTCGTCGACGACGCGCTCGCCCCGGGCATCCGGGGCGGTGATGGCGTCGCCGTTGAGGAACACCGCCACACACCGGTGGTGAAAGCTGACGTTCCAGTCCTCGTGCGTCATCTCCCGGCCGCCCGGCGTGAGCCAGGCGATGTCGCGGACCTCGTCGCCGCTGCGGATCGGCTCGCCCTCGAAGAACCGGCGGCGGCGAAAGACCGGATGGTTCTTGCGCAACGTGGTCACCTTGCGGGCAAACGCCAGCAGATCGGCGTTCTTGTCGACCAAAGACCAGTCCATCCAAGAGATTTCGGAGTCCTGGCAGTAGACGTTGTTGTTGCCGTTCTGGGTGCGCCCGATCTCGTCGCCGTGGGTGATCATCGGCGTGCCCTGGCTGATCATCAGGGTGGCCCAGAAGTTACGCATCTGCCGGCAGCGCAGCGCGACGATCTCGGGGTCGTCGGTCGGACCCTCGACGCCACAATTCCACGACCGATTGTGGCTTTCGCCGTCGCGGTTGTCCTCGCCGTTGGCCTCGTTGTGCTTCTCGTTGTAGGACACCAGGTCGTTGAGGGTGAACCCGTCGTGCGCGGTGACGAAGTTGATGCTGGCGCTGGGGCGTCGGCTGCTCACTTCGTAAAGGTCCGACGACCCGGTCAGCCGGGAAGCGAACTCGCCAAGGGTCGCGGGCTCGCCCCGCCAGTAGTCGCGCACAGTGTCGCGGTATTTCCCGTTCCACTCGGTCCATAAACCAGGAAAATTGCCGACCTGGTAGCCGCCTTCGCCGACGTCCCACGGCTCGGCGATCAGCTTGACCTGACTGACCACCGGATCCTGTTGCACCAGATCGAAGAACGCGCTCAGGCGGTCGACGTCGTAGAACTCGCGGGCCAGCGTGGACGCCAGGTCGAACCGGAACCCGTCCACATGCATGTCGAGCACCCAGTAGCGCAGCGAGTCCATGATCAGCTGCAGGACATGCGGGTGGCGGGCATTGAGGCTGTTGCCGGTGCCGGTGAAGTCCTTATAGAGCCGCTGGTCCTCGTCGAGCAGCCGGTAGTAGGCCTTGTTGTCGATGCCGCGGAAGTTGATCGTCGGGCCCAGGTGGTTGCCCTCGGCGGTGTGGTTGTAGACGACGTCGAGGATGACCTCGATGCCCGCCTCGTGCAGGCTGCGCACCATCATCTTGAATTCGGCCACCGCGCCGCCGGCCTGCCGGTTCGACGCGTACTGGTAGTGCGGGGCGAAGAAGCCGAATGTGTTGTAGCCCCAGTAGTTTCGCAAACCCAGGTCGAGCAGCCGCTGGTCGTGCATGAACTGGTGCACCGGCATCAGCTCCAGCGCGGTGACGTTGAGCGACTTCAGGTGGTCGATGATCGCCGGGTGGGCCAGGCCGGCGTAGGTGCCCCGAAGTCCTTCGGGGACGCTCGGATGGGTCTGGGTGAGGCCTTTGACGTGGGCCTCGTAGATCACGGTCTCGTGATACGGGGTCAGTGGTGCGCGGTCGAACGCCCAGTCGAAGAAGGGATTGATGACCACGCTGGTCATGGTGTGGCCCAGCGAGTCGACCATCGGGGGGGTGCCGGTGTTCGCCGTGTCGCCGTTGGGGTCGACGGCGTTGACGTCGTAGGAGAACAGCGCCTGGCCGAAGGCGAAGTCGCCGTCGAACGATTTGCCGTACGGGTCGAGCAGCAGCTTGCTGGGGTCACATCGGTGGCCGGCCGCGGGGTCGAACGGTCCGTGCACCCGGAAGCCGTAACGCTGGCCGGGGGCGACGTTCGGCAGGTAGGCGTGCCAGACATATCCGTCCACCTCGTCGAGGGGGATGCGAGACTCACTGACCCCATTGCCGCGGTCGTCGATCAGGCACAGTTCGACCTTCTCGGCGACCTCGGAGAACAACGAAAAGTTCGTGCCCGCACCGTCATAGGTCGCCCCGAGCGGATAGGCGTTGCCCGGCCATACCGTCGGCAGTGCGGGCTGGGTCACGTCGGCGCCGTTGGAGTTGTTCGTCGACATCGTTCGACCTTATCGGTGCGCACCGGCCCCGGCTGCGCTACCACCAACCGGTGCTCGCCCCGATCTGGGCGCCGAGCTCGGGAACCATGGTGCGCACGTAGGTGGGCGACAGGTGATGAGCGCCGTGGTAGATCAGCACGTTTCCCTCCACCGGACGGCAGTAGTCGGCGCGGCAGATGGCGTCGGACATGTCAAGCGGCTTGAGCAGCGGGAACTGCCCGACGAAATCCAGGGTCTGATTGCGATCGGACAGCACGTCGGAACGTTTGATTGCGCATGACTGCGCGGTGCCGCCCTTGGCCAGGCAGTCCGCCGGATCGAACGGCTTGTTGTTCTTGACCAGCCACGGGGTGTCGCGCATGGCGAGGATGGGAATGTTGTTGTCCGACAACGTTTGCCAGATCCCGATGTACGTCGCCGGCATCACGTCGCCGGCTTTGATGTTCCACGGCCGGGTTGATGTGGTGAACAGATAGTCCGGGCGGTCGGCGACCAACTTGGTCATCGTGCGCTGCACCCATTCCCGGCACTGCGGGTACGGGGCGTTGTTGCCCATGATGAGCGGGACCTCTTCGGTGGACAGCGGACAGCCCATTTTGAGGTAGGTGACCACCTTGAAGTGGTGCAGCTGTCCCAGGATTTGCAGGGCGGGCAGCCAGTGTTCGGCGTGCGACCCGCCGGCCAACGCGATCGTGCGGGTGGCGTCCACGTCGCCGTAGGTGCAGTTGACCACGGCCGGGTTGACGAAGTCGCTGATGCAGCCGTCGCGAGTGGAGTCCGGGATGTCGTTTTTGACCTCCAGCACGGTGGGCCGCATCGGCAGGGCGGGCACCCGCACGTGTTCGGTCAGGGCGCGCGCGCCGGGATAGTCCTGGGCGGACAGCCCGCTGAGCTCCTTGCCGGCCGCGCGCAGGACGATGACGTGCTGACGCCAGGTGAACGACGTCGCGGTCAGCGCGACGCCGAGCAGCGCCACCGTCGACCCGAGCACGATCCCCGGGCGGCGCAGCCGCGCCTGCCAGGGCACCGCTGGCGCCACCGGGGCGCCGCGGGTGCCGGCCGTTCGAAGCCGCAGCGGATCCTCGACCAGCCGCACGGTCAGGTGCGCCAGCACCCCGGAGACCAGCAGGATCACCGCGCCCTCGACAAAGGTGGCGTGCGTGTGCCCGGTGTAGGACAGCCAGAAGATGAGCAGCGGCCAATGCCACAGGTACAGCGAGTAGGCCATCGCACCCAGCGCCACCAGCGGCGCCGTCGCCAACAGCCGATTCGGCGGCGGCAGTTCGGCCGTGTCGGTCACGTTGGTGCCGGCCAGGATCATCAGCATGGTGGCGCCCACCGGCACCAGGGCCCACGGGCCGGGGAATTCGTTGACGCCGTCAATGAAGAACCCGCACAACAGGATCGCCGCCAGCGCGACCGTGGCCGCGGCCGTGCGCAGCCACATCGGCCAGCGCACGTAGGGCACCAGCGCACCGACCAGCACTCCCAGCAGCAGCTCCCACGCGCGCGCGAAGCTGTTGTAGTACGCGGTGGTCTGGTCGGCGTGCGTGGCGATGATCGCGTAGACGAACGACGCGAGGGTCAACACGCTCAGCAACACGACGAACGCACGGCGCAGGTGGGCGCGCAGCGGTCGGCGCAGCGCGGCAGCGAACCCGGCGACCAGCAGCAGGAAGGCGAGATAGAACTGGCCCTGCACCGACATGGACCAGATGTGCTGCAGCGGGGTGACGGCCTCGCCCGCACGCAGGTAGTTGGACGCGGTGCTGGCCAGTTCCCAGTTCTGGTAGTAACCCAGGCTGGCCAGGCTCTGGTCGGCGAACGTCTCCCAGCGGGTCTGCGGCTGCACCAGGAAGGTGAGCAGCGCGCACGCGGCCAGGACGACCACCAGGGCTGGGACCAGGCGCCGGACCAGCCGGATCGTCTCGGCGACCGGTGACAGCCGCAGGGTCGGATCGAGGGCGGCGCGCAGGACCTTGCCGCCGAAGAAGAATCCGGACAGCGCCAGGAACACGTCCACACCGCCGGAAACCCGACCGAACCACACGTGGAACATGGCCACCAGTGCGATCGCGACGCCGCGCAGGCCGTCGAGGTCGTAACGGTAGAACCCCAGCGTCGACGTGGCGGACGGGCGACTAGGCGGTGCGGGATTTCCCATGATCGACCGCCAATTTACCGAAAACCGCCACCTGCTCATCCCGCGCGCGGCGCGGCGGGGGAGCAGGTGGCGGGTGTTCGGAACCCGGGAAGGGTTACTGCGTGGGGCCGAACGGTGACGGCTGCGCGGGGATCTGCTGCACCGGCGCCGGCGTGGGCAGCTGCAGCGGCATTTGCTGCAACGGCGCCTGCTGGACCGGCGCCTGCTGCGTCGGCACCTGCTGGACCGGCGCCTGCTGCACCGGGGCCTGCTGCGTCGGCACCTGCTGGACCGGGGCCTGCTGCAGCGGGGCCTGCTGCGTCGGGACCTGCTGCAACTGGCTCTGCTGCTGCAGCGGGGCCTGCTGGACCGGCGCCTGCTGCGGCAGCTGCTGCGGTGCTGGTTGGTAAGGCGTCTGCTGGACCCCGAGCACCCGGACCAGGTAGGGGGTCATGCCGTTGGCGCGCACCGGCGACACCTGGACCACGTCGCCCACCTCGAGCATCTGGTTGTTCCCCAGGTACATCGCCACGCTTTGGGTACCTTCGGGGCCGTAGAAGATCAGGTCGCCGCGGCGGGCCTGCTGCGGCAGGATCTTCTGGCCGACCCGGTACAACTCGCCGGAGGAACGCGGCAGCTTGATCCCGGCGCCGGCGTAGGCGTACTGCATTAGGCCCGAGGCGTCGAACCCGACGGTGGTCGCGCCGGTGCCCTTGCCCAGGGTGGGGCCGGTGATACCGCCGCCGGCCCAGGAAAACGGCACGCCGCGCTGCGACAGGCCGCGCGCGACGACGACGTCGGTGGCCTGCTGGTAGTCCATCGCCCGAGCACCCGGGTCGGCGGTCGCCACAGCCGTGCTGACCATCGCCGGTGCCATCAGGAGCAGTGCTAGACCGATCACGAAGCCGCAGATGCGCTTCATTTCGATTCCTTCTTTCTTGTCTGGACCTCAGTCGCGGTCACTTCGCGAATCCGCCCCCGGTTCTATGACTCACGCGATGGCCTCTGCGTCGAGGCCGTCTATTCACACCAGTCACTACAGAAACTCTCGCAACATGCGTTGCGGCGGGCAAGGGACGAAGGGCCCTAGGCGGGATTTTTTGTCTTAACGTGATCCGACGGTGACTGCCGTGCCCAAATTTGGCCGCGTTGAGGTGCGGATTTGTGATGCGGGTCTCAGCGCGAGCGGGCGCGAATCAGACCCAGTAGCGCGCGCTGAACACCGTCAATACCGAGCCGGCCACCGAGCTGACCATCACGATGGCCAGCGACAAAACGGGCCAGAAGGACATGTACCAGCCCTTGAGTAGGGAGACGAACGGCCCGATTCCGGCCGCGGCCAACGCCGCGCCGATGCCGCCCCAGGACACGGGGTAGATGTAAATGTCGACGCCGTAGGGCACCGGCCCGCAGCTGTCCCCGGTGCACACGTCTTTGAGGAACCCGTAGAGCCTGAACGGCCACTCGGTGGCGGTGGCGAGATAGAGCAGCAGCGCCGTGAGCACGAGGGTGCAGAGCAGGTCCCATTTGGCCACCCGCAACCGCAGTGTCGGCGGGTTCCCCGGGTCGGGCTCGTCGGCGTCCGGCGGGTAATCGACCTCCCCGACCTCCCCGCCCTTCAGGTCTGGGAGGGGATGTTCGGACTGCTGCTCGGGGGCCACGTCGTCCAATGCTGCCCGATGGCCGTGCTTTCTGCGACTCACAGCTAGTGTCGGACCCCGTGGCCGAGTTGACGCCCGAGCAGATCAGCGCGATCGATGCCGCACACGTGTGGCATCCCTACAGCACGATCGGCGCCGAAACGGTCGCTCCGGTCGTCGCGGTCGAAGCCCGCGGAGCGTGGCTGACGCTGGTGCGCGACGGCACCCGTATCGAGGTCCTTGACGCGATGAGCTCCTGGTGGACCGCGATCCACGGGCACGGCCACCCGGTGCTGGACGCGGCGCTGACGGCCCAGCTGGGCGTGATGAACCACGTCATGTTCGGCGGGCTGACCCATCAGCCCGCCGCAAGGCTGGCGCGGTTGCTGGTGGACATCACCCCGCCCGGGTTGGAGACGGTGTTCTTCAGCGACTCCGGCTCGGTGTCGGTGGAGGTCGCGGTGAAGATGGCGCTGCAATACTGGCGCAGCCGCGGTGAGCCCGGCAAGCACCGGCTGATGACCTGGCGGGGCGGCTACCACGGCGACACGTTCACGCCGATGAGCATCTGCGACCCGGACGGCGGCATGCACTCGCTGTGGATCGACATCCTGGCGCACCAGGAGTTCGCGCCGCAGGTGCCGCGCGACTACGACCCCGCCTACAGCGTCGCATTCGAGGCGCAGCTGGCGCTTCGCGCGGCCGAGCTGGCCGCGGTGGTGGTCGAGCCCGTCGTGCAGGGCGCGGGCGGCATGCGCTTCCACGACCCGCGATACCTGACCGACCTGCGCGACGCCTGCCGGCGCCAGAACGTGTTGCTGATCTTCGACGAGATCGCGACCGGTTTCGGCCGCACGGGCGAGCTGTTCGCCGCCGATCACGCCGGGGTGAGCCCGGACATCATGTGTGTCGGCAAGGCTCTCACCGGTGGATATCTGAGTTTGGCCGCCACGTTGTGCACGACCGAAATCGCGCACACCATCAGCGCCGGCGAGGCGGGGGCGCTGATGCACGGGCCCACCTTCATGGCCAATCCGCTGGCGTGCGCCGTGTCGGTGGCCAGCATCGAGCTGCTGCTGGGCCAGGACTGGCGCTCGCGGGTCGCCGAGATCGCCGCCGGGTTGGCGGCCGGGCTGGAACCCGCCCGCGCGCTGCCCGGCGTGACCGATGTCCGGGTGTGCGGCGCGATCGGCGTCGTCGAGTGCGCGCGGCCCGTCGACCTGGCCGTCGCCACCCCGGCGGCGCTGGATCGCGGCGTCTGGCTGCGGCCCTTCCGCAACCTCGTGTACGCGATGCCGCCGTATATCTGCACGCCGGACGAGATCGCCCGGATCACCTCGGCGATGGTCGACGTCGCGCGGTTGGTGGGCTGACGCCCGCTCAGGGAACTCTCAGGGGATTCTTCGATCCCTGACGGCTTCGCTCAAAGGTTTCATAAAGGCGCAACCGTCAATATTTCCTCCATGACAAGCGAGACGCTCTGCGCGAACCTGATCGAACGCTACCTGTCCACTCGTGGACTGCCGTTCCTTCGGGGCGACCATGACGGCGAATACTTCTGCGTCGTCGACGCCCAGCCGCGCAGGCTGCACGTCCACCTCTCGATGTCCTCGTCGTTTGGCGACATGCTGATGATCGACGTCACTCCCTCGCGGTTTTCCCCGGTCACCGACCGCGCGTCGCTGACGAAGTTCGCCGACACCTTCAACCGGCGCAACCGCGGAATCACGGCGATCGTGCACGGGTCCGCCGACACGCAGCACCTCGGTCTCTCGGCCCGCAGATCCCAGTGGATCCGGGAAGACATCTCGGCGGAGGATTTCGCCGCCCACGTCGACCGCACGATTGCCGCGGCGATCGAGCTCTTCGGTCAACTCGCCCCGGTCCAGGGGCCGTCGGCGGCGGTGTTGCTGCGCGAGGTCGGTTAGGCCCCGTCCACCCGGACAAACTCGTCACGCTGGTACTGGTCGACGCACGCCGCGCGCCGCAGCTTGCCGCTGGTGGTGATCGGTATCGAACCGGGCGACACCAATACCAGATCGGCGACGCCGAGGCCGTGTGACGTCGAGATCGCCGAGGTCACGTCGCGCTTGAGCGCGGCGAACCGGTGCGCCGCATCCTCGGCCGAGTTGCCCCGCGCCTTGACCTCCGCGATGACGACGAGCTGCTCCATGCCGTCACGGGGAACGGTGATCGCCACGACGCGGCCGGCGGTGATCTCTTGGACCGTGGCCTCGATGTCTTCGGCCGCGTGGTTGCGCCCGTACACGATCAAAAGATCCTTGATGCGGCCGACGATGAACAGCTCGCCGTCGGACAGGAAGCCCAGGTCGCCGGTGCGCAGCCAGGGGCCTTCGGGGGTGCCGGCCGACGGTTCCAGGATGGTGGCGCGGAACGTGCGCTCGGTTTCGTCGAGTTTTCGCCAATAGCCAAGGCAGACGTTGCCGCCGTGCACCCAAATCTCGCCGGTGCTGCCCTCCGAGCATTCGGCGTGGGTGTCGGGGTCGACGATCCGCACGGTCGGTGCCTGCACTGCCTGATAGCTGACCAGGGCGGTGCCGGTGCCGTTGGCGCAGCGCTGGGCCTGGCCGACGGAAAGCTTGCCGGACTCGAAATCGACGACCTTCGGGGGTTGACCCTGGGTGGTGGTCGCGACGTACAACGTCGATTCCGCGAGCCCGTACGTCGGCCGAAGCGCGGCGGCCGGAAGGTTGAAGCGCGCGAACCGCTCGGCAAAGCGTTTGACGGTGTCGGGACGGACCCGCTCGGCGCCGCTGATCAGGGTCGACACCCTGCCGAGGTCGTATCCGGCCATGTCGTCGTCGGATATCTTGCGTAGTGCCAACTCGAACGCGAAGTTGGGCGCGCCGCTGGATGCGTCGGGATAGGACGCGAGCATTTGCATCCACCGGGCCGGACGCTGCAGGAAGGACACCGGGCTGGTGAGCACCGCGCGGCAGCCCTCGAGGACCGGCGTGCAGACACCCATGATCAGGCCCAGGTCGTGATAGAACGGCAGCCACAGCACAATCGTGTGTTCCGGCGGGGTGACGCCCGCGCTGCGCTGAAAAAAGCCGCGCATCGTCAAGTCGTAATTGATCCGAATGTTTTCGTAGGAAACCATCACGCCGGCGGGCCGTCGGGTCGAGCCGGACGTGTATTGCAAATACGCGGTGTTCGGATAACCGGCGTACGCGTCTTCGCCGGCATCGAATTGTGCTGGCGCATCCAAATCCAGCAAATCAACCTCGATGATCGACGGCGCGGATTCGCCGGGCTGAGGCGCGATGTGCGACGCGATGTGCCCCACGACGGCGGACGTCGTGAGAATGGCGACCGGCTCCGCGTCGCGCAGCACCGAATCGACGCGCTCATCGGCGACGCCGCCCATCGGGACCGAAAGCGGAACCGCGATGACCCCGGCCTGCAGCGCGCCCAGGAAGGCGACGATGTAGTCGAGGCTTTGGGGCGCCAAAATCACGGCGCGGTCACCGGGGGAGGCGCACAGTCGAAGCTCGCGCGCGACATTCAGCACTCGCCGATACAACTGCGGCCAGGTCACGCTTTCCGCGACGCCGTCCATGTCCTTCTCGTAGTCGATGAACGTGAACGCCGTGTCGTCGGGTTGTCGAGTGGCGCGCTCGCGCAGCAGCTTTGGCAGGGATGTCTCAAGCACGGCCGTCAGATTACTTCAAAGCGAGCGGCGTATTGACGTTAGTGCAAACCCGCTGTGCGTGCGCTCGGGCTAGACGGAGAGCCTGGGGAACTCGACGGTGGCCGCGTCGTCGCCGCGGTGCTCCTCCTTGTACAGCAAGGCGCGCACCACCGCGCGCGGCGGTGCCGACCGAAGCATGAAACTGGCGGGGCGCGGTCGGACCGTTTGCGGCCACCAGAACCAACGGCCGAGCAGTGCGGCAATTGACGGGGTCATGAACGAGCGCACGACCAAGGTGTCGAACATCAGGCCCAGGCCGATGGTGGTCCCGAGCTGGCCGATGACCCGCAAATCGCTGAAGATCATCGAGGCCATGGTGAAGGCGAACACCAGGCCCGCATTTGTCACGACCTTCCCGGTGCCGCCCATGGCGCGAATGATGCCGGTGTTTATGCCGGCGGCGATTTCCTCTTTCATCCGGGCTACCAGAAGCAAGTTGTAGTCAGATCCCACGGCCAATAGGACGATCACGGACATCGGAAGCACCATCCAGTGCAATTTGATGCCCAGAATGTACTGCCACGCCAGCACCGACAGCCCAAATGATGCGCCCAAGGAAAGCACCACCGTACCCACGATGACCATGGCAGCCACAAAACTTCGGGTGAGGGCAAGCATAATGACGAAAATGAGGCAAAGCGCACCAACGAGCGCGATCCAGAGGTCGTATCGGGAGCCGTCGTCGAAGTCCTTGTAGGTCGACGCGGCGCCGGCGAGAGAAATCTTGGCGTTCTCCAAAGGCGTCGTCTTGAGCGCTTCTTCGGCCGCCGTCCTGATCGGCTTGATCCGCGCTATACCCTCGGGCGTGGCGGGATCGCCACTATGCGAAATGATGAATCGGGCCGCTTTCCCGTCCGGCGAGATGAACGACGCCATCGCGCGCTTGAAGTCCGTGTTGTTAAAGACCTCGGGCGGCAGGAAAAAGGTATCGTCATTCTTTGCCGCGTCGAACGCCTGCCCCATGGCGGTGGCGTTTTGGTTCATCCCGTCCAGCTCGCCGAAGAGCCCGGCCATGGTGCTGTGGTTGGTCAATATCGCGGCCCGCGTGGCCTCAGCGATTTCGATCAGCTTCGGGGTCACCGTGAGCAGCTGCGCCGTCAGCCCATCCAACTTCACCGCGTCTTTAATCATGTCGTGCAATTTATCGTGCATCTTATCGAGGCCATCGAATAGCTCAAATATGGATCTGATCGCCCAGCAAATGGGAATGTCGTAGCAGTGCTTTTCCCAGTAGAAGTAACTTCGAATTGGCCTGAAGAAGTCGTCGAAATCCATGAGGTGGTTTTCCACCTCGTCCACGAGGCTTTCCACCTCGATCGCCAGGCCGACCGTGTGGTGGGCAATGTCAGTGATCTGCTGCTGCAGGGCGTACATGTGCTTGAGTATCGCGATTTGCTTAGACATTGCGTCGGCCTGCCTGAGCATGTCGTTGATGCGGGGCTTGATGAGCTCAATATTTTTGAGCATCGCCGCGTTTTGCATGCTGATCAGGAAAGGTATCGAAGTGTGCTCAATCGGTGTTCCCTCGGGCCGAGTGATGCCCTGCACCCGAGAGATGCCGGGAACCCGGAATATCGCCTTGGCTAATCTGTGCAGCACCAGGAAATCCGACGGGTTACGCATATCGTGGTCCGCTTGAATCATGAGAATGTCGGGCAACATTCGCGATTGCGAGAAATGGCGATCGGCGGCCGCAAAGCCCAAATTAGCCGGCAGGTCTTTGGGTAGATAGGGCCGGTCGTCGTAGCTCGTCTTGTAGCCCGGCAGCGTCACCAGGCCGATCAGCGCGATCGCCAACGTCGTCACGAGAATGGGCGCGGGCCAGCGGACGATCGCGGTCCCGATCCCACGCCACCGCTGTTGCGCGAGCTTGCGCCTGGGGTCGCACAACCCGAAGTGACTGCCGGTGGTCAGGACCGCCGGGACCAGCGTGAGCGCGACCGCGACCGCGACGAGCATGCCCACCGCGCACGGCACACCGATGGTCTGGAAAATGGGCATCCGGGTCGCGCTCAGGCACAACATCGCGCCGGCGATCGTCAAACCGGAGCCCAAGACGACGGGAGCGACCCCGCGATAGGTGGTGTAGTAGGCCGTCTCGGGGTCTTCGCCGGCCTGGCGGGCCTCCTGATAACGACCAAAGAGAAAGATCCCGTAGTCGGTCCCGGCCGCCATCGAGAGCGCCACCAGCAGATTGATGGCGAACGTCGACAGCACCACGACGTTGTGATCGCCGAGGAACGCTATGATTCCCCGGGCCGAACCCACTTCGACGCCCACCCCGATCACCAGCAGGATCACGGTGGCCACCGAACGGTAGACGAACAGCAAAACCACGAAGATGATCACGCCGGCTATCACGGTCATCTTCAGCAGGGAGTCGTTACCGCTGCGCACCATGTCCGGAATGAGCGCGGCCGGGCCGGTGAGATACACCTTGACCCCGGGAGGGGGCGGCGTCTGCTTGATGATCTGCCGGACCGCCGTCACGGATTCCTGGGCCAGGGTGGTGCCCTGGTTGCCGGCCAGGTTCAACTGCACATAGGTGGCCTTGCCGTCGGGGCTCTGTACGCCCGCCGCCGTGACACGATCTCCCCACAAATCCTGCACGTGTTCGACATGGCGTGGGTCATTTCTCAGCGCACGCACCAATTTGCGGTAGTAGGTACGAGCGTCCTCCCCGAGCTCCTGCTGCCCTTCCAGCACGATCATCGCGAAACTGTCCGAATCGGACTCCTGGAACGCCTTGCCCATGCCCACCATGGCCTGCACCGACGGCGCATCTTGAGGGGCCAAGGGTACGGAATGCTCTTCACCGACCCGCTCTAGCGGGGGCACCAGAAACGTCACCGCCAGCGTCAAAGCCACCCACCCCAAAATGATGGGAATGGAAAGCCTGCGGATCGTCCGCGCGATAAAGGGCGGTTGCGGGCGTTCGGTGCTCATGTGGCCTGCAACGGACAGACAGTAAAGGCGCCCGCGCCGTGCGTCGCGCGGCCAGTGCGTTCGCTGTCGCCCTGCGCCACGATGCTCCCCACGGTTGCCGGTGCCGTCCTGAATTGGAAATTAGCCACGGGCCCGCGCTATCTCAGCAACAGGGCGCGCACCAGCGGACGGGGTCCGGTGGGTCGCAGCATGGAACTCGCGGGCCGGGGGCGCACCTTTTGCGGCCACCAGAACCAGCGGCCCAGCAGCGCCGCGACCGACGGCGTCATGAACGCGCGCACCACCAGCGTGTCGAACAGCAAACCCAGACCGATCGTGGTGCCCACCTGGCCGATGGTGCGCAGATCGCTGACCAGCATGGACGCCATGGTGAACGCGAACACCAGACCCGCGTTCGTCACGACTTTGCCAGTGCCACCCATGGCGCGAATGATGCCGGTGTTAATACCGGCGCCTATTTCTTCTTTCATTCGCGCTACCAGCAGCAAATTATAGTCAGCGCCTACCGCCAAAAGGACGATCACCGACATAACGAGCACGGACCAGTGAATTTGTATGCCGAGCAAATCCTGCCACGCGAACACGGAGAGCCCGAATGACGCGCCCAGCGAAAGCAATACGGTGCCGACGATAACCAGCGCCGCAACAAAACTGCGTGTCATGATCAGCATGACGATGAAGATGAGGCACAGCGCGGCGACTCCCGCGATCATGAGATCGTACGTGGAGCCCTGCACCAAGTCCTTGGTCCCCGCCGCGGTCCCGGTGAGGTAAATCTTGGCGTCTTCCAGCGGGGTTCCCTTGAGCGCCTCCCCGGCCGCGCTCTTGATTGCGTCGACACGCGAAATGCCGTCCGTCGACGCCGGGTCGCCCTTTTGCAGAATGAGGATTCGGAGGTCCTTGCCGTCGGGCGACAAGAACAGATTCATGACTCGTTGGAAGTTCTTGTTTTTCAACACTTCCGGCGGCAGGTAGAAAGAATCGTCGTTCTTGGAGTTGTCGAACGCCTTCCCCAAGGCGGTCGCATTACCGCTATCGTCGCCCATGTCCCCGAGGGTCCCGGACATCGTGCTGTGCATGGTAAGCAGCATGGTCCGCGATTCCTGCATAATCGCGATCGTTTCCGGGAGTTGGGCGAGCACCTCCGGCAGGAGCAAGTCGATCTTGTCGATGTCTGCCACCAGGTCCTTCAGCTTGTCGGCAAGCGAATCAACACCATCCAGCGAATCGAATACGCTTCTCAGCGCCAAACAAACGGGGATGTCGTAGCAGTGCTTTTCCCAGTAGAAGTAGGCGCGGATGGGCCGAAAGAAATCCTCGAAATCCGAGACGTTATCCCGCAGGTCATTCGTGAGATCCTGGACTTCGTGGGTGTTGACGGCGATATCGTGCGTCGTGGCGACCATTTGCTTCGTAATTTCATACAGCCGCTGAGTGGTGTTGATCGCCTCGGTGATCAAGTCGACCTGCTTGAGCAGGTCATTCATCCGCGCCCGCTGGAAGACCAGGAATTGCTGCTGGCCGGCCGCCTGCATGCTGAGCATGTACGGTATCGAGGTGTGCTGGATCGGGGTCCCCTCGGGCCGAGTTACGGACTGAACCGTCGCAACTCCCGGCACGGCGAGGACGGCCTTGGTCAGTTTTTCCAGCACCAGAAAATCGGCGGGATCGCGCAGATCGTGATTGGTCTCCACCAACAGGAGCTCGGGCGCCATCATTGCCGACGGGGGGAAGTGTCGGGCTGCGGCCTCATACCCCAAATTTCCGGGGATATCCTTCGGAATGAACTGCTGGTCGTTGTAGCTGGGCCGGTAGCCCGGCAGCGTCAATAGCCCGACCAGGGTGACCGCCAACGTCGCGATGAGTATCGGGGCGGGCCACCGAACGATCGCCGTGCCTACCCGCCGCCATATGCCAGCATGGATTCTCCGCTTCGGATCGAGCAGACCGAAACGGCCGCCCACGGTCAGAACCGCCGGAATAAGCGTGACTGCGACCGCGACCGCGACCAGCACGCCCACCGCGCAAGGGATGGCCAGCAGATAGAACGACGGTAGCCGGGTGAAGATCAGGCAGAACAGTGCTCCGGCAATGGTCAGACCCGAGGCCACCACGACCTTGGTGACCCCGTGGTACGCGGTGTAGTAGGCCGCTTCCCTGTCCGCGCCGGCCTGGCGCGCCTCCTGATACCGGCCAACGAAAAAGATCCCGTAGTCGGTCCCCGCCGCGATCACCAGGGATACCAGCAGATTCACGGCGAAGGTGGTCAGGCCGATCATTCCGAGATGGCCGATGAAAGCAACGATTCCGCGGGCCAGTTGCAATTCGATGCCGACCACCACCAACAGCAGAATGACGGTGATGAGCGAACGGTAGACGAGAAGCAACATAATGAAGATCACCGCGAGGCTGGCCAGCGTGATCGTGGCGACCGTCCTGTCGCCACTGTGGCTCATATCGGCGTTGATCGCTGCGGGCCCGGTGACAAACGCTTTGACACCCGGCGGTGCCGGTGTCCGTGCGACGATACGCTGCACGGCTTCGACCGATTCGTTGCCCGCGGTGAGGATCACCTGGACATAGGCCGCCTTGCCGTCGGAGCTTTGCGCGGCGTGTCTGGTTAGCTCATCGCCCCACCAGTCCTGGATGCGTTGCACGTGCTTGGTGTCGTCTTTGAGCTGCGCAATCAGGCGATCGTAGTATCTGTGGGCGTCGTCGCCGAGAGGTTGCTGACCCTCCAAGACGATCGACGCGACGCCGCCGCCACCCCCTTCATTCGCGACCTTGAAGTCCTCGTCCAACCGCTTTGATGCCGTGACGGATGGCGCGTCGCTGGGGGACAGGGTGACCGCGTGCTCGTGCTCGACCTGTTCTAGCGGGGGCACGCAGAAATTCAGGACACCGATGATCGCCAACCACGCCAAAATGATGAGCACCGAAAACCGGCGTATCGTCCGCGCCACGAATGGCCGGCCCTGCCGCAGCTGATGGTTGCTCATGAGGCTTTCAGCATGCAGGAGGTAAAGGCGCTCACCTCGTGAGTGATTTTCTCGGACTTGACCACGCCATCCATCAGGATCCGGCAACCGATGCTGTCAGTGTCGCCCTGCGCCGCGACGCTGCCGAGGCCCATCGCGCCCGTGACGGGAAACTCCATTGCCCACGGCAGATTTGCCCCTTCAACATGCTGTGGGGTGCCGTTTTCGTCGTAATAGCTGATCAAGGCCACGGTGCCCGGCGGTCCGAAGACTTCGTATCTCAGATGCTGCGGGTTATAAGGTTTGTTGTCGACTCTGGTGTCGCCGTACGAAATGCCTTTTTCGGAACCGAAGAGGCCGTGCAGCCGGGAAACAGTTAATCCGCCGACGGCGACCACCGCGAGCACGACCAGCGGGATCCATAACCGCTTCAGGACGCGGAAAATCACAAGTCCCGGATTTCGGCGTCTCTTTCCATACGTTTGTCCATCTTCTACTCGGGGTGCAGATGAAGGGCGAGCAGCGCGCCGGAACGCAACGCGTCGGGGGCGGTCGGGTTGGCCGGCATCGTGGCTGTTCACAACGTCGATATCGGAGCGCGCCGACTCGACATCCCCCACACTGCCCCAGACCACCGCACCACCCTAGCCGACACGAGTTTAATTACGGATGCAAACCATAATGGAGGCTCACCTGCGCCGTCCGGGATTCGTCTGGGAATTAAGGAACTTCTCAGTGTGGCGTCGGGCTATGCTGCTGGGCGGCTGAGCTGGGGGACGCGGTCTGCCGCTTTCATTTCGCAGAAGGCGCCGGAAGTGAAGGACCAGGATCACGCGATGAGATTCGTGCTGGCGTTCTATGGAACTCGCGGCGACGTCGAGCCCGGCGTGGCCGTCGGCCGAGAGTTGCGGCGGCGCGGACACGAGGTCTCCATGGCCGTCTCGCCGGACCTGGTCGGCTTCGCCGAGGCGGCCGGGCTCGAGGCGGTCAAGTACGGGCCCGATGTCGCGGCCTGGCTGGAGTCGACGCGCGACTTCTGGGCGTATTTCTTCCGCAACTTCTGGCGGATCCGTGATGTGCGCGCGTTTTTGCGCGAATCGCGGGAACCCGGCACGCGGTGTTGGGCGGAGATGAGCACGACGCTGACCTCGCTCACGGACGGGGCCGACCTGCTGTTGACCGGCATGAGTTACCAGGAGCTGGCCGCCAGCGTCGCTGAGTATCGCGGCCTCCCGCTGGCCACGCTGCTGTGGTTCCCGATCCGCGTCAATGGCCACCTCGTTCCGACGCTGCCGCCGGCGCTGATCCGCTCGGCGATGCGGGTCTACGAGTGGCTGGTTTGGCGTGGGGTGAGAAAGGTCGAGGCCGCGCAGCGCCGGGAATTGGGGCTGCCCAAGGCCACCGGTCCCGCTCCGCGGCGCATCGCGGAACGCCGAGCGCTGGAGATCCAGGCCTACGACGAGGTCTGTTTCCCCGGGTTGGCGGCCGAATGGGCGAACTCAGCCGGGCGCGCTAAACGGCCCCTCAATAGGCCGTTCGTCGGCACGCTGACAATGGAATCGCCGACCGACGCCGACGAGGAGGTCGCCTCCTGGATAGCCGCGGGCACGCCACCGATTTTCTTCGGCTTTGGCAGCATCCCGGTCGAATCCGCCGCCGACACGATCGCCATGATCGGCAGGGCCTGCGCCCAGCTCGGTGAACGGGCGCTGATTTGCGCCGCGGCGTCTGATTTCAGCGCCGTCCCGGATTTCGACCACGTCAAGGTGGTGGGCGCGATGAATTACGCGACAGTCTTTCCGGCCTGTCGTGCGGTCGTGCACCACGGTGGTGCGGGCACCACGGCCGCGAGCCTGCGCGCCGGAGTCCCCACGCTGATCCTCTGGATGGCCGACGTTCAGGTGGTATGGGGGGCCGCGGTGAAGCGGCTGAAAGTCGGTACCGCGCGGCGCTTTTCGAGCGCTACCGAGAAATCATTGGTCGCGGACCTGCGAACCATCCTCGCTCCGCGGTACGCCGCCCGAGCCCGCGAGATCGCCGCCCGGATGACCAACCCTGCCCAAAGCGTCGCGGCCGCCGCCGATCTGCTGGAGAGCTTCGCGCGCCTCGAGCGCGTCGGCTGATCGCCTGCGCCAGCGCACCAAATACGGATTCGCCTGACCGGCATGACACCCAGCAAGTATGGTTTAGAACCTGTTGGACCCATGTCCACTACAACCTCAGAAAGACCACCTCAGAAAGGCCAGGACCCGCGGTGAAAGTTGTCGTCGCATGCTGGGGAAGTCGCGGCGACGTTGAGCCCAACGCCGCAGCCGGCCGAGAGCTGCTACGCCGCGGGCACGACGTGTGTATGGCCGTCCCGCCCGACCTGATCGGCTTCTGCGAGTCGATCGGGCTGCCGGCGGTCCCCTACGGGCTGGATTGGTCGGCCTCCATGGAAGTGTTGCGCCCCGGCTGGAGTTCCGTTTGGCGCCACCCCTGGAACATCCCGAATGCGGTCAGTTTTTTGCGCGACAGCAAGGCGATGTTCACCCGGTGCTGGGAGGACATGAGCGCGACGCTCGTGTCGGTGGCCGACGGCGCCGACCTGATATTCACCGGGCAGAGCTTCGAGGAGCAAGCCTGCAATGTCGCAGAGTATTACGACATTCCGCTGGCCTGCCTGCATTACAACCCGATCCGGGCGGTCGGCCCCGTCGTGACGGCGTACGAGTGGCTGTATTGGCGCATGTCGAAGAACGTCGAGGACGCGCAGCGTCGTCGACTGGGCCTACCCAAGGCAACGGCACCCGCTACGCGACGCATCACCGAGCGTGGGTCGCTGGAACTGCAGTGCTACGACGAGGTGTGCTTCCCGGGATTGGTCGCCGGATGGGCGAAATGGGCCGCCCAGCGCCCCATCGTGGGCAACCTGACGTTGGACCTGCCGACGGATGCCGACGAGGAAGTCGCGTCGTGGATTGCGGCCGGAACACCGCCGATCTACTTCGGTTTTGGCAGCGTGCCGGTCGATTCGGTCGGCGACATGCTCGACATGATCAGCGCGGCCTGCGCGGAGTTGGGCGAGCGGGCGATATTTTGCTCCGGCGGGACCGACCTCAGCGACGTCCCCCTTCCCGACCACGTCAAGGTGATCGGCGCGGTGAACCACGGGGCAATTTTTCCGCTCTGCCGGGTGGTCGTCCACCACGGCAGCACGGGCTCCTCGGCCGCCAGCCTGCGCGCCGGCGTCCCCACAGCGGTCTTGTGGAAGCTGCCGGATCAGCGCAACGTGTGGGGCAACACGATCAAACGACTGGGGGTGGGCACCTCCCGGCGCCGTTCGGACACCACCCTCGAATCGCTACTCTCTGACCTGCGCACGGTCCTGGCCCCGGAATACGCCGCCCGGGCACGCGAGGTCGCCACTCAGACGACCAAGCCCGCCGAAAGCGTCACGGCCGCCGCCGATCTTCTGGAAAATTTCGCGCGGCTGGGGCGCGTTGGCTGATCGGCGCGGGCTGGTGGCCGCAGTGACGGCGCCGGCTATCGCCTCGGGGAGGGTTGATGGGATTGCCGTCGGGCTGAAGAATGCGGGCGGTGCTGGAAGGTCGAGCCGCCCGGCCGCCACATCTTGAATATCGTCATTTTCAAAGACTTACGTTACCGAAATAGGAGCTCGTCGATGTCCGCACCGTCCACTGCGACGATGAAATGTCGATTGTGCGGTGAACCTGCTGCGATAGAGTTCCTCAATCTAGGGCGACAACCGCTCGCGAACAAATATCCTTCCGAAGCCGAATTTGCAACCGAAGACTTCTTCCCGTTGCAGGCGTTCTTCTGTCCGACGTGCAAGAACGTCCAACTGGGCGTGATCGTCTCCCGGGAGAGAATGTTCGAAGACTACTATTACCTGTCCTCGGTTAACCGCGAACTGGTGAGGCATTTCGAGGATCTCGCCCAGCAACTGGCATCGGCGGAATTTGTCGTCGACGTCGGCTCCAACGACGGCATTCTCCTCAAGCCACTCCAGAAGCTGGGCGTCAAGGCGCTCGGCGTCGAGCCCTCGATCAACGTGTCGAAGATCGCCAACGACCAGGGGTTGGAAACGCTGACGTCCTTTTTCGACATCCCGACCGCCGAGAAGATCGAAGAATCCTATGGCAGGGCGGATGTCGTCGTCGCCAGCAGCGTCTTCACCCATCTGGATAGTCCGAGCGGGTTTATCGAGGCGGTGCAGCGACTGCTGACGGACGACGGCACGTTCATCATCGAGGTGGAATACATCGGCGCCATTGTGACGACGACGCAGTTCGAGCGCTTCTACTTGGACCGGATTTTCTACTACTCGCTTACCTCGCTGGCAAAGTTGTTCGCCGCGCACGACATGCTCATCTCCGATGTCCGCGAGATCGTCCCGCACGGTGGCTCACTACAAGTGTTCGTGCAACGGGCACGCGGGCAATCCCCGTCCGATGCCGTGCGGCGACTCTTCGCCCGCGAAGAACAAGATTTGACGGTGGAAGCCATGCGCGAGTTCGGGCGCAACGTCGACCTTCAAATATCCGCGTTCCGGGACCAATTGGCGGAATACCGGCAAGCCGGGCTGCGAGTTGCCGGTTACGGTTCGCCGGCACGAGTGGCGACGATCTGCAATTACGGCCGGATCGGACCCAGCGAAATCGCGTTCACGGTCGACGACAGTCCCTTGAAGCAGAACAAGTTCACTCCCGGCACGCACATCCCGATCGTTCCCAAAAGCTATCTAGATGAACACCGGGCCGACGTGCTCGTCGTCTTCGCGTACGAATACTTCGACGACATCAAGAAGAAGACCGGCGGCGCGTACCGCTACTTGAAGCCCATTCCACCGACAGAGCTGAACTAGGGAGAGGTTCCTTCGCATGGTTGAACATTTCATCGTCCGTCGCGATACCGAGGCGATCGTCAGGGGCCTCGGCGAGGACGCTCATCTGCTTTCGGGCAAGACCGTTCTGCTCAGTGGTGGCGCGGGCTTTCTGGGGAAGCACTTTCTGCGGGTGTTCAAGCGGCTCAACGATACGATTCTGGAACAGCCCGTTCGAGTCATCTCGGCCGACAACTTCATCACGGGCGATCCCAGCACCGCCGAGCGCGACGAAAATATCGCCGAAGTGTGGGCCGACGTCACCTATCCGCTGCCCGTGCGCGAAGACATTCACTACATCATGCACGCGGCCGGTTTGGCGTCGCCGGTCTACTACATGAAATATCCGCTCGAAACCATCGAGAGCGCCGTAGCGGGCATCAAGAACCTGCTGGAGTTGGGGCGCCGCAACCCCGCGCTGGAAGGGTTTCTGTTCTTCAGTTCCAGCGAGATCTACGGCGACCCCGATCCCCGCTTCGTGCCCACTCCCGAGACGTACCACGGTCACGTCTCCAGCGTCGGCCCTCGGGCCTGCTACGACGAATCGAAGCGGCTGGCCGAAACGATCGCGACGGTTTATCACCAGAAGTACGGTCTGCCCGCAACGATCGTCCGGCCGTTCAACGTGTTCGGGCCCGGGATGAAGCACAACGATCGCCGCGTCATTCCCATGTTCACCTACCAGGCGCTGACGGGCCAGCCGATTCCCGTGCATGGCGACGGGCTGCAGACCCGAACGTTCTGCTACATCACCGACGCGATCACCGGGTTCTTGAAGGTGTTGTTGCGTGGCCGCCGCGGCGAGCCCTACAACATCGGCAATGCCGCCAACGAAATCTCGATGCATGACCTGGCGGAGTTGTACGGAAAGCTGGTGTCGGGCTCGACATTTGAGCTCATCGACTACCCCGACACCTACCCGGCGGGCGAGCCGCAGCGGCGTTGCCCGGACCTTTCCAAGGCGCACGAAGACCTGAACTACTTTCCGCAGGTCGACGTCGAGGACGGACTCGCGCGATTCATCGCCTGGGCCAAGGATCAGCCGTCTTACAAGAACGGCGCATGAGACTAGCCGTCGTCGGCCGGGGCAAATGGGGCACGAACATCGTCCGGACCCTGGCGTCGATGAGCGACGTGGAGCTGATCGGTGAGTCGAAGGACGTCGATCTCGTTCTTCGCCAGCGGCCCGCTGGGGTTCTGATCGCGACGCCGTCGGCGACTCATGCCGACGTCGCGATCCCATTCATCGATGCGGGTGTGCCGACATTCATCGAAAAGCCCATGGCCACCACGGTTTACGACGCGATCCGCATCAGCGAGGCGGCCCTACGTTCCGGCGCACCCGTCGTCGTCGGGCACGTGCACTTGCACAACCCGGCGTTTCAGGCTGCAAAAAAGCTGCTCCCCGATGTCGAACCCGTGCAGGCCGTGTTCTGGGAGGGAATGAATCACCACCCGCGTAGCGATTCATCGGTGCTGTGGGATTGGCTTCCGCACGGTCTCTCGATGGCGCGGGCGCTGTTCGACGCGAACCCTGGTTCGGTGCAGGCTTGGGGCGTCGGCGCGGCGTCGCGGTTCACCGCCGCCAGCGCCAAATTCGCGTTCGGTGAAATCCCGCTCATCGCGAACGTCAGTTGGCTCTCGCCGCCGAAGCGTCATCGATTGACGATTGTGGGGGAAGACAACTCGCTCACGTTCGACGACACCGCCGACAGAAAGCTTTCGCTGCACACGTCCCGGGGTGCGTCGCATCCCGGCTACGATGACGAACTCCCACTCACGCGGGAACTGCAGGCGTTCCTCGGCGTGGTGCGCGCCGGCCACTTGGATACGGCCCAGATAAAGAGCGAAGTAGCGCTGGTGCGGGCCGTCGCCGCCGCCGAAGAATCCGCTCGGAATGCCGGTAAACCGGTAGCGATTGACGACGGTCAATCGTGACCGCCAACAAAGATCTGCACCCGGGTTCCGTTGAACTGCGTCGCCCTGTCGGAGTGCCTCGGAACGGCCAACTCCGGCCCGTGCCGGCGTTTAGACTCCACTGGCGATCGCCCGCCCCGACCAGTCCGTTTTTCGCGCGAAAATCTCAGTGAGGAGTACGCAGATGGTATCCGGAGGATTTGAGGCCGAGGCCGACGCGCCGTCTTCGTCGCAATCTCTTTCGCTTCAGGACATGAAAAGGATGAAACGGCAGATCCTGCGATTCCTGCTACTGCGCGGACACTTTCCGAGGGACGGATCGAGTAAGCCGGACGAACTCCTGTACCTTGCCGCGGCCGCGCAGCGCACCGGCGCGCGCCGTGTCGGAGAGATAGGTTTCAATATCGGGTGCTCCGCTTACGCCTTTCTCACCGCATGCCCCGATGCCCAGGTCGTTTCTTTTGACCTAGGGGAAAATGATGCCACCAGGGCGGCGAAAGGGCTCATCGACAAGAGGTATCCGAACCGGCACACGCTTATCTGTGGACCCTCCGGCGAGACCGTCCCGCAATTTAAGAGCCGGAACCCTGATTTGCGCTTTGACCTGGTATTCATAGACGGCGCCCATGGATACGAGGCGGCCAAAGCGGACATAGTGAATATGAAGCCCTTCTGCACGGAGAAGACTGCGGTGGTCATGGACGATCTTTTGCCCTGGTGTTGGTGGGGCACGGGGCCTACGCAAGCATGGACAGAGGCCATAGCGGAAGGGATCATTCGCCAGGATGAATTGGTCAAGGATGGTACGCCCGTTGATGCCCTCGAGCCTCCCGGGAAAAGATGTTGGGCGCTGGGACGGTATGTCTTCGAAAACTCTCCGGATCAGGGGGTAACGCCTTCCTAGCGGCACGATCAGCGCGCTGGGCGAATTTGGTCGATAGCTCTGCGGGCCCAAGACGCGGTCCGTATATTGAAGAATCCGTTGAGAGGGATCATGATTTCGTGCACGCAAAGGTCTGAGCGCCCATGCGGCTGACAGTTCTCGGACTCGGGTACCTGGGCGCGACCCACGCCGCCTGCATGGCAGAACTTGGTCATGAAGTGCTGGGCGTGGAGGTCGATCCGGAAAGGCTCACCAAGCTCAGGCATGGACAGCTGCCGTTCTACGAACCGGGTTTGTCCGAGGCGGTGGCCACACACCTGAATTCGGGCGCGCTGCGGTTGACGGATTCCTACGAAGATGCGGCCGACTGGGGCGACGCGTTTTTCATCGCCGTCGGCACGCCGCAAAAGACGGGCGAAAACAGCGCCGACCTGAGCTACGTCGAGGCCGTCATCGACCGGCTGGCCCCGCTGTTGACCCGAGACGCCGTCATCTTCGGCAAGTCGACCGTTCCCGTCGGCACCGCGCAAATGCTGGCGCGTCGCGCCGCGGAGTTGGCCAACGACGTTCGGGTCGAAATCGCATTTAACCCCGAATTCCTCCGGGAAGGGCATGCGATCGTTGACACCCTGCACCCCGACCGCCTGGTGCTGGGACGGACGCCCGGTGGCACCGCCGAATCGGTGGCCCGGGAAATCTATGCGCCGATCCTCGCCGAAGGCACTCCCTTCATCGTCACCGATACCGCAACCGCCGAACTGGTGAAGGCATCGGCCAACGCGTTCCTCGCGACGAAGATCTCCTTCATCAACGCGATCGCCGAAGTCTGTTCGGCCGCCGGCGCCGACGTGCGGGCCGTGGCGGACGCCATCGGACTGGACGCACGAATCGGACGACGATTCCTCAACGCGGGCCTCGGCTTTGGCGGCGGGTGCCTGCCAAAAGATATCCGCGCGTTCATGGCGCGGGCCGGTGAGCTCGGCGCGTCCGAGGCCCTCTCGTTCTTGCGCGAAGTCGACGCCATCAACATGCGGCAACGGACCCGGATCGTCGACCTCACCCGTCGCGTGTGCGGAGGCTCGCTGCTGGGGGCCCATGTCGCGGTTCTCGGGGCCGCCTTCAAGCCGGAATCCGACGATGTCCGGGACTCGCCCGCACTCAACGTCGCCGCTCAAATTCAACTGCAGGGCGCAGCTGTCAAGGTGTACGACCCGAGGGCGATCGAGAACTCCCGGAAGGTATTTCCGACTTTGCATTACGTCGACTCGGCGGTCGCCGCGTGCGACCGGGCAGACGTGGTGCTCCTGCTGACCGAGTGGACCGAGTTCGTCGACCTTGATCCCGGGGCGCTCGGCGAGGTGGTGAACAGACCCGTCATCATCGACGGCCGACTGTGCCTGGACGCGGCCAAGTGGAAGGGCTCAGGCTGGGAGTACTGGTCATAGCGATCGCATCGAAGATGTCCGAATCACCAAGGGGGACTGAGCCCCTCGTTTTCCTCGGAAGTCGAGGACCCCGGAGCCATGTGGTGATCGCGCCTCCGCGGCCAGCGGCGAAGGGCACGCGCGCCGAGCAGACCACCGCGAATGCGAAGCAACCGGTTTCCGTACAAAGCGCCTGTACTGACAGGTATCGTCTGTATCCGTGATCGAACTAAATGGCGTAGCCAAGACGTTCGACGGGGCGATACACGCATTGCAGGACGTCAGCTTTTCGGTTCCGACGGGGTCGGTTTGCGCCCTGCTCGGCCATAACGGCGCGGGCAAGTCGACCACGATCAAGATCCTGTCCACGTTGCTGCGGCCCACCTCTGGCCAGGCAATCGTGGCCGGGTACGACGTCGTCCAACAACCCGCACAGGTGCGCGAGAGCATCGGAATCACCGCCCAACTCACCGCGCTGGACTGGGATCTCACCGGCCGCGAGAACCTGGTGTTGTTCGCCCGCATGCGGGGAATGCGGCGCAAACATGCCCACCTGCGAGCCGACGCGTTGATCGAGCAATTCGACATGTCCCACGCCGCCGACCGCAAGGTGTCCACCTATTCGGGTGGCATGCGGCGCCGCATCGATATCGCCGTCGCACTGGTGGTCCCACCGAAGGTGCTTTTCCTCGACGAGCCCACCACCGGGTTGGACCCGCGCAGTCGCCGCGCGGTGTGGGACACGGTGTCGTCATTGTCGGACCAGGGCGTCACAGTGCTGCTCACGACGCAATATCTCGAGGAAGCCGACGTGCTCAGCGATTCGGTCGTCGTGATCAACGGCGGACGCGTGATCGCCAGCGGTACTGCCGAAGACCTCAAGCACCTGGTGGGATCAAGCTACTGCACCGTGAGTCCAGTGAACCCGGCCGACCTGTCCAGGATCCTGGCCGTGCTCGCCGATCTCGACGGAGCCGAAGCCGATCCCGAGGCGAACACGGTTTCCGTGTTGGCGCCCAATGGGGTTGCGACGCTTAGTGAGGTGTTTCGCCGGGTCGATCAACTCGGCGTCGAGCTGGCCGACATTGCGCTGCGCAAACCGTCCCTGGACGAGGCATTTCTGCACCTCACGGAGAGCATCACCACGTGAGCGCGCTCGCCGCTTTGACCGAGCGCGCGGCACGCGCCGGAGTGCGCGAAGACGTGCCGTTTGCCGTGCTGGCGCCCGCGGGTAACTTCCTCGTCTTCAACTTCATGCTGGGGAAGGTGATCGACACCGGGGGGATGAGCTACCCCCAGTACGTCCTGCCCGTCGTCATCGTTCAGGTGATGATGATCGGCGCCCTGACGAGCGTTGACCGGGCCGCCCGAGACGAGCGGGGCGAGTTCGGGGATCGGCTCCGCACGCTGCCGATATCCGCCGCGGTACCCGTGATGGCACGCATGTTGTATTGCCTGTTCCGCGGCGCCCTCGGCCTGCTGGCCGCGATCGCCGTCGGGTATGTGTTCGGCTTCCGGCTGTTCGGCGGGTTGGGCTACGCCGCCGCCTTCACCGCGCTCGTCCTGCTGTTGACACTGGCGCTGTCGCTCGCTGCCGACTCGGCGGGTGTGCTGTCCGCGGGGTCACAGAGTGGCATGGGCGGAGGGGGAGCGTTCAGTCAGTTCCTGCTGGTTCCGCAGATGCTGCTGGTCATGCTGTCCACCGGGATGGCGCCGGCCGACGCGTTCCCGGACTGGCTGCACCCGTTCGTCCGGAACCAGCCCATTTCGCAGGTCACGCAAACCCTGCGCGGGTTCGCCGCCGGCCATTTCGCCGTTGGCAACCTGTTGACCAGTTTGGCGTGGTGCCTTGGGCTGCTGCTGGTGTTCGGTGCTATTGCGGCGCGCGTACAGCGGCGGACGCAATGACCGCAGGGACCGTTGATGCGCCGCAGCGGAGCTCGCTGGCGGCCGAAACCATGGTGTTTGCCGGCTGGCTCCTCCTGCATTGGCGGCGCCAGTCATCCGTGGTGATTCAAAGCCTGTTGTTCCCCAGCTTCCTGCTTATTACCTACAAACTGCTGGTCGGCAAGTCGATACTGAGAATCACCGGCACGGACAGCCTCTACGGCCTGGTGCCGATGTGCGCCGTGGCCGGTGCGATGTACGGCGCGCTCGCGGCCGGCCGCAGCATCCCCCTCGAGCACGGCATCGGCCTGCTCAGTCGAATGTGGGTATTTCCCGTGCACCGGGCCAGCGCCCTGACGGGTCGGCTGCTCGCCGAGGCCGTCCGCACGCTGGCAAGTGCCGCCTTGGTCACGGCGGTCGGCGTCGGGCTGGGACTGCGATTCAAGGGCGGCTGGCTTGCCGTGATCCCGTTTCTGTTGGTCCCGGTGGTGGCCATTGTCGTCTTCTCGCTGGCGGTGATAGCGATCGCGGTGCGGTCCAAGACCGGAGCGGTGCTCGTCTGGCTGGGGGTGCCGGCCATCGGCTCGGTGTTCTCCAGCTCCGGTGTCGTCCCGGTGCCCTCGTCGGTGCGGACGGAGGTCCACCTGCAGCCGCTGTGGCCGACGATTGAGTCCATGCGGGCGCTCGCACAGGGTGCTCCCGCGTCGTGGCCGCTGCTGCTGACCCTGCTGTGGGCTCTCGGCCTTGCCGCAGTCCTCGGGCCACTGGCCGTCCGCAATTACCGCATCGCGGCCGAATCCGGCCCCTGATAGCGAATTCGCGCGCGAGGCTCAGAGCTCCTCGGTGGCGCCGGTCCGGGTGTTGACCACCGGCAATCCTTTCAGCGACGCCAGCCGCTGGTCACCGCGGAGATAATTCAGCCGGCCCTTGCTGTCCCTGGAGTCCGCGAATTTGGAGACCACGTAACCTTCCGCTGCGGTGAGGGGCTTGAGGCCATTGAGGTGGTGGCGCAGCTCGGATCGAACGAAAAAGGCGTTGTTACCGGCGCTGTTGCAGCCGATGAAGTCGTACCCCTTGGATTGCGCCAGGTCGCAGAGCGCGGGCAGCGAGGCGCCAAAGTAGAGATTGCTGAAGGGTCGGCCTCTGCTGAAGTTCGGATCGTAGGGGACCGTGATCGCTCGCTCGGCTCCGAACACGCTGTTGTACTCGAGGATGGCAATCGCAGGATCTACCGCCGTGACGGCGCGCCACACCCAGTAATCGTTGCCGTCGATGTCGATGTGCAGAAGTCCGATGTCGCCTTCAAACCCGTGCTCCAGCAGCAGTTGGTCGATGTTCTCGGCGGTCACGAAGGCGCATTTGCTCTGCAGATCGTGGCGCCAGGAAATTTCGTCGCGCTTGATGGCATGGATGTTTTGCTTCGAGCCATCCATGACCAGGCCGCGCCAGTTGTCGTTCACGAGCAGGAATCTGGTGTTGGCCTCGTGGTACCACTCCACCCCGAACTCGACAAACGACTCACTGATGCCAGCAAGGCGGTGGATGAGCCATTGGATGATGCCGTCGTCTCCGAACTGGCTGAACACCGAGAATTCCACGTCCGAGAGGCTGTCGATCGATTCGAGCTCCCGCACCCGCCAGGCCAACTGCCGGCCGATGAGAGTGCGCTGCTTGTCCTGAACGTCACTGCGGCGCGCGGCCCACATAGCAACCTTGCTAAGGAGACTCACATCTGTCCTACTCTGCTCACCGACGAGCGCTGCGCCGTCGGCGCCTCGTCGCGAAAGCTGTCATATCGAGGATGAAGATGACCTTCATCCGAACGCGAACTGGGACACCTTAGCTTGTCGTTCGGGGGGAACGGGTTGAGCGCCGATCCGTCGGTTGCGTGCTTCACGGGCGCGAGGCGAAGAGCCGGGCCACCGCGGCTTTGCCGGCGGGGTCGTCGGCGTGCACCACCGCGACGTCCCAATAGTGGTATCCGCGCTCCCGAAATGGCTTGTCCAGCACCACGGCCCGGGCTGGCACCTCGTCGATCGGCAGAAACTCGATCGGCTTGCCGAAGTTGTTCCAGATGCCTACATCCGAGTAGCCGGCGTCCCGGAGCTCTGTCCACACCGCGGCGGGGTCCGGCTTGCCGGCGTTGCGCGTCAGGTAGGGGTCGTACTCGAAAAACAGCACCGGGCGAGACTGTGCATACGCCCGCGCCAGCGGCGGGATCAGGGTCGTGTCATAGCCATCCGTGTCCGATTTGATGAGCCGGATGCGCGGCAAGTCCGGATAGCGGGACGGCAGCTCGGCCACGGCCAGCGCGACCGCCGCCCCGCCGGCGCCGTCCTTGGCAAAGTGAGTCGTGCCGCCGCTCCGGACCGCGCCAAGACCCGAGGCCTCGGCAACGTCGACGACCAGCAGGCCGAAGGCGATCACACAGCGGTGGTCCGACCCGACGTTGCGTTCGAGATACGGCAGGTACTCGGGGTCCGCTTCGACACAGAGCACGCGGGCGTCGACCTTGGTCAGGATCTGCGCCGCCGAGTCCCCGATATTCGCCCCGACGTCGATGACCCCGAGGGGCCTGTCGACCTCGCCAAGGCCGGCCGCCAGGGCCACGAGGTTCTGACCATAGGTGGGCCACAGCCTGGCGTTGCCCGGGAGCCGGTGCGACCACGGCATCGCCAGGTGCACACCCTGTACATTTCGCGTGACCGTGCGGCTGCCAAACGCCTTCCGAATCGTGCGGTAGGAGAATTCCTCTGCAAGGAAGCGCAGCGACGAGCGGAAGTCCAAAATTCTGCTTTCTGGGGCCACCCGCACATCCTATGGTTCCCAGTTCCGGCACAAAGATGAAAGGCCGAACCTTAACTCCCGGCATTGGGTCAGCGTGAATTGCTGCCTGACGCACCCTCGGCGGCGCAGCTACCAACTTGACATCAACCTGATTCAATCTCCAAGCGACCCAGAGCCACCTCTCGGCCGGTCTTGCTTGTGTGCGACGCCGAAGGTTCCGGACGTTCCCGTTGTTCCTCGCTTCGTACTTGCCGACATTGTGTGACGCGCTCAGCAGGGTTGGTTGGGAGCACGCGGCTGCGGCATTTCGGGCCAAGAGGGTGCGGATCCGACGCGCCTGCTGCTCGACCAGGGATGGGGATATTCGGGAACGCCATGCGCCGCGCAGTCGGGTGAATTCGCGAACCTCGTGCGGCTCCGAATCCGCGATCGAGTGCATCTGAAATGCGTGGCTGCCAATGATTTTCGCAACGTGCTCAACACGCCGCACGGGACCGACCCCGGCAGATTTACAACTTGGGCGGCCAAAGTTCTGTTCTTTGAGCGGTTCGTGGAGCCCCTCGAAAGTCACGCCGCGGCATTCGCGACGGGCCCGTTTGCATACAGCGCGGGATCCGGTGAATGTTTCGCAGACCCCGCAGGCCGCGCCGCCAATGAGCGGGCACCGTATTCCGCTCCCGTGCCCCGTACGCCGCGGCGGAGGTCCCCGCGCACCGGCCGCTTGCGAACAACAGAGACGCATATGGGCTGCACGGGGGCACTGGCATACTGTTCAACCATGAGTCGCCATTGCGTCCGGAGCGTTCTGTGACCAAGAAGCGTCTTTCGTTGGGCAAAATTCATGGCAAACGGGACCGGGGATGCGCGCCCGAATTTGGCGATGCGATGTGGCCTGTGCTGCAGCAGTCCGCCGGCTCGGCTGGGGCCGAACGGTCGTGAGCGTCGTCTTCGACCACATCGCGTTCGCGCGCAACTGAGAGGCGGGGATTTCTGCGGTGAAGTTTGTGCAGGCATGCTATGGAAGTCGCGGCGATGTCGAGCCCAGCGTGGCGGTCGGCGCCGAGCTAGTACGCAGAGGACACGACGTCCGCATGGCCGTCACCCCGGACCTCGCTGGCTTCGCCGAGGCGGCGGGTCTTGCGGTGACCCCTTTCGGACCCGATTTGCGGTCCTTCATCGACGCACAACGCCCCGCCTTGACGGAGAGCGCCTTCGGGAAAATCCCAAAGCTGATCAACTCAATTCGGCACAGCCGGACGCTACTTGCCGAAACATGGAGACAGACAAGCGCGACGCTGACGCCCCTCGTGGACGGGGCAGACCTGCTGATCACCCATCAGTATCTCGAAGAGTCGGCCATCAACATCGCGGAGTACTACGACATCCCGTTGGCCACGTTGCATATCAGCCCGAGGCGGGCCAACGGCCAGAACGTTCCGGCCCTGCTCTCGCCGATGATCCGGCCCGCGGCGGCGTTAACTGAATGGCAACAGTATTGGGGGTGGCTGAGAAAGCCCGACGCCGCGCAACGTCGTGAACTGGGTTTACCGAAAGCGACCAGCCCGTCCTGGCGACGAATCACCGAGCGCGGATCGCTGGAAATCCAGGCCTACGACGAGGTTTGCTTTCCGGGGCTGGCCGCCGAATGGGCGAAATGGGGTGGCCAACGGCCGTTTGTGGGCACGCTGACGCTGGCGTTGCAGACGGATGCCGACGATGAGGTCGCGTCCTGGGTTGCCGCGGGCACACCGCCGATTTCCTTTGGATTCGGCGGCACCCCCGTCCAATCTCCGGCCGACACGATCGCCATGATCGCCGCCGCCTGCGAGCGGTTAGGCGAGCGGGCGCTCGTTTGCGCCGCCGCATCCGACTTCAGCAACGTCCCGCAATTCGAGCACGTCAAGGTGGTGAGCGCGATGAATTTCGAAAGGATCTTCCCCACCTGCCGCGCGCTCGTCCACCAGGGCGGCTCCAGCACCACCCCGATTGGCCTACGCGCCGGCGTGCCCACATTGATCCTTTGGACGTGGCAGAGCCAGTCGCTCTGGGGAAACCAGCTGAGACGACTCAACGTGGGGACCTCCCGGTCTTTGGCAACCACGACCGAGGAGTCGTTGGTCGCGGACCTACGCCAAATTCTTGCTCCGGAGTACGCCGCTCGGGCCCGCGAGCTCTCCACGCGGATGACAAAACCGGCCGAAAGCGTTGCCACCGCCGCCGATCTACTGGAAAAGGCCGCCCACTCGGGCCGCATCGGCTGATCGGCCCATGCGGGCGATCGGGCCAGGGCGGGGGCAAATGTCGAGGCGACCTGAGCCGACCGCATAGGCGCTAGCGGTAATTCCAAACCCCCAGCAGATCTCCGGCAACAGCTTCGAATTGGGTAGACACGTTGCCGGTGAAATGATTCCGCCAATCGCCCGGGACGCCCTTGCGAAGATGAGCGGTCAGATCTTCCTGCCCTGGCTGACGGCCGCTGCGCTGCTCGAATCCATAAGACGCCAAGATCCCCGGCAGGTCCTGGTGCGGCACGCGAACATCGCAGTGCTGGAATAGCCTTTCGAAATGCGCCACCGATTCCGACCCGATAAGGTCCTCGTAACGCAACAACAGAACGCTTTCGTCGCGGATCTCGGTATCCACCCACGAGCGTTGGGCCGCGAACAAGCCGACCTTCTGCAGATATTCCAGGCTATACAGCAGGCCATCTTCCTCTGACAGACGATTGAGATCGTTACGGACGCGCTCGAGGTCGCCGATCAGCGGATGCGAGATCTTGGCGGAAAAGTACCAAGACACCAGAATGTCGCGAGGGTCGCGTGTGACGAAAAATGCCTTATAGCGCAACGGCTTTGGAATGCTGAAGAATCCCTCGTAGTCACAATACAGCGGGCTGGCAATGGTGCCGGCAGGGAAAGGCTTATCGAAACGACGCTCGGTTAGAGTTCGTTCATCGTTCCTGCCCGGGAGCCCGTCCTCGTAGCGGTGGATGTATAACCCGCAATGGCGATATATCCGCGGGTCGGAAAGGATAGCGAGCAGCCATTGACTGGCGGTCTTTTGAACGGTGCAGTGGTAGATGTTCTCGTTCAGCGATTGATGGACGACGGCCTCGCGGCGCAACCGTGTCTTTTGAAGCCAGCTCGCCGCCCATAGCCTCAGCCGGGGAACGATCGGCTCAGCCCTAGAGGACCGCAGCGCGTTCATGTCATCGAGCCTTTCGAGAAGTCGCGTCCCAGTGCGAATCGGTTGGAGCCTACCGTTGCCTTCACCGAACCTCTCCCGTGATCGCAATTTTTGCCGTAGCACGGCCGCCGCGGGCCCGGGTGAACGAAGCCAGTCGATTTGCCAGGGGGCGAAACAACGATGCTTTGCTACCTCGCCTCGTCGGCGTCCTGACCCAATGCCGGTCGCAGGACGATCTCATGTCCGGGACCCACTTCGTGTCGCGTGGCGAACGACGAGATGCCCCGCTGTCTCCGCGGCCCCTAAGCGGTCGCGAAGGAATGGCGCGCCGCCCGGTTGCGCACTCTTGGGTCGCCTACCGGCCGTACGTGAGCCCTGACATATTGTTCATTCATGGCTTGCCGTTGCGTCCCGAGCGCGTTGCGAAGAAGTGCGCGGCGGCGGTCCGCATCGTGAGTGGGGACCGTTCACGACTAGCGTTGGGCAACATCAATATCAAACGAGGTTGGGATTTGCCGCCCGAATATGTTGATGCGGCGTGGCGGACACGGCGGGAGTCGTCGGGCTCCGATTTCGCGTTAGCGGCCGGTGGGAAGGCCGAGCGCCGGTGAAAGTCGCCTTCGACCACCAGACCTTCTCGCTGCAGCGATATGGCGGCATTTCGCGCTATTTCTTCGAGCTCGCGAACCGGCTTCCCGCACATGGCGTGTCTGAGCTGTTCATCGTCGCACCGCTCTATATCAACAACTACCTGGCTGCCGATTCCGGGCGCGGCTTTACGCGCGGGCGGTATGTGCCGCCGTTTACGGCCGAAGGCCTTTCGGGTCTTGTCCCGGGCGTTCTCTCGCTGGCGAACCAACTTGCCGCACCATTGGCGTGGCGCGGAGCGAATCCTGACATCATTCACGAGACCTTCTTCGCCGACAATCCCGTCGGGAAGGCGCGACGGCGCGTCGTAACGGTCCACGACATGATCCACGAACTGTTCGCCAAAGAGACGTTGGGTGCCAGAAAGGTAAGCCGGGCCAAACGCGCAGCCGTCGAGCGCGCCGACCACGTGATCTGCGTTTCGGAAAACACCCGGCGCGACCTGGTGCGACTTCTCGGCATCGATCCCGCCCGGACGAGCGTTGTGCACCTCGGTTGTTCGCTGACCGCGCAGGCCGACCCGGTAGATGCCGGCGGCGGCGCGGGCAGGCCCACTTTGCTCTACGTGGGAAGCCGCACGGGTTACAAGAATTTCGCGACGCTGCTGCGGGCCTATGGCAGCTCTCCGGTGCTGCGGGAATTCGACCTGATTGCGTTCGGCGGCCACCCGGAACTGCCCGACGAGCGCAAAGAGATCGAGCGGCTGGGTATTGGCGAGCGGGTGCGCTTTGAGTCGGGGTCCGATGCGGAATTGGCCGCACGCTACCGGGCGGCCAGCGCATTCGTCTTTCCCTCGAAGTACGAGGGTTTCGGAATTCCTCCGCTGGAAGCCATGAGCCACGGCTGCCCGGTCGTATGCAGCAATGCGGGCTCGATTCCAGAAGTCGTCGGTGATGCCGGCGTCTATTTCGATGCGAATGACCCCGAGGAGTTACGCACCGCGCTGGAACGCGTCGCCACCAGTGAGGCGCTGCAGGCCGATCTGCGGGCCCGCGGATACGCGCGGATCAACGAGTTCTCCTGGGACAAGTGCGCCGCGGCCACGGCGCGCATCTATCGCGCGATCATCTGACCCCAGCTCAGAGTCGGTAACCGCGTCGACGGCTTGGCTGCGTGCCGCAGCCCGCGGCACATCCACGGTGGCGGGCGCCGGCGGCGGCCGATCAATGATTTATTGCTAGCCGCGAATCATCGGTAATTCCACACCCCGAGCAGATCCCCGGCAATATCTTCGAACCGCGCAGATATTTTGCTGTTGAAATGATTTTGCCAATCGCCGGCGACGCCCTTGCGAAGATGAGCGCTCTGGTCCTCCTGCCCTGGCCGCCGGCCGCTGGTTTGCTCGAATCCGTGACACTGCAAGACCCCGCGGAGTTCCTCATCGGGCACGCGAACATCGCAATGCTGGAATAACCTCTTGAAATGCGCCTCCGATTCTGACCCGATAAGGTCCTCGTAGCGCAACATCAGAACCGTTTCGTCTTTGGCGTCCGCATCCGCCCATGATCGTTGGGCAGGGAACAATCCGACCTCGTTGAGATATTCCAGGCTGTACAGCAGGCCGTCCTCTTCGGAAAGGCGATTGAGATCCTGCCGGACGCGGCCGAGATCGCCGATTAGTGGATGCGAGATCTTGGCGGAGAAGTACCACGATATCAGCACGTCGCGGGGGTCACGCGTGACGAAGAAGGCCTTGTGGTGCAAGGGTTTTGGAATACTGCAGAATCCCTCGTAGTCACAGTACAGCGGGCTGGCTATAGCGCCGACAGGGAATGGTTTGTCGAAACGACGTTCGATCAGCGTTCGCTCGTCATTCCGCCCGGGAAGGCCGTCCTCATAGCGGTGGGTGTACAAGCCGCAATAGCGATATATGCGTGGATCGGAAAGGATGCCTCGCACCCATTGACTGGCGGTCTTTTGAACCGTGCAGTGAAAGACGTTCTCGTTCAGGGATTGATAGACGACGGCAACACGGCGCAACTGTGTCTTTTTGAGCCAGGTCTCCGTCCATAGCCGCAGACGCGGAACGATCGGTTCCATCAACAGGGCCCGCTGGCCAACCGCAGCCCGGGGTACTCGTGGGCTCCAGAGAACCGCGGTGTTTTCATATCGTCGAACCTTTCAGCGCGCGTTGTTCACAGAGCGAACGGGGTGGAATTTCCTTTTCGAGCGTCATCCTATTCACGATCCGCTCACGCCGTATGTTTTTGTACAGGACCACCGATTTTTCCAACGCGGGTGCGAAGGAATGCCTTGGAAGCTCAAACGATTGGACGTCTTCGCCGCCCGTCAACCGGAGGCGAGGGCGCGGTCGGCCAGCGCCCCGATCGCCGGTGCCAGCAGTCGGGAGTATTCGAGGGTCAAATGATTCGAGTCAAGGTAGACCAGCAGGTTGCCGACGACGACCGGGCAGCGGGTGGTGGCGCAGAACAGGTCGGTGAGGTCGGAGTAATGCCCGCCGCCGGCCTTCGTGGCGGCGGCCTCGGCCGTGACGCCGGGCTGGTTGACGGCGACCGACCTGCGCGGTGAACAGGCCGTCGCGTCGTCGAGGTGCCCGGACAGGCAGATCGGCACCGATGTCACCAGATTCGGCGTCGGTCCGAGCACGAGCACCTGCGCACCGGTGTTGCGCAGCTGCCGCACGAGGCGAGTCAAGCCGTCGATCCAGGCCGGCCCGTAGGACACCACCCCCGTGCCGGCGTCGTAGGTGCGTGCGATGCTCAGCACGATCAGCCGCGGGTGGTTGGCCTGCAGCCGGGCGATGCTCTGAGTACGCCATTGCGCGCATTCCGTGTACTCCCGGTGCAGGATCGGGTGGATGATCGGCACGTCCAGCAATGGACACAAGCCCATGGAAAGCATTTCCAGCCGCCAGTGCCGCCGCTCGGCGATCTGCTTGAACGCCGGGCTGAACATCACGGCGTGCGAGTCGCCCACGACGGCCACCGTCGTCGGCGAGGCGACATCGCCCGTCGCGCATGGCGGCGGCGCGGCCGCGAAAAGCTGGAACCCGTTGCTTGCGCAAATCTCGCGGCCCATGGCCTTCGTTTCGGCTGCCACGTCCGACAGGGCCGGGGTGAGGTTCGACGGGACCGCTTTCAGCTCGGCGGATCCGGCGACCGCGGTTTGCACCTGGGCGAACGCGCCCTGTACCGCCGCGTCGTAGGCGTCAATGTTGTTGTCCGCCAGGGGAGTTCCCCACGTGACGGCCGGGGTCGGAGCCGGGGAACCGCGGCCGACCGGCGGCGGCATCGACACCAGCAGCGCCACACCCACACAGACCGCGACGGCGGTGGCCACACCGCCGAGCGCGAGACTGCGGGCGGGCGACCGGCGTAGCGCCGGGCGGAAGCGCAGCGGGTTCTCGACGAAGCGCAGGGTCAGCACGGCAAGGGCGCCGGAGATGGCCGCCGTCGCCAGCCTGGCGGGCAGCCCCAGCGGGTGACCGAACAACGGCGCCGCGAGCACCAGCAGCGGCCAGTGCCACAGGTACCAGGAGTACGAGACCCGCCCGATCGCCCGCATCGGCGGCAACCCCAGGATGTGGCCGCAGCCCTGCGCGGGGATGGCGCAGCCGGCGCCCAGCACCAGCGCCGCGCCCAGCACGGGCCACAGCGCGGCGGTACCCGGATACGGCGTGCTCGGGCCCAACCAGGCACAGGCCAGCAGGATCACCCCGAGACCCGCCCAGCCCGCGATCGCGGCGAGCGGTGTGGGTAGTCGGCGCCACTGGCTCGCGGTCAAGGCCACCAGACCGCCCACGGCTAACTGCCAGGCCCGGGTCGGCATCATGAAGAACGCGATGGGGGGCCACATCTGGGTCAGCGCAAGGGATGCCGCGAACGAGAGCGCCGCGACCAAGACAAGAATGACGACGTAGGGTCGCACCGACGCTGGGGCCTGCGCGCCGCGTCGCCGCCGCACCTGCCTGACAACCCAAGCCGTCGCGATGATCATCGCCGGCCACACGAAGTAGAACTGTTCCTCGACCCCCAACGACCAGTAGTGCTGGAACGGCGAAGGGGTGGCCCCCTGGTTGAAGTAATCGGCGTTCTGCAGCACGAACCACATGTTGCCGACATACAACGCGCAGGCGATGCCGTCGTAAATCACGTCCCGCAACTGCAAGGGGGACAACAGCGCCGTCGACGCGACCAAGGTGACGACGCCGACCGCCGCGGAGGCCGGGAGGAGCCGACGGGCTCGCGCCCCGTAGAAGCTGCGCAGCCGGACGGTGCCGGTGGTGCTTGTCTCGCGCCACAACAGCCCGGTGATCAAAAAGCCCGAGATGACGAAAAACACATCCACGCCGATGAACCCGCCGCCCACCCCGGGCACCCCGGCGTGGAACAGCACGACGGCCAGCACCGCGACGGCGCGCAAGCCCTCGATGTCGGGGCGAAATCCCGATTTTGCCGAGGACCGACCCGCCACCCCTTCGGTGGTGCTGATGCTGTCGGCCTGGCGCACTGTCACCTACCCGTCAAGAGGCGCGATTTTCCGAGGAATTATCACACAGCCGTTCAACAGGCTGGCCGTTTTGCCCGTCCTGCCGTCGCCGGGGTTATCTCCGCACCGCGTTTGCGTGCGCGCGATACCACGCCACCGTTGCCTCGATGCCGGCCCGCAGCGGGATTTCGGGCCGCCATCCCGCCGACCGCAACACCGACACGTCGAGCAGCTTGCGTGGTGTTCCGTCCGGTTTGCTTGCGTCCCAACGGGTTTCGCCGGTGTAGCCCACCGCTGCGGCGACCATCTCGGCGATTTCTGCGATGGTGTGGTCGATGCCGGTGCCCACGTTGACGTGATTGGGGCCGTCGAAGTTTTCCAACAGGAATAGGCACGCGCTCGCCAGATCGTCGACATGCAGGAGCTCACGCCGTGGAGTTCCGGTGCCCCAGTTCGTCACCGTCGGCGTTCCGCTGGCTTTTGCCTCCTCGTATCGGCGGATGAGCGCGGGCACCAGATGCGAACCCTCGGCGGAAAAGTTGTCCTCCGGCCCGTACAGGTTGGTGGGCATCGCAGAGATCCACGCCAGGCCGTATTGCCGCCGGACCGCCTGGACCTGCAGGATGCCGGCGATCTTGGCGATCGCGTAGGCGTCGTTGGTCGGCTCCAGCGGGCCGGTCAGCAGCGCGCCCTCCTCGATGGGCTGGGGCGCGAATTTCGGGTAGATGCACGAGGAACCGAGGAACAGCAGGCGCGGCACCCGGGCGGCGACGGCGGCATCAAGCAGGTTGACCTGGATCCGCAGGTTTTCGGACAGGAAATCGACGGGGTAGGTGTCGTTGGCCATGATGCCGCCGACCCGCGCGGCGGCGTCGATGATGACCTGAGGCCGTGCGTCCATCACGAAATCGAATGTCGCGGCCCGGTCCGTCAGATCGAGTTCATTGTGTGACCGCACAACAAGATTGGTGAATCCCTCCGCCGCGAGCCTGCGAACCAGCGCGGACCCGGCCAGCCCTCGATGTCCGGCGACATACACCGGCGCGCCGCGGTCAAGGACGCCAAGTGACGCTTCCATCGTGTGGCTCAGCTCCAACCGGGCAGCATCGGCTTGTCGATCCACGGTGTGCCATCGCACTCGAGCGCGGCCATGTCGGCGTCGACCATGATCCGCGCGAGTTCGGCGGTGTGCACGCACGCCTTCCAACCGAGCGATTGGGCGGCCTTGGAGGCGTCGCCGATGAGTGCGTCCACCTCCGTGGGCCGTAGATAGCGCTCGTCGAATTTCACATACTTCTGCCAGTCGAGGCCGACATGGTCGAAGGCGGTCTGGGCGAACTCGCGCACGGTGTAACCACGCCCCGTCGCCAACACGTAGTCCTCGGGCTCGGGCGCCTGCAGCATCCGCCACATCCCCTCGACATACTCGGGCGCATAGCCCCAGTCGCGGACGGCGTCGAGATTGCCCATGAAAAGCTCGGACTGCACCCCCGCCTTGATGCGTGCCACGGCCCGGGTGATCTTTCGGGTCACGAAAGTCTCGCCGCGCCGCGGTGATTCGTGATTGAACAAGATTCCGTTGACCGCGAACAGGTCGTACGCCTCGCGGTAGTTGCGCGTCGCCCAATATGAGTAGACCTTCGCCGCGCCATAGGGGGAGCGCGGGTAAAACGGTGTCTGCTCGTTCTGCGGGGGCGGCGTCGCGCCGTACATCTCCGACGAGGACGCCTGATAAAAGCGGCAGCCGATCTTTGACAGCCGGACGGCTTCAAGCAGCCGGATCGATCCCATGCCGGTGGTATCACCGGTGTGCACGGGTTCGTCGAAGCTCACCCGGACGTGCGACTGCGCCGCGAGGTTGTACACCTCGTCGGGATCGATGGTGCTCAGCAGGGTGACCAAACGGGTCCCGTCGGTGAGGTCGCCGTAATGCAAAAACAACCGCGCGTCCGTTTGGTGGGGATCGACATAGAGGTGATCGATGCGCGAGGTATTGAACGTCGAGGCTCGACGGATGAGGCCGTGGACTTCGTAACCCTTGCTCAGAAGCAGTTCGGCAAGATAGGAGCCGTCCTGCCCGGTGATCCCGGCTATCAGCGCTCGCTTCACTGAATTCCCACTTCCACAGATGAATTGCTCGGTCGTATCACTCTGCCACAACGGCGAGCAAGGGCATCACGTAAACGCGTGGTCAGCTGGCGAAATGCGCCTGATTGATGTGCGCGGCCACCCGCAGAGCGTTGGCCGCGACCGTCAAACTGGGATTCAAGCCGGCGCTGGACGGAAAGAACGACGCATCCACCACGTAGAGGTTGTCGACTTCGTGCGCCCGGTTGTGCGGATCGAGCACGCTGGTCTTGGGATCGTCGCCGAAGCGGCACGTGCCGCAGACATGGCCCAGGGTGGAGTTGTTCGCGCCGGTGCGCAGTGTGAGCGTGCGAAACGGCTTCAGCACCTCTTTTATCTGGCGGATGAACATCCCGCGGCGTTCGACCTCGTTGGCGTGCAAACGATATTGCAGCCGCACCCGTTGGCGGTTGTCCGCGGCGGGATTCTCACTGGGCAGCACGCGGTTGTCCAGGTACGGCAGGTCTTCCAACATCGGGGCCAGCACCAGCCCACCGTTGAAGAAGCGATCGTAGATCGGCCGCACCGCTGGGCTGATCATGCGCAGCACCTTCGACTGCCAGCCAGGCTGATTGGTGAACATGTCCATCGATGCCAAATTCGCCATGGCGCCGGCCGACTGCAAGGTGCCGTATTTCTGCCCGTCCCAGAAATAGAAGTCGTTGAGCCCGATTTCCTTGTTTTCCGACGTGATCTGGCAGCCGGGTTCTGTCCAGAGTTCGATCCAGTCCATCAGATGACGCATCAGGTTGCGTCCCACCAGGTCGGAGCCGTTGGCCAGGCCGCGCGGCCACTGCCCGGAGCGGGAGTTGAGCAACAGCACCGGGGTGGCCAGTGCACCGGCGGCCAGCACCACCACCTTGGCTTTGAGAGCCAGCATGTCGGAGTGCCGCTGGGCGATCACCTGATGGACGTGGGTGCTGTCGGCCTCGAGGCGCAGCACCCGGCATTCGTCGAGCAGTCGGGCGCCGTGTTCGGTCACGGCGGGCAGCACGCCGTTGCGGCCGGCGTCGTTCTTACACGACCGCGCACAAAGATGGGCCTGGCAGGTGGGACATCCGTCGGTGTAATCACAGGCCATCGGCAGGTGATAGGGGTGCAGTCCGCGCCTGGTCAGGTGGTCGACCAGCGGCTGGTTATCGGCCGAAAACGGCGGCGCGGCAGGCAGATTGACGTGGGCGGCCTCCGGGCGCAGCGGATCGGGTGCGCCGCGCACCCCCAGCCGTTTTTCGGCCTCGGCGTACCACGGGCTCATCTCGTCGTACGTCACCGGCCAGGCCTCGGGCACGGTGGAATCGCCGGGGTTGCGGAAGTTTTGGCGGGGGGTGAAATCCTGGACGAAGAATCGTTCGCACACCATGCCGTACAGGGCCGAGGAGCCGCCGGTGCCGGCGCCGATGTACGGCACAAACCGCTTCGGGACGCGACCGCTGATGTCTTCGATCTCGTCGGTGCTGCGTCCGGCGCGGGCCAAGGCATCGAAGTAGGTTTCTGCCGAACGGGCCGCCAGCGGTTCGGCGAGTTCGGGAATCGCTGAGCGAATCGTTCCCGGTGTGCCGGGCAGCGTCGAGCGGCCCTTTTCGACGAACAGCACCCGCCGGCCCGCGCGGGCCAGCGAGTAGCCCAGCATCCCGCCGCCCATGCCGGTGCCCACGACGATCACGTCCCACAGCACACGTTCGGCCTCGCGCGGACTCAGATCGCCGTCAGCCAAATCGAGTTCCTCACTCTCGGTGTAGCGGATCGTGCATGACTCGGAGCTAGGAGGGCCGAACGGACTTCGATTTGGCCTTGCGCGCTTGATATGCCACATACGGCATCCGCCGCACCACGGTCCACGCCGCTTGCCGGGCTTCCTTTTGGCTCAGGGTCATCCGGATTCGGCCAAGTACTTGGAGGGCCGATAGCCCGAAGTGCTTCGGCAGCCGCTTTTTGAATTCCTTGTCCACCACCTGCTGGCCGAACCCGTCGACGTCGTTCCAGTGGGCCACGACGATGTCCATGAACCGGATCGCCAGCGCCGGATTGGAGAAGCAGCGGATGTTGAAGTCCCAGTCGGCGCACACCGGGTAGCGCAGGTTGTAGGGTCCGATGCCGGCGAAGAGCTCGCGGCGGTAAAAGATCGACTGATGGCACATGCAGGCCCCGAAGAGCAGCCGGTCAAGGTCGAACTCGCCGCCGAAGGCTGACCCGCTGGAGAGCCTGATCACCTCGCCGTAGACCAGATCGCTGGGCTGATGTGCGTCGATGAAGTCGCGCACGCGGGCCAGGGTGTCCGCCTCGTACAGGGTGTCGTCGGCGCCGAGGAAGAGCAACCACGCCCCGGTGGCCATGGTGACACCGTGGTTCATGGCGTCGTAGATCCCTTGATCGGGGCCGCTGTGGATCACCAGTCGCGCGCCGAGGGTCGAGGCGTAGCTGTTCGCGATGTCCAGCGTGTTGTCCGTCGAGGCGCCGTCGACGATCACCACCTCGAAGTCGCTGCAGCTCTGCTTGACGATGCTGTCCAGGCAAGCGTGCAGGGTCGCCGCCACGTTGAAGGTGGGGATGATGATCGAAAACATTGGTGTGGACATGGCGCGCCTCACGTTAGCAACAGCAGAAAAGTCCGCACGCCGATTCGTCAAACAACGACGCTGGCTCGAACGCTCGGGGCCCCCGCGGCCCGGGTGTTAGCATCCCGTCCGTGTCTGGACCCGCGACCCCGGTGCGGATCGGCATCTTGGGGGCCGCCCGCATCACGCCGACGGTGCTCATCAAGCCGGCGCGGGGAAACGACGAGGTTGTGGTGGCCGGGGTGGCCGCGCGCGACGTGTCGCGCGCGCGATCCTTCGCCGCCAAACACGGCATCGCCCGGGTGCACGACAGCTACCACGCGCTGCTCGACGATCCGCAGATCGACGCGATCTACATTCCGCTGCCGCCCGCGCTGCACGGCAGGTGGATGCGCGCCGCGTTGGACGCCGGCAAGCACGTGCTGTGCGAAAAGCCGTTCACCGCCAATGCCGCCGAGGCCCGCGAGATCGCCGAACTGGCGGCGAAGTCGGACCGGGTGGTGATGGAGGCCTTCCATTACCGCTATCACCCGTGTGCGGCGCGCATCGAGGAGATCATCGCCTCGGGCGAGCTGGGCACGATCGAGCGGGTGGAGGGGCACTGGTGCTTTTGGATGCCGAAGTTCTCCACCAACCGCTACAACTACGGCATGGCCGGCGGTGCGTTGATGGACCTGGGCTGTTACGCGGTCGACATGGTGCGCAGGTACGGCGGTTCCACCCCGGAAGTCGTTTCGGCGCAGGCCAAATTGCACGGCCCCGAGGTCGACCGGGTGATGACGGCCCAGTTGCGGTTTGCCGGCGGGCCCACCGGCCGGATCCACTGCTCGATGTGGTCGACGGATCCACCGCGCCTGACCGTCAAGGTGGTTGGCGACCGCGGCGAGCTGCGGCTCCATCCGCTGCTGCCGTTCCAGCGGTTCTCGGTCCGAACGGCCAAGGGAAGGCGGGTGGAAAACTTCACGTTGCGTCCCACCTATGCGTTTCAACTCGACGCTTTCGCCGCGGCCGTGCTGCGCGGTGAACCGGTGAAGACGACACCGGACGAAGCGGTCGAGAACATGACGGTCATCGACGCGATGTATCGCGCCGCCGGCCTCTCGCTCCGCGAGCCGGCGTGAGCCCCCATGGCTCAGACTGGCTCCTCGACAGCCAACACAGCCTCACCGCGGCACACCTGGCACCTCGAGTCGCTGCTGTCGCACCAGTCACAGAATCGTGCTATTGGTATGGTCCGAGCTTTCGGAATCGGACCTCAAACTTAATTTGACGCGCGTAGCGTACGGCCTAATCACTCGTTGTCTCATCGGGGGTTGGAACCCATATGTCTTCCTACGTGATCGCCACTTCGGACGCCCTGGCCTCCGCGTCCTCGGATCTGGCCGGACTCCAGGAGACGATTAGCGCGGCCTATCGCTCCGCGGCACCGTCGACGACGTCGCTGTTAGCCGCGGCCCAGGACGAGGTCTCGGCGGCGATCGCGAAGCTCTTCGGCAACTATGGCGCGGAATTTCAGGCGCTGAGCTCGGCGGTCGGCCAGTTCCACAGTTCGTTCGCGCAGGCCCTGGGGGCGAGCGGGGGCATGTATGCCGCCGCCGAGGTGGCCAACTCGGCGGCCTTCAGCCCGGGGAACATTTTGGCTCGGCTGGAGCTCATCTTGAATCCCGCCGACTGGACCTATGTCGGCACGTGGTTGTCGCCCTGGTTGAGGTTCACCGGGCGTGCGCTGCTGGGCAACGGCGCTAACGGCGCCAACGGCGCGGCCGGGACCGGCGCGAATGGTGGTAACGGGGTCAGCGGCGGGCGGCTCTGGGGCAACGGCGGCAACGGCGGCAACGGCGGGTCCGGCGCGAACGGCGTATCGGGCGTCAACGGCGGCAACGGCCAAAACGGCGGCAACGGCGGCGCCGGTGGCCTCGGCGGAAAGTTCTTCAGCCACAGCGGCAATGGCGGTCAGGGCGCCGACGGCGGCACCGGCGTTGACAACGGCAACGGCGGCAACGGCGGCAACGGCGGGATGGCCTTTGGGTCTGGGGTGGCCGGCAATGCGGGTAACGGCGGTGACGCCACCGGCAACGGTAACGGCGGTAACGGCGGTAACGGCGGTGTCTCCCAACCGCATGGCGGCAATGGCGGTAACGGCGGCGACGCCGCCGGCCTTGGTAACGGCGGTAACGGCGGCAACGGCGGCGCCGCGCTCGTCTCGAACAGTTCCAAAGCGACCAACCCCGTCGGCGGGATCGGCGGGAACGGCGGAGACGGCACCTCGGGTGGCGCCGGCGGAACCGGTGGTGCGGCCATCACACACGGAACGGGAGCGGTCACGGCCGGCGCGGGTGGTGCGGGCGGCGACGCCAGCACCGGGATCGGCGGGACCGGCGGGACCGGTGGTGAAGCCATCACGTATGGCAAGGGAGCGGCCACGGCCGGCGTGGGTGGCGTGGGTGGCGCCGCCAGCAGCGGCATCGGCGGGACCGGCGGCGCCGGCGGCGTCCTCATCGTCGATTCCAGCCACTCCGCGATCAACGCCGTCGGTGGCGCCGGCGGAGCGGGCGGCGCCGCGACCGGCGCCACCGGCACCGGGGGGCTGGGCGGCGCCGGCGGAGAGGTGATCAACAAAGGAACCGGCACCACCACCGGCGGTACCGCCGGGGCTGGCGGTTCCGGCTTCAACGGCGGCGGTGGCGGCGCCGGTGGTACTGCGGTGGGTTACGGAAGCGGAAGCGTCACCAGTGGTGCCGGCGGAGACGGAAGCGACGGCAGCGGCGGCTCCGGCGGTGCCGGCGGTGCCGGGGGTCTGGCCACCACGGCCGGAACGGGATCCGTCACGGCCGGCGCGGGCGGCAACGGCGGCGACGGCGCCAACGTTGCCGGGGGCGCCGGCGGCGCTGGTGGGGCCGGTGGCACCGCGGTTATCTATAACACTTCGTCTTCGGCAACCGCCACCGCCGGCGTGGGCGGGACCGGCGGGAACGGCGTCTTCGCTGGTGCCGGTGGGGCTGGTGGCTTGGCCACCACCGAGGGAACCGGATCCGTGGTGGCCGGCGCGGGCGGCGGGGGCGGTTCCGCCAGCGGCGCCGTCGGCGGCGCCGGTGGTGCCGGCGGCGCCGGAATCATCTACAGCAGCAACTCTTCTGGCACCGCCACCGCCGGCGTTGGTGGGACCGGCGGGAACGGCGTCTTCGGTGGCATCGGTGGGGCCGGCGGTCTAGCCGCCACCTACGGAACGGGCACCGTTGCGGCGGGGGCGGGCGGAAACGGCGGCACCGCCAGCAACGGCGTCGGCGGCGCCGGTGGTGCCGGTGGCGTCGGGGTTATCTACAGCGATTCCTCGTCGGTCGCCGCCGTCGGCGGCGTTGGCGGCAACGGCGGTAATGGAAACTTCGGCGGCGCCGGGGGTAACGGTGGGGGAGCCACCACCTACGGAACGGGGACCCCCATCGCCGGCGCGGGCGGCGCCGGTGGCACCGCCGGTATCGGCATCGGTGGCGCCGGTGGGGCCGGTGGCACCGCGGTCATCAACTCGACCCACTCCTCGGCCAACGTCGTCGGCGGCGCCGGCGGGGCGGGCGGCGCCGCGACCGGCGCCGCGAGCACCGGCGGGGCGGGCGGCGTCGGCGGTGCGGCGAGCTCCGTCGGGAGCGGTAACGCTACCGGCGGCGCTGGTGGCCTCGGCGGCAACGGCTTCAACGGTGGCAGTGGCGGCGCCGGCGGCAGTGCGGTGAGCGCCGCGACCTTCGGAAACGCCATCGGTGGCGCCGGGGGTGCCGGTGGGAACGGCGCGGGCGGCCCCTCCGGTGGTGCCGGTGGTTCCGGTGGTGTCGGTGGCACCGCGGTCATCTCAAGCAGCTTGAACCCGGCCACCGCCACCGGCGGCAATGGCGGGAACGGCGGTAACGGCGGGAGCGGCAACCCCGGTGGTGCCGGTGGCGCCGGTGGTGGCGCCACCACGGCCGGAACCGGAACCGTCGCGGGCGGGATGGGTGGCGCCGGCGGCAATGCCACCAACGGTGTCGGTGGCGCCGGCGGAGCCGGTGGCTTCGGCGTGATTACGTCGAGCGTCTCCACCGGCGACGCCATCGGCGGCAATGGCGGGATCGGCGGTGATGGCACGACCGGCGGCGTCGGTGGGGCCGGCGGTGGAGTCACCACGGCCGGAACGGGAATGGTCACCGCCGGCTCGGGCGGGACCGGCGGCGCCGCCAGTATGGGCAATGGCGGGGCAGGTGGCGTGGGCGGCAGCATTTCAATCACCTCTAGCTTCTCCACGGTGAGCGCCGTCGGCGGTACCGGCGGGGCGGGCGGCGCCTCGAGTGGCGCCGCCGGCACGGGCGGTACCGGTGGTGTCGGCGGTTCGGTGACCGATGCCGGGACCGGGGATATCACCGGCGGTACCGGTGGCGCCGGCGGCAAGGGCTTTAACGGCGGCAATGGCGGCGCTGGCGGCGGTGCGGTGAGCAACGGAATCGGAAACGCCACCGGTGGTGACGGTGGGGACGGATCCAGCGGCAGCGGCGGCGCGGGGGGCGCGGGTGGCGCCGGCGGCGGCGGCAGTATCCAGAACACTTCCTCGCCGGCCAACGCCACCGGAGGCGATGGTGGCGACGGAGGGGCCGGCACCCCCGTCGGCGCCGGCGGACCCGGCGGTTTGGGCGCCACCAAGGGATCCGGAACCGCCACTCCCGGCAACCCCGGCAACCCCGGGTAACGGCGGCGCCGCCTAAACGAAGCCACCGGGCAAGACGCCGGCGTCGATGCTGCGCCGGGTCACGTGGGGAAGTGCGCCTGGTTGACGTGCGAGGCCACCCGCAGGGCATTGGCCGCCACGGTCAAACTGGGGTTCAGGCCGGCGCTGGACGGGAAGAACGAGGTGTCCACCACGTACAGGTTGGCGACCTCGTGCGCCCGGTTTTGGGGGTCCAGCACGCTGGTTTTGGGATCGGCGCCAAAGCGGCAGGTGCCACAGACGTGACCCAGGTTCGTGTTGTCTTTGCCGCTGCCCAGGCTGAGCGTGCGAAACGGCTGCAACAGCTCCTTCAGCTGCCGCACGAACGTTGCGCGGCGCTCGAGCTCGCTGGGGTGTAACCGATACTGCATTCGCAGCCGCTGGCGGGCATCCGCGCTGGGTCGATTCGACGGCAGGATGCGGTTGTCCAGGTACGGCAGGTCTTCCATGATCGCGGCCAGCACCAGCCCGCCGGTGACGAACCGCCGATAGATCCGGCGCGCGGCGGGGCCCAGCACGCGCATCGCCCCACCTCGCCAGCCTGGGCGGTTGGCCAGCCACTCGATGGGCGGTATCTCGCCGAATGACTGCACGGTGCCGTATTTCTGCCCCTCGTAGAAGTAGAAGTCGTTGAGCCCGATTTCCTTGTTGGCCGCCGTGATCTTGTGCTTGGGGTCTGGCCAGACCTCGATCGGCTCGAGCAGATGGCGCATCAAGTTGCGGCCCACCCAGTCGGAGCCGTTGGCCAATCCGGCCGGCCAGTCACCCGACCGGGAGTTGAGCAACAACAGCGGCGTCGCTAACGCGCCGGCGGCCAGCACCACCACCTTGGCCTGCAGCGCCAGCGTCCCGGAGTGATGCTGGGCGATCACCTGCTGCACGTGGGTGCGGTCCGCCTGCAGACGCACGACCCGGCACTCGGTCAGCAGCTGGGCGCCGTGCTCGGCAACGGCCGGCAACACGCCGTTGCGGGCGGCGTCGTTCTTGCACGGCCGGGGGCACAGATAGGCCTGGCAGGTGGCACACCCCTCGGCGTACTCGCAGGCCATCGGCAGGTGGTAGGGATGCAGCCCGCGACCGGTCAGATAGTCGACCAACGGTTGGTTATCCGTCGAGAACGGCGGCGCCGCGGGCAGGCCGACCGCGGCGGCCTCGGGGCGCAGGGGATCGGGCTGACCACGAACCCCGAGCAGCTTTTCGGCCTCGGCGTACCACGGGCTCAGCTGGTCGTAGGTGATCGGCCAGGCCTCCGGCACCGTGGAATCCCCGGGGTCGCGGAAGTTTTGTCGGGGGGTGAAATCCTGAGCGAAGAACCGCTCGCACACCATGCCGTACAGGGCCGAGGATCCGCCGGTGCCGCTGCCGATGGTCGGCACGAACCGCTTCGAGAAGCGTCGGCTGATGTCTTCGATCTCGTCGGTGCTGCGGCCGGCGCGGGCCAACGCGTCGTAGAACGTTGCCGCGGAACGGTACGCCCGCGGTTCGGCCAGCTCGGGCATGGCCGCGCGAATGGTTCCCGCGGTCCCGGGCAGGGTCGAGCGGCCCTTTTCGACGAACAGCACCCGGCGGCCGGAGCGGGCCAGCGAGTAGCCCAGCATCCCGCCGCCCATGCCGCTGCCCACGACGATCACGTCCCACAGCACGCGTTCGGCCTCGCGCGCGCTCAGATCGCCGTCAGCCAATCGTGCTCCTCAGCGGTCGACTCTGTGCACCGATGCATGGCGGGCCCCGCGTCCAACCGGGTTGCCCCTCGCGATCCAACCACCTCGATCGGGTGCCTGTCCGAACTTTTGGATTCCAGGTCGGCGGTGCGGGCATTCGATTAAACTGCCGATCGGATTAGCGGGGGCGGGAGGCCGCCGCTTTCGCTCGTCGAACGCATACGGGGAACTGAAGGGCTGGGTTCCGCGATGCCACATCTGCACTTTCGCGGGACACCACATCGACGGCGTCCCGGCTCATCGGCGGGAGCACCGGCACGCGAGATAGGAGCATTGTGACCGCGACCGATCGCGACGCCCGATCCGAGTACCTCGAGCGGACCCGCCGCGAACTCACCCGATACGGGATGCGCGAGCGCATGCCCGCCGATTGGTCCCTGCGGCGCCGACTGCTGGTGAAAACCTACAGCACCGTCGCCCCGCTGTTCATGCGCAAGAACCCGTTCGGTCAGCGCAAGCGCGACTTCGGCCTGGACTGGCCCGCGGAAGCCGAGACGATGATCGGGATGCAGCGGCTCACCAGCCTGCAGCATTGCGTCGAGACGGCACTGGCCGAGGAGATCCCCGGCGATTTGGTCGAATGCGGAGTGTGGCGCGGCGGTGCGGCCATCCTGATGCGCGCCGTCCTGGCGGCCTATGAGGATGAGACGCGGCGCGTGTGGTTGGCCGATTCGTTCGCGGGCCTGCCCCTGCCGGACACCCCGAACGACAGCGCCGGGCTGCGCGCCCGACTGAATCGATGGCTGATGCCCGAGATCTACACGGGCATCCTGGCGGTGCCGGAAGCCGAAGTGCGGGCGAATTTCCAGCGCTACGGGTTGCTCGACGACCAGGTCCGCTTTCTTCCCGGCTGGTTCAAGGACACGCTGCCCACCGCCCCGATCGAGCGCATCGCCGTGTTGCGGCTCGATGGCGACCTCTACGAATCAACGATGGAAGCGCTCGACGCGCTGTACCCGCGGCTGTCCCCCGGGGGGTTCTGCATCATCGACGACTACGTGCTGCAGGGGTGCCGCGCGGCCGTCCTCGCGTACCGCGAGAAACACGGCATCTCCGCGGAGATCGTCGACATCGACGGTTGCGGCGCATTCTGGCGCAAGTGACGCAAGGGTCGATCAGCGGCGCGCCGGCTTAGCCGGCTTAGGCGACTTGGGCAGGGCGATCTCGGGCGGCAGCGCCCTGTCGGTGAGCCAGCTGTCGACGGTGCGCACGAACAGGTCCGGGAAGCGCGCCGGCCAGTCATGGGGCATGCCGGCCGCGACCCGGTCGACCCCGTTGGGCATCTGCTGCGCAAGCGCCGCGGCCCAGCGGCGCACGAACGGCATCTCCTTGGCGCCGGCCAGGAACAGGGTGGGCGTATCGGCTTTGTCGAGTTCCTCGGGAAGCGTGAACCCCGCGGACGCCATGGTGACGTCGACGAGCTGCTCGGTGGTGTTGAGGCGGACGTCCTCGCGGTAGTCGTCGAGATGCTCCGCGGGAACCACGGCCTGCCAGGCGGTCCGATAGCGGCGCACCATCCGGCGATACAGCGAATTGCGGGCGGGCAGCGCCAACAGCCGCGGCGTCAGATGCGCCAGCGGCACCCGGTTGAGGATGGTCCCGCACAGCACCGCGCGTTCGACGAGCTTCGGTTCGGTCGCGAGCAGCTGCGCCCCCACCTGGGCGCCGAGTGAAAAGCCCACCACGTGCGCGCGGCCGGTGTCGGTGCGGGAGCGGATGAGTTCGGCGACCGCGGTGGCGGCCCGGCCCATCTCGAATGGCCCCTGCTCGAAGCTCTTGCCGTAGTGCGGCAGATCGGGGACCAGACAGCGGTATTGCGGCATCCGCTCGACCACCGGGTCCCAGTACCAGCCGCTGGTAAACGCGCCGTGCAGGAAGACGATCGTGGGTGCCCCCACCGGACCGGATTCGCGCACGAACAGGTCCATGGAGGCGACCTTAGCAGCGGTCCTCGCCGCGGTGGCCCGGTCCGAATCAATTCGCCCGAAGTCGCATGGCGGTCCGGGTGCCCGCCCGAACTTGCGGATTCCGGGCCGGTGGTACGGGGCGTTGGATTAGACTCCTGAACGGGTCAGCGGGGGTGGGAGGTCGCCGCTTTCAGTCACAGCACGCGCACGGGGGACTGAAGGGCTGGGGTTCCTCGATGACTGACGGCGTTTTCGGGCGTAGCGACGCTGAGGTCGATCTGCTGGTCCGCGGCATGCGGTCGGGCATCGCGGTGGTGGGGTTCGGCTACATCGGCACCGTGATCGGTGCGGTGCTCGCCGATCGCGGCTGGCCCGTGACCGGGATCGACGTGCGACAGACCATCGTCGACGAGATCAACCTGGGCAAGACGACCGTGCCCGAGCCGGGGCTCGGCGAACTCGTCGCGGACAACGTGCGCGTCGGCCGGCTGCGCGCCACCACCGGTTTCGGCGCCGTCGCCGACAACGACTTCGTCATCGTCACCGTCGGGACGCCGCTGGGCCCGGACTACGAACCCATCGTCGACGACATCAAGGCGGCGGCGCGGGCCGTGGGGGAGCACCTGCATCGCGGCCACCTGGTCATCCTGAAGAGCACGGTGCCGCCCGACACCACCGAAAAGATCGTTCAGCCGATCCTGGAAGAGGCGTCGGGTCTGCGGGCCGGGGTGGACTTCGGGCTGGCGTTTTGCCCGGAGCGGCTCGCCGAGGGCCAGGCCATCCGCGAGCTGACGTCGATCCCCGTCGTGGTCGGCGCCGTCGACGAGCGCAGCGCCCGCGCCTGCTCCATGCTGTGGCGGCACGCCTTGGGCGTGGAGTCCATTGTCGTCGAGGATCCGCGGACCTCGGAGATGGTCAAGCTCGCCGACAACCTCTGGATCGATCTGAACATCGCGGTGGCCAACGAACTGGCCAAGGTGTGCGACCGGCTGAACATGGACGTGCTGCAGGTCATCGACGCGGCCAACTCGATGCCCAAGGGCACCCACAACGTCAACATCCTGCGGCCCAGCATGGGCGTCGGCGGCTACTGCTTGACCAAGGATCCGTGGTTCGTCAACCATCTCGGGCAGACCCTGGGGTTGGAGCTGGGCATCCCGCGGACGTCGAGGACGGTCAACGACACGATGCCGTCCTACACGTACGGGCTGCTCACGCAGCTTCTCGCGGATCAGGGCAAGGCGATCGAGACCAGCAAGATCGCGGTGTTGGGCATCGCGTTCAAGAACAACACCGGGGACTGCCGACTCACGCCGACCAAGTACGTCGTCGCCCTGCTCGAGCAGTCGGGCTGTGACCTGTCGATCCACGACCCCTGGGTGCCGGACGAGGAAGCTCCCACCGTCACCAGCATCCCGCTCACCCCGGACATCGAGTCGGCGGTCAAGGATGCCGACGCGTTGGTGGTCCTCGCCGGGCACCGCGAGTTCCACCAGATCCCGCTGACCCGGCTCGCGGAGCTGACGGCGGCCAAGTGTGTGTTCCTCGACGGAAGGAACAGCTTCGACCCGGCCGCGGCACGCGCCGCCGGCTTCGTCTACAAAGGGATCGGACGCTAGCCCATCGGGCGGGCTGCACGTCACCCCCTGCACACGTAAAACGAAAGAGCGAATATGGCTAATGTCGTCGTGACGGGCGGCTATGGGTTGATCGGATCGCATTTGGTCTCCACACTGCTGGGCCGCGGCGACTCGGTCACGGTGTTCGACTACGCCAAGAACACCCGCGACACCAGCATCGACTTCGACCGGCATACCAACTTCCGGTTCGTGCAGGGCGACGTGACCGATCTCGGCGCACTCGCACAGGCGCTGACGCCCGGCGTCGACACGGTCTTCCACCTCGCCGCCGTCGTCGGCGTCAAGAACTACATGCAGGATCCGCTCCGGGTCCTCGACGTCAACGTGATCGGCACCCGCAACGTCCTGGAGCTCAGCCACCGACACGGTACCCGGGTGGTGTTCGCCAGCACGTCCGAGGTGTTCGGGAAGAACCCCAACCCGCCGTGGGCCGAGGACGACGACCGCGTCCTCGGCTCGACCAAAACGGCGCGCTGGAGCTACAGCACCAGCAAGGCTATGGCCGAGCATCTGGTCTTCGCGATGCACGCCGCCCATCAACTCCCGGTGACGGTGGTTCGCTACTTCAATGTGTATGGCCCGCGGCAGAACCCGATCTTCGTGATCTCGCAGAGCATTCACCGGATCCTCAACGGCCGCCAGCCGCTGCTCTATGACTCGGGCAATCAGACCCGGTGCTTCACCTACGTCGACGATGCCATCGCCGGCACCCTGCTCGCTGCCGAGAGCAGCGCGGCGATCGGTCAGGCCTTCAACATCGGCAGCATGACCGAGACCACCATCGGCGAGGCCGTCGATCTGGCGATCAAGATCGCCAACGTCGAGGGGGTGTCGTGCGCCGAAGCCGTCGACACCGCGGCGCGCTACGGCCAGCGCTACGAGGACATCCCGCGTCGCATCCCGGACTCGACCAAGGCCCAGCGCGAGCTGGGGTGGCGCCTTCAGGTCGACGTCGAGGAGGGCATCCGCCGCACCATCGAGTGGGCGCGCGCCAACCCGTGGTACCTGGAGCTACCCGCCGGGGACTAGCCGTTCGTCCTCGGGTGGCCGTCAGCCGGGGAAGAGCGCGCGGTCGGCCAGCGCACCCAGCACCGGCGCCAGCACCCTCGAGTACGACAGGGTTATGTGCGTCTCGTCCATGTAGACCAGGGTGTTGCCCACGATGACCGGGCAGCGTTCGGCGGTACAAAACAGCTCGGTGAGGTCGACGTATTGGCCACCGCCGGCCTTGGCGGCGGCCGACTCGGCGACGATGCCGGCTTGATTCACCGCCTTGGACCGCAGCGGCGAGCAGGCCGTCGCGTCATCGAGGTGGACGGACAGGCAGTTCGGCGCCAGCGCCAGCGGATCCGGGATCGGTCCGAGGACCAGCACCTGCGCGCCGGTGCCACGCAGCTGCTTGACCAGACGGTTCAGGCTGTCGATGGACGCCGAATCGTATGAGGTGAAACCGGACAGCAGCCGGCCGGCGCCGTATCGGCGGGTCATGCTGAGCACGATCAGCCGCGGGTGCTCGGCCTGCAGCCGGGCCATGATCTGACCGCGCCACTGATCGCACTCGGTGTACTCGCGGCGCAGCGCGGGATTGATGAGGGGCAGGTCCAGCAGGGGGCACCCGGCCTTGGCCATGGTTTCCAGTCGCCAGTGCCGCTGCGTGGCGACCTGCTGGAGCGCCGGGCTCCACATGGCGGCGTCGGAATCACCGATCAGGGCCACCCGCGTCGCCGAGGCGGTGTCGCCCGTCGCGCACTCGGGCTGCCCGGTTTGGTAGAACGTGCGCAGGCAGCCGCCCAAGAACAGGCCCTTGAGTTGGGCCGCCACGTCGGCCAGCGGCGGGTTCAGGTTGGACGGCACGGCCTTGAGCCCGACGGACGCCGCGACCGCGCCCTGCACCTGAGCGAACGCGTGCTGGACCGCCACGTCGTAGGCCGCCAGATCCGAGCCGGTGGGCGGTGTCGCCGCGGCGATGGTCAGCGGCGGGGCCGCCGGGCCGCGGCCGACGGGGGCGGGTATCCACAGCAGCAGCGCGACGCCCACGGCGGCGGCGATCGCGGTGACGGCGCCGCCCAGCGCAAGGCTGCGGTTGGCCGACCGGCGCAGCGAGGGAGCGAATCGCAGCGGGTTCTCGATGAAGCGCGACGTCAGCACGGCCAGCACCAGGGAAACCACGATCGCCGTCAGCGAACGCGACAGGGAATGGCCGGTCGCCGACGCGGGCGCCACCAGCAGCAACGGCCAGTGCCACAGATACCACGCGTAGGACACCCGGCCGATCGCCCGCATCGGCCACAACCCCAGTGCGCGGCCCACGCCCTGAGCGGGGATGGCGCAGCCCGCGCCGATCACCAGCGCGGTGCCCAGCACCGGCAACAGCGCGGCGGTACCCGGGTAGGGTGTGGTCTCGCTCAACCGGGTGCAGGCCAGCAGGACCAGGGCCAGTCCGGCCCAGCCGGTGACCGCGGCGACTCGGGACGGTAGCCGGCACCACTGGCCGGCGGTCAGCGCCACCAGGCCCCCGGCCGCCAGCTCCCACGCGCGCGTGGGCAGCGAAAAGAACGCCGCCGGCGGCATCACCCGGGTGAGTACCAGTGACAGTGCAAACGACAGCGCCGCGACCAGCGCCAGGACCACCAGATACGGGCGCTGCGAGGACGCCGCCTCGGCCCTGGAGCGCCGGCTGACCCGCCGGATCAGCCACGCCGTGCCGATGATCAGGGGCGGCCACACCAGGTAGAACTGCTCCTCGACGCCCAGCGACCAGTAGTGCTGAAACGGCGAGGGCGGCGCGGAGGCGGCCAGGTAGTCGACGCCTTGCAGGATGAACCGGTAGTTGCTGACGTACAACGCGCTGGCGATGCCGTCGATGATGATGCTTCGGGCTTGCAACACGGGTGTCAGGGCGGCCACGCCGAGCATGATCACGATGCCGACCAGCGCCGAGGCCGGCAGCAGCCGGCGGGCCCGCCCGCCGTAAAAGCGGCGCAGCCCCACGGTCCCGGTGCTGCTCACCTCTCGCCAGAGCAGCCCGGTGATCAAAAACCCTGAGATGACGAAGAACACGTCGACGCCGACGAACCCGCCACCCACTCCGGGTATGCCGGCGTGAAACAGCACCACGGCCACCACCGCCACGGCGCGCAAGCCCTCGATGTCGGGGCGGAAATCCTTGGACGGCGGGCGCGGGCGCTGCACTTCTGCGGTAGGGCTGACGCTGTCGGCCTGGCGCACGGTGACCTACCTGATAAGAGGAGCTGGCAAGAAGACGCGTTCTCGAGTCGAGGAATTATCACACATGTGTCGATCAGGCCGTGCCGATTCCGCCCACTGTCGACCGCTGGCGAACGCCGCCATATATAGAGGAAGGACTCGCCCGCCATTTCGGCTGTTGTGAGCGCTGAAATTTCGGCTTCCAGTTCGACGGCGCGGCGACCGGGTTATGCTGCTGGGCGGCTGAGCCGGGGCGCGGGCTGCCGCAGTCAATCCCCAGATCCCCAGGACGCGCAGTGAAAGGCTAGGACCTCGCCGATGAAATTTGTGCTGGCAAACTGGGGAACTCGCGGCGAAGTCGAGCCCTACGTCACTGTCGGCCGCGAACTGGTACGCCGCGGGCATGACGTGCAGATGGCCGTCGCGCCCGAGATGGTGAGCTTCGCCCAGGCCGCCGGCCCCACCGTGGTGGCCTACGGACCCGAGTTGAAGGCCATCCTGGACCCGCATCGCGATTTCTGGGCGGGCCTGTTCACCACCCCCTGGCGGGTCAAGCAACTGGGCCGGTTGTCGGCCGAATATTCGGCGCCGCTGACCCAATGCCGAGCCGAGGTCAGCAAGACGCTGGTCTCGCTGGCCGACGGCGCCGACCTGCTGCTCACCGGCATGAACTTCGAGGACGACGCGCTCAACGCCGCCGAGCACTGCGGCATCCCGTTCGCCACCCTGCACATCTTCCCGCTGCGCGCCAACGGCCAGCTGCTGCCGTATTTGCCGGCGCCGTTGGCCCGCTCCGCGACCAGGCTGCTCGACGCGGTGGCGTGGCGCGGAGGCAAGAAGGTCGAGGATGCCCAACGCCGCGAACTGGGCTTGCCGCCGGCGAGAAGCCCCTGGCCGCAACGGATCACCGAACGCGGATCGCTGGAAATTCAGGCCTTCGACGACGTGTGCTACCCCGGGTTGGCGGCCGAATGGGCGAAATGGAACGAGCAGCGGCCGCCCAGAAGGCCGTTCGTCGGCGCGCTGACGATGGAGCTGCCGACGGACGCCGACGAGGAAGTCGCGGCGTGGATCGCCGCGGGAACCCCCCCGATTTGTTTCGGGTTCGGCAGCGTGGGCGTCGAGTCGGCCGCCGACACGCTCGCCATGATCAGCTCGGCCTGCGCGCAGCTCGGTGAGCGGGCGCTGATTTGCGCCGCCGGGTCCGACTACAGCAACGTCTCGCACGCCGAGCACGTCAAGGTGGTGAGCGTGATGAACTACGCGGCCGCCCTGCCGGCCTGCCGCGCGTTCGTGCACCACGGCGGCTGCGGCACCACCAACGCCGGCCTGCGCGCGGGACTGCCGACGCTGATCCTTTGGACGCTGCCCGATCAGGGGCTGTGGGGAGCGCGGGTCAAACGCCTGAAAGTCGGTACCGGACGGCGCTTTTCGGCCACCACCGAGAAATCACTGGTCGCCGACCTGCGCACCGTCCTGGCGCCGCAATGCCAGACCGCCGCACGCGAACTCGCCACCCGGATGAGCAAACCCGCGGACAGCGTCACGACCACCGCCGACCTGGTCGAGGAGTTCGCGCGCCTCAAGCCTGTCGGCTGATCCGACCGTGAGCTAATTTGCCAGCGCTGTCGCGTGCGGGTGACCGCTTGGCGCGGAAGGCGATTCGGGCTGCCCGCCGATCCAGTCGAGCAGGGCGCGCAGCCCGTCCTGGAGCGCCCACCGGGGCGACCACCCGAGTTCCTGCCGCGCCGCCTCGACGTCGCACCTCGCGGCGCGCACGTCACCGTCGCGGAACTTCGCCACGACAACGGGTTCGGGGGCACCGCAGATGGCGGCGATCGTGCGCGCCAGGTCGTGGATCGTGGTCGGGGTACCCGAGCCGATATCCAGGCAGCGCGGCCCGGCCGCCGGCGCCTGGATGGCGGCGAACAGCGCCTCGACGACGTCGTCGATGTAGACGAAGTCGCGCACGATCTGTCCGTCCTCGTAGACGTCCAGCGCGCGCTGCTCGCGCGCCAATCGCGCGAACAGCGCGACTATTCCGGTGTAGGAGTTCGTCAGCGACTGGCCCGGCCCGTAGACATTCTGCAGCCGCAGCACGCTGAGCCGGGTGTCGTGCGAGGCCGCCCAGGCGGCCAGGATGTGCTCCTGGGCGAGCTTGGTCGCGGCGTAAATGTTGGTGGGCCGCGGCTCCGTTCGGCCGGCGCGGCTCGGCAGCGGCGTCGCGGCTTCGCCCGCGGGCCCCTGCGGATCCCACCTACCGGCCACCAGTTGCGCGTGGCTGCGCGGCGGCGGGTAGAACACCTCGGATCCGTATTGCCAGGAGCCCTCGCCGTAGACGGCCCGCGACGAGGCCAGCACGAACTGCTCGGGGACTTGGCCCGAGCGGCTCAGCGCGTCAAGCAGCTGGGTCGTTCCCACCACGTTGACCGAACCGTGGCGGGTGGCCTCGGACAGTGACTGCGCTGTGCCCGTCTCGGCCGCCAAGTGGACGATCTGGGACGGGCGGAACAACCGCAGCACGGCATCGCAGTCGGGCGCGTGGGTGATATCGCCGGTGAACAACCGCACGGACGGCGGCAGATCGATCGCGGCGCCTGCAGCATGCACCTGCGGGTGCAGGATGTCGACGACGGCGACGTCGTGGCCGGCTGCGACGAGGCGGCGAGCGAGTGCGGACCCGATGAATCCGGCCCCGCCGGTGATGAGCACGGATGTTGACATCGGCCGACGCCTCCGGTTCCTTCGGGCAGAAAATTGGTGACCGGCAGGCACGCGGTGCTGCGCGTGCGTTGCCGCGCTGATCATATGCGGGGATCGCCGACGCCCCGCAAGGTGTCAATCTCGGGCGAGTGAGCGGTCAACCAAGACACCGACGGCCGGTGCCAACAGCCGACTATATTCGGCCGTCACGTGGTTCTGGTCGAGGTATACCAAGGTGTTGCCCACGATGGCCGGGCAACGGTCGGTCGTGCAGAACAGGGCGGTGAGGTTGGCGTATTGTCCGCCGCCGGCTTTGGTGGCGGCGGTCTCGGCCGCGATGCCGGAGTCGTTGACCGCCGTCGAGCGCGGCGGCGAGCAAGCCGCCGCATCATCGAGGTGGCGGGACAGGCAGATGGGCACCACCGACTGCGGATCCGGGATCGCCCCGAGCACCAGCACCTGCGCCCCGGTGGCGCGCAGCTGTTGCACCTGTCGGGTCAAGCTGTCCACCCACGCCGGGTCGTATGACGTGAAACCCGACGCCCAGCCGTAGCGGACACCGTATCGCCGCGCCATGTCGATGACCACCAACCGCGGGTGCTCGGCCTGTAACCGGGCAAGGACCTGGCCGCGCCACTGCTCACATTCGGTGTACTCCCGGCCATAGAGGGGGATGACGATTGGCATGTCGAGCCATGGGCAGTAGCCCTTGGTCAGGGTTTCGAGTCGCCAGTGGCGTTGCGTGGCGACTTGCTGCAACGCCGAGTACCACATGGTGGCATTCGAATCGCCGATCAGCGCGACCGTCGTCGACGAGGCGGTATCGCCCGACGCGCACTCGGGCTGATCGACTTGGAGTATGTCGCGCAAGCAGCCTCTGGGGCCGTTGATCGGAACCTTGGTGGCGTCGGCCAGCGGCGGGTTCAGGTTGGCGGGGACGGCCTTGAGGTTGGCCGAGGCCGCGACCGCGGCCTGCACCTGCGCGAACGCCTGCTGCACCGCCGCGTCATACGCGGCCATGTCGGAGCCCGCGGGGGGAGGCACCACCGTGACGGCCAGCGTGGGCGCTGCCGGGCCACGGCCGACCGGGGGCGGCACCACGACCAGCAGCGCCGCGCCCACACAAACCGCCAGCGCGGTGGCGGCACCGCCGAGCGCAAGGCTGCGGCCGGCCGACCGGCGCACCGGGGCGGCGAACCGCAATGGGTTCTCGATGAAACGCAGGGTGAGCACGGCCAGCCCGAGTGACACGAACACCCCGACCAGCGGCAGCCAGAGCTGGTGCCGGGGTCCTGCGGCGGGCACCATCATCAGCAGCACCGGCCAGTGCCACAGATACCACGAGTAGGACACCCGGCCAATCGCCCGCATCGGCCGGACCGACAGCACACGGCCGCATCCCTGCTCAGGGGTGGCGCAGCCCGCACCGATCACCAACGCTGCGCCCAGCACGGGCAACAGCGCCGCGGTACCCGGATACGGCGTGGTCCGGCCCAATTGGGTGCAGGCCAGCAAAACCACCCCGAGCCCCACCCAGCCCGCGATCGCGGCGGGCAGGGGTGGGAGTCGGCGCCAGTGCCCCGCGGTGAGGGCCACCAGGCCACCGACCGCCAACTCCCAGGCCCGGGTGGGTAGTGAAAAGAACGCCACCGGAGGCGCCGAGCGAGTGGTCGCCAGCGACAGCGCGAACGACACCGCCGCGACCAGCGCCAGCACTACCAGGTAGGGGGCTGCCGACGGGGCGGCATTGGCCCCGGTGCGCCGCCGCGCACGCCGCACCAGCCAGGCCGTCGCGATGATCAACGCCGGCCACACCAGGTAGAACTGTTCCTCGACGCCCAATGACCAGTAGTGCTGGAACGGCGACGGCGGCCGCGAGGCGGTCAGGTAGTCGACGCCCTGGAGCATGAACCGGTAGTTGCTGACATAGAGCGCGCTGAAAATGCCGTCGGTGATGATGGGCCGCGACTGCAACGTGGGCATCAGGACGGCCGCGCCGAGCATGATCACGATGCCGACCGTGGCCGACGCCGGCAGCAGTCGGCGCGCCCGCGCCCCATAGAAGCGAGCCAGCCCGACGGTGCCGGTGCTGTTCGCCTCGCGCCACAGCAGGCCGGTGATCAGAAAGCCGGAGATCACGAAGAACACGTCCACCCCGACGAACCCGCCAGCCACATCGGGTATGTCCGCGTGGAAGAGGACGACGGCGATCACCGCGACGGCGCGTAACCCCTCGATGTCGGGGCGAAATCCCGGCTTGGCGGAGCGTCGACCCGATGCTGCTTCGCTAGGGCTAACGCTGTCAATCGGGTGCAAAGCCACCTGCCAGGGGAGAGACGAATTCATCGAGTCGACGCATTATCACACGCGCGTGGAACACGCCGGGCCGATTCCGTCGCCGTCCCATTCGCGACCCCTCAACGGCGGAGCGGGCAGCCGTCGGCAATGCAGCCGGGGCAACGTCGCCAACCCTGACGGAAGCGGACGTGGTCCTCGAGTTGGGCAATATCACACACCTGTCAAACGCATTGGGTATGTTGACGAATCATTACGTCGGCGTCGTCGGCTCGGAGGGTTTTTGGGCTGTGCACGAGCCGACACCACCCGGAGCTCCCGCGCCGACCGAGCACGTCGAGTCTGGCCGAAACCTTGGAGGTGAACCGGTGCGCGTAGTCGACAGTCCGACGGTGAAAAGCACCGAAGTGGATCGGACGACGCTGCATAGAATATGGAAGGCGATTGTCGTCGGCATCGCGCTTCTGCTGGCCACGGCATGCTATTTCGCTCCGATACTGCTCGCCGTGTTGGGCACGGTTCTGCTGCTACTTTTCTGCGCGCGCCTCTTATATCGCGATCGCGACCGCTACATCCCGTGCCTGTATGCCCGGGACACCCGGGTGTACGACGACGCCTATCGCACCTTCATCGCCCGCACGCTCGAGGACATTCGGCGGTGCAAAATCGGCGGCCACCCGCTGTTGTGGGAAGCGTCGCAACTGGCGCGACCCAACGGCGCGGACTCCGACGAGCTACTGCTGGATCTGGGCGTCTGGCTTGGCTGGTCGACCAGGCTGATCTCTGAGGCTTCCGGTCGCCAGGTTTACGGCTTCGACACCTTTGAGGGCCTGGTCGAAGACTGGCAGATCGATGACCAAATGCTGCTGAAGCAGGGCACCTTTTCACTAGCCGAACCGCTCGCGCAACGCACCATGCGGGATACGGGCGTGAGCCTGCAGGACGGGATTCCCGCGCCGCTGGGTCGCAAGGTCCAGTTCATCAAGGGACGCACCTACGACACGCTGGAACCGTTCCTGGCGGCGCGGCCGACCGCCCCGATCAGCCTCTTCCACATGGATTTGGACACCTACGAGAGTTGCCTGCACGCGCTGGAGACCTGCAAGGACCACTTCGTCGAGGGATCCGTGCTGGTCTTCGACGAATACCTGGTGACCAACGCCGAAATGCTTGCGTTCTTTGAGTTCCAGAGCAAATACGAGCTGGAATGGCGATACCGGGCCTGGGGTCTGGAGATCATGCAGATGAATCTCGAGATGGTCGTCGGGCGCTGGAAGCGCGTGACGTACTACTTGCTCTGGATCGCCGCGTATTGGTTGGCGGGCGACGGCAGCTATGCCTGGCAGTTCTTCCGTCCGCGGTTCTGGCGCTTCTGGTTGGGCGCACCGGTCGGCGACATTTTGTTCCTGCTCGGTGCCGTCGGGCAACGCAAGTCGGTCAGCCTCGAAATCACCGGTCTGGGCAAGCTTGACCACTCCCGCACGCGTGACCAGAACGCCGGATGAATGAAATTTGTCCTGGCCAGCTGGGGAAGTCGCGGCGACATCGAACCGAACCTCGCCGTCGGCCGCGAGTTGGCGCGCCGAGGGCACGAGGTGTGCATGGCGGTCCCGCCCGACCTGGTCGGCTTCACCAAGTCGGCCGGGGTCGCGGCGGTCGGCTTCGGCCCGGAGGCGCGGTCCATCCTGGACGCGCACCGCGAATTCTGGACGTGCTTCTTCAGCCGGCCCTGGCGCATCCGTGAGCTGACCAGGGCGCGGCTCGCGATCGCGGGGCCGCTGCTGCAGGGCTGGCAGGAGATGAGTACGACGCTGAGATCGCTGGCCGACGGCGCCGACCTCATCTTCACCGCCATCAATTTCGAGGACGCCGCCGCCAACGTCGCCGAGTACTACGACATTCCGTTGGCCACGCTGCATTACTTCCCCCTGCGCCCCAACGGCCAGACGCTGCGATTCTTGCCGGCGCCGGTGGCCCGCGCCGCGGTGACGGCGTTCTGGTGGGTGTCCTGGCGCGGCACAAAGAAGGCCGAGGACGCCCAGCGTCGTGAACTTGGTCTACCGCGGGCCAGGGGCTCGGCGCCGCGGCGGATCACCGAACGTGGATCGCTGGAGATCCAGGCCTACGACGAGGCGTGCTTTCCCGGCCTGGCCGCCGAGTGGGCCGAATATGAGCGGCGGCGGTCCCCCCAGCGACCTTTTGTCGGCACGCTGACGCTGGACGTGCAGACGGATGCCGACGAGGAGGTCGCCGCCTGGATCGCGGCGGGAACGCCACCGATCTTCTTCGGGTTCGGCAGCATTCCGGTCGAATCTCCGGCCGACACGATCGCCATGATCGCCGCGGCCTGCGCGCAGTTGGGTGAGCGGGCGTTGGTGGGCGCCGCCGGCACCGACTACGGCGACGTCCCGCATTTCGACCACGTCAAGGTCGTGGGCACGATGAATTACGGCACCGTCTTCCCGGCCTGCCGCGCGGTCGTCCATCACGGCGGTTCGAGCACGACACCCATCGCCATGCGCGCGGGGGTCCCCCAACTGATCCTGTTTTGGGACCTGGTGCACGCGGTCTACGGGGCCGCGGTCAAACGGCTCAAGGTGGGCACCGCCCGGCGATTTTCCACCGCGAACGAGAAATCGCTGGTCGCGGATCTGCGCACCATTCTCGCGCCCGAGTACGCCGCGCGTGCCCGTGAACTTGCCACCCAAATGACGGAACCCGCCAAAAGCGCCGCCACGGCCGCCGACCTGCTGGAAGATTTCGCTCGCTCGAACCGTGTTGGCTGAGCCTCGCCGTGTCTTACCATGGCCCGGGGGGTTCGCGGCTACCCGGTAGGGAAGCGTCAAAAAGCAAAGCCAATCGGCGCAGGTCGCAGAAGAATTCGGGCTCACAGAACACTATGCGCGTACCAATTATCGAATCGCCTGACAGGCGTCTCACCAGGAAGTATGGTTTGGAACTTGTTACACCTATGTCGATTAGATGGTGGGGAGACCCGGTTGAGCATCAAACCGCTGGATGATGGCTGCAGTTTTTTCGTGGTGATGGGTGGCCGGAAATGACCGATCTCCAAAATCAGGCCCTGCCTTCCACCGAGGCAGCCACCGAAACAATGGGTGAGAGTTTCGCGATCATCGGCTACGCGCTGCGCCTCCCGGGTGCCGCGAATGCCGACGAATTCTGGGATGTGCTGGCCGAAGGCCGCGATGCGATCTCGGAGGTGCCTTCAGACCGCTGGGACGTCGACGAGTTCTACGACCCGGACCCCGACGCGCCGGGGAAGATCGTCAGCCGCCGGGCGGGCTTCATCGATGACGCGACCGGCTTCGACGCGCCGTTCTTCGGGCTGTCCAACCGGGAGACGATGCTGATCGACCCGCAGCATCGGCTGTTGCTGGAGACGGCCTGGCGGGCGGTGGAGCACTCGGGCACCGCGCCATCGGCCTTGGCGGGCACCCGCACGGGCGTGTTCATGGGCTTGGGCACCCACGACTACCTGGGACTGATCTCCGAACAACTGGACTACGACGAGATCCAGGCCTACGTGGCCATCGGCACGTCGGCCGCCGCGGGCGCGGGCCGGATCAGCTACGGGCTGGGCCTGCAGGGCCCCGCGGTCACCGTCGACACGGCCTGCAGCTCGTCGCTGGTCGCGGTGCACCAGGCGTGCCAGGCGCTGCGCTACGGCGAATGTGACCTGGCGCTGGTCGGCGGCGCGAACGTCCTGCTCAGCGCCAAGACGGCGATGACCTTCTCGCACGCGCACATGCTGGCTCCGGACGGCAAGTGCAAGACCTTCGACGCGGCCGCGGACGGCTACGTGCGCGGCGAGGGCGTCGGCGTCGTCATCGTGAAGCGGCTCGAGGACGCGATCCGCGACGGTGACCGAATTCGGGCCGTGATCCGGGGCAGCGCCGTCAACCAGGACGGCGCGTCGGGCGGTCTGACCGTGCCCAACGGGGTCGCCCAGCAACGCGTCATCGCCGACGCGCTGGCGCACGCCGGCGTCTCCGCCGCCGACGTCGGATACCTGGAGGCGCACGGCACCGGGACGTCGCTGGGTGACCCGATCGAAGTCCAGGCCGCCGCCGCGGCGCTGGGCAAGGGCCGCGCCGACGACCGGCCGCTGCTGATCGGATCCGTGAAGACAAACATCGGGCACCTGGAAGCGGCCGCGGGCATCGCGGGCCTGATCAAGGTCATCCTGTCCCTCGAGCACGAGGAACTGCCCAAGCACCTGCACTTCCAGAACCCGTCGCCGCACATCCCCTGGGACCGCCTTCCGGTGCGGGTCGTGGACCAGGCCACCCCCTGGGCGCGCGACGGGCGGCCCCGCATCGCCGGGATCAGTTCGTTCGGGTTCTCCGGAACCAACTCGCACGTCATCATCGAGGAAGCACCGGTCGAGGTGGGCCAGGCCGCCGGCGCGCCGGCGCCCGCCGACGATCGGCGCTTTTCCGTGTTGCCGCTCTCGGCGCGCAGCCCCGAGGCGTTGGTGGCGCTCGCCGACGGCTACCGCAGCTGGTTGGCGGCGAACCCCGAAGCATCGCTGGCCGACGTGTGCTACACGGCCGGGGTGGGGCGCTCGCACCTCGAGCACCGGGCCGCGGTGGTGGTGAATTCGAGCGAGTCCGCCCGCGAATTCCTCGGCGCGCTGGCCGACGATCGCCCCGCGCCGGGATTGCTGCGGGGAGAATGCACCGACAAGCCGAAGACCGCGTGGTTGTTCACCGGTCAGGGCAGCCAGTACACCGGCATGGCCCGGGAGCTGTTCGAGACCGAGCCGGTGTTCGCCGAGACGTTGAACCGGTGCGCGGCCGCGGTGGCCGACGTGCTCGAAAAGCCGTTGCTGGACGTCATTTTCGACGCCGCCAACGAAGACACCCTGCGGCAGACCGCCTATGCCCAGCCCGCCCTGTTCGCGGTGGGGATGGGCCTGGCCCGGTTGTGGCAGTCGTGGGGCTTCGAGCCCGACGTGCTGATCGGTCACAGCGTCGGCCAGTACACGGCGGCCTGCGTCGCGGGTGTGTTCAGCCTCGAGGACGGCATGCGGCTGATGGCCGAGCGCGGCCGGCTGTTCGGCAGCCTGCCCGCCGGCGGCCGGATGGCCGCGGTGTTCGCCGCCGCCGAGCGGGTGGAAAGCCTCACCGACGAGTTCCCGAGCCTGTCGGTGGCCGCCTACAACGGCGCCAACACCGTGCTGTCCGGGCCGGGGCAGGATTTGGAACAGGCGGTCGCCAAGCTGAGCGACGACGGCGTGCGTTGCGACTGGCTGGACACCAGCCACGCCTTCCACTCGGCGCTGCTGGATCCGGTCCTCGACGAGTTCGAGGCCTTCGCGGATCGATTCGAGTTCCGTTCGCCGCAAAAGACGTTGGTGTGCAACCGCACCGGCGCGGCCCTGGGCAGAAGCGCGAAATTGGACGGCGGGTACTGGCGCCGCCACGCGCGGCAGCCGGTCGAGTTCGCCAAGAGCGTGCGCACCCTGTCGGATCTGCGGTGCACGATGCTGCTGGAGATCGGGCCGCAGCCGGTGCTCACCGCCGCGGCGATGCGGGCCTGGCCCGACCCGGCGACCGCACCGCGGGCGATCGCGTCGTTGCGCAAGAACGTCGCCGACCACCGCCAGATCACCGAGGCCCTGGCCAACGCGTACGTCGCCGGCCACCGGCCCGACTTCGGTGCGCTGCGGCAAGGAACGGCGCGCAAGGTCGATCTGCCCACCTATCCGTTCCAGCACCGTCAGTACTGGTTCCGTGAGGACCGGGTCGCCGACGGCCGGCAACCCTCGAGCCGGGGCTCGGGTCAGGGCGAGGCCGTGCGCACCGACACCGTCCGGCTGCTCGAGGACGGACGGATCGAGGAGCTCGCCGCGCTGCTCGACGGCGCCAACGGCAATCAGTCGGCCGTCGATGTGCTGAAACAGCTTGCCGCACAACACAACCAGCAGCGTGGAGCGCAGTCCATCACGGACTCCCGCTACGAGATCCGCTGGGAGAAGGCGGCCGCTGCCAAGGCGGGCGAGAAGTCCGCCTGGATTCTCATCACCGACGACGCCCGGGCGGCTCAGCCCGTGGTCGACGCGCTCGCCGCGGGCGGGCACCGGCACCGCATCCTCGGGCTGCCGGTATCCGACGCCGACGAGAAGCAGCTGGAGGCCGCGCTGCGCGCCGCCGTCGACGACGAACCGACGACGCGCATTCTGCTGCTCGCGCCCATCGATTCGGACACCACGGCGTCGACGCAATCGCTGTTGCGGGTGCAACACCAGGTCCTGAGCGGAACGCGGCGACTCTTCTGCGCCGCGGCCGCCGCCGAACTGCGCACCCCCATCTGGCTGATAACCCGTGGCGCACAACGGGTTGCCGGTACCGACACGGTGTCCCCGGCGCAGTCCAGCCTGTGGGGATTCGGTCGCGCCGTCGCGCTGGAGCACCCGCGCCTGTGGGGCGGACTGGCGGACCTGCCCGCCTCCGGCGCCGACGCGTGGTCGCGACTGATCGATTTCGTGGTCGCGGCACCGGCCGGTGAGGACCAGATCGCGCTGCGCGACCAAGCCGTCTACGTTCCCCGGCTGACGCGACGCGCGGGCCAGCCGGTCGCCACCCCGCCGGAACTGCGTTCCGACGCAACATATTTGGTGACCGGCGGGCTGGGTGCGATCGGCCTGGAGGTGGCCGAGTATCTGGCCGCGCACGGCGCCAAGCAGCTGGTGCTGACCAGCCGGCGCGCACCCAGCGACGCCGCGCAGCAGCGCATCGACGCGATCCGCGAAAAGGACAGCTGCGACGTCCGGGTCATCACCGCCGACGTCGCCAACCCGCACGACGTCGCTCGCGTCTTGACGACGGTGCGGGCCGAACTGCCCCCACTGGCCGGCATCGTGCACGCCGCCGGCGAGATCAGCACCACCCCGCTGCGGGACCTGGACGACGCCGAAGTGAACCGGGTGTTCGCCGGGAAGGTCTGGGGGGCTTGGAATTTGAGCGAAGCCACCGCCGGTCTGAAGCTGGACTTCTTCGTCAGCACCTCCTCGATCGCCGGGGTATGGGGTGCCGGCGGCCAGACCGCCTACAGCGCGGCCAACGCCTTCCTCGACGGGTTGACGTGGCGGCTGCGTGAGCAGGGTGTGCCCGCGACCAGCGTCAACTTCGGGCCCTGGTTGAACGCGGGGATGGCCGACGAGGCCGCCCGCGCCGAACTGGACAAGCGCGGCGTCCGGCCGTTGTCGCCCGCCGACGCGCTGGCGGGGATGGCCGAACTGATGGCCGCATCCGGCAAGGGCACCTCGCACGGCGTGGTGGCCCGCATCGACTGGGCCAGCTTCCTGCCGCTGTTCCAGGTGGCGGGCAAGCGGTCGTTCTTCGCGCAGTTGCAGCGTGAGGTGCCGGAGTCCGAATCGGCGCCGACGGCCTCGGGCAACACCCAACTGGTGGACCGGCTCTCCGTGGCCCCCGCCCAGCAGCGCAAGAAGCTCGTCGTGGACTACCTGCGCGATGTCGTCGCGGAGGTGACCCGCATCGATGCGTCCGAGATCCGCGACGAGGCCGGGTTCTTCGACGTCGGCATGGACTCGCTGATGGCCGTGGAACTGCGCCGCCGGGTCGAGCGGGCGGTCGGCAAGGAGCTGCCGTCGACCCTCGCGATGGACTACCCGCGCCTGGTCGACGTCGCGGACTTCCTGCTCGGCGACGTCCTGAGCTTCGCCGCACCGGAGTCCAGCGCCCCCGCGCCGGTCGCCCCGGTCGCGGCGCCCGTGCGCAGTGACGAGCCGATCGCCATCGTCGCGTTGGCCTGCCGTTTCCCGGGCGCGCCCGACGCCGAGGCGTACTGGGAGTTGCTGTCCGGCGCGGTCGATGCGATCCGGGAGATCCCCGAGGACCGCTTCGACGTCGACGAGTACTACGACCCGGACCCCGAGGCGCCGGGCAAGATCTACACGCGCTACGGCGGATACCTGGAGAGCATCGACGGTTTCGATCCGGAGTTCTTCAACATTTCCCCGCGCGAGGCCGTGTGGATGGATCCGCAGCAGCGGTTGATGCTGGAGATCGCGTGGGAGGGCCTGGAACGTGCCGGGTATGCGCCCGCGGCGTTGCGCGGCAGCCGAACCGGCGTGTTCGTCGGCGTGGCCGCCAACGAGTATTCGCAGCTGCTGCACGCGAACTCGGTCGAGACGCTCGAGGCGCATTTCATCACCGGCAACGCGCTCAACGTGATCGCGGGCCGGGTGGCGTTCGCGCTCGGGCTGGAAGGCCCGGCCATGGCGGTGGACACCGCGTGCAGCGCGTCGCTGGTGGCGGTCCACCAGGCCTGCCAGGCGTTGCACTCCGGTGACTGCGACATGGCGCTGGCCGGCGGCGTGAACGTGTTGGTGAGCCCGGCCTCCATCGTGGCCACCTCGCGCGCCCGGATGCTGTCCGCCGATGGCCGCTGCAAGACCTTCGACGCGGCCGCGAACGGCTACGCGCGCAGCGAGGGCTGCGGCATCCTGGTGCTCAAGCGGCTCAGCGATGCGCAGCGCGACGGCGACCAGGTCTGCGCGGTCATCCGGGGCACCGCGGTGAACCAGGACGGTGCGTCCAGTGGTTTGACGGTGCCGAACGGCGGTGCGCAGCAACGGCTTATCGCCACGGCGCTGGCGCGTGCCGGTCTGGTCGGCGGGGACGTCGACTACCTCGAGGCGCACGGCACCGGCACCTCGCTGGGTGACCCGATCGAGGTTCAGGCCGCCGCGGCGGCCTACGGCATCGGCCGCGACCCGAACCGGCCGCTGCTGATCGGCTCGGCGAAGTCCAACATCGGCCACCTGGAATCGGCGGCCGGGATCGCCGGGCTGATCAAGGTCGTGTTGTCGCTGCAGCACGGGATGCTGCCGCAGAACCTGCACTTCGAAAACCCGTCGCCGAACATCCCGTGGGACTCGCTGCCGGTGCGGGTCGTGGACAAGGCGATCCCATGGCAGGCCAACGGTCGGCCGCGCCGCGCCGGGACGAGCTCCTTCGGGTTCTCCGGCACCAACGCGCACGTCCTGATCGAGGAAGCGCCGGCGCAATCCGGGGAAGCGGAGCCGGCCGCGACGCAGGACTCCGACGCGCCCGTCACCGTGCTGCCGCTGTCGGCGCGGGCACCCGAGGCGCTGGCCGCGCTGGCGCAGCGCTACGCGGACTGGCTGGAGGCGCACCCCGACGCCGACATCACCGATGTGGCCTTCACCGCCGGGGTGGGGCGTTCGCACTTCGAGCACCGCGCGGCGCTGGTCGTGGATTCGGTCGCCGAGGCCCGCCAGCTGCTGGCCGGACTGGCCGAGAACCAGGTGGGAAGGGGCGCGGTGCGTGGCGTGTGCGGCGACCCGCCCAAGACGGCGTGGTTGTTCACCGGGCAGGGCAGCCAGTACCCGGGGATGGCGCGTGAATTGTTCGACACCGAGCCGGTTTTCGCCGAGACCGTGAAGCGTTGCGCGGAGGCGGTCGAGGGGATGCTGCCGCGGCCGTTGCTCGAGGTCATCCTCGAGGCCGACGGCGCGGCCGGCGAAGCCGACAAGACGGTGGCGCACACCTCGTTCGCGCAGCCGGCCCTGTTCGCCATCGAGATGGGCCTGGCCCGGTTGTGGCAGTCGTGGGGCATCGAGCCCGACGTGGTGCTGGGGCACAGCGTGGGCCAGTACGCGGCGGCCTGTGTGGCCGGAGTGTTCAGCCTCGAGGACGGGGCCCGGTTGATGGCCGAGCGCGGTCGGCTGTTCGGCAGCCTGCCCGCGGGCGGCCGGATGGTGGCGGTGTTCACCGACGCGCAGCGGGTGGAAAGCGCCGCCGAGGCGTTCCCGCGGATTTCGGTGGCCGCCTACAACGGCCCGAACACCGTGCTGTCGGGTCCGGGCGATGATCTGGAGCAGATCGTCGCCAAGCTCACCGGCGACGGAGTCCGCTGCACCTGGCTGGACACCAGTCACGCTTTCCATTCCGAGCTGTTGGAGCCGGTGCTCGACGAATTCGAGTCGTACGCAAAGGGATTCGAGTTCGCCGTGCCGACCCTTCCGCTGGTGTGCAACCGCACCGGCGCGGTCCTCACCGCGGAAACCCCGCTGGACGCCCAGTATTGGCGGCGGCATTCCCGCCAGCCCGTGCAGTTCGCCGAAAGCGTGCAGACGGTGGCGAAGCTGGGCTGCACGGTGCTGATGGAGATCGGCCCGCAACCGGTGCTGACCAATGCGGCGGCCCAGGCCTGGCCGGATTCCTCGGCCGCGCCGCAGGCGGTCGTGTGCCTGCGCAAGGGCACCGACGCGCGGCGTCAGATCGCCGAGGCGCTGGCCGCGGTCTACGTCGCCGGGCATCGGCCGAACTTCGCTGCGCTGCAACATCAGCCGCGCCGCAGGTTCGAACTGCCCACCTATCCGTTCCAGCGCCGTCGCTTCTGGCCCAAGAACGCCGACATCCGCGGCGTCGAGGGCCAGGGCGCCGGGATCTCCGGCGTCGCCGACATCCTGGGTAGCGCCAAGGACCTCGCGTCCGGCGACATCGTCTACACCAGCCGGTTCTCCACCAAGACGCAGCCGTGGCTGTCGCATCACGTCATCTACGGCACCGTCGTCGTTCCGGGTGCGACGTACGCGGCGATGGCCCTGGCCGCGGCCGGGGTACCGGGGCAGGTTCGCGAAGTCTTCTTCTACGAGCCGATCATCCTGCCGGAGAAGGCTTCTCGCGAGGTGCAGCTGACCGTGCATCCGCTCGAAGACGGCAGCGGATCGACCTTCCAGATCCACAGCCGCCCGTACGGCGAGCGCGAGGCCGACTGGTCGCTGAACGCCGACGGCAAGATCGTCAGCAGCATGGACGACGCGCCGGCGCCGGTGTCGGACGAATCCATCGACTCGGCCTGCGAACGGTTGAGCCGGATGCGTCCGCAGCAGCTGTTCGACACCTTCCTCGACATGGAGCTGTCCTGGGGCCCCACCTGGTCCACCTCGCTGAAGTCACTGTGGACCGGTGACGGTGAGGCGGTCGGCGACGTCGCCATCGGCGACGAACTCGCCGAGCATCTGGGCAGCGAGCCGATCCATCCGGTGCTGCTCGACCTGTGCACCGGGGTGGCGTTCCCGGCCTTCCCGGCGGTGCTGGCGGCGACCGAGGAGGGCGGGCCGATGGCCGACCTGTTCCTGCCGCTGCGCTACGGGCGGGTCATGCTGCCCGAGCGGATGCCGAAGCGCTTCTACTGCCGCGCGCGGTGGCAGACGGGCAGCGCCGAGAGCGAAACCCAGGTGTTCGACCTCGACTTCGTCGATCGCGACGGTCATCACCTGGGCGGCATTCGCGATTTCGCGGTCAAGCGCGCGCCCCGGGAGGCGCTGTTGCGCGGGCTCGGTGGCGACGCCACCCGCAACCTGTACACCATCGGCTGGCAGGCGGCGCCCCCGCCGGAGAACGCCGTCGCGAGCGACGGCACCTGGTTGATCGCCGGGTTCGATGAGCTGTCGGCCCAGCTGCCGGGCTCGGTCGTGGTGGACCCGGCCGCGGATCAGGAGGCGTGGACGCGGTTGTTCGCGCAGGCCGAGGACCGGGGTGCCCCGGTCTCCGGCATCGTCTGGCGCAGCGCGGGGCAACCCGCCGCCGAGGAGTCGAGCGCCGACTTGGCCGCTCGGCTGGAGGGCGAGATCGGCCAGCTGCTCACGGTCGTGCGGACGCTGCAGGCGCAGCAGGACACGAAACTCGCCGGCGGGCTGTGGATCGTCACCGAGCGGGCCGTGGCAACCGAATCCGGTGAGCCGGTCGACCCGGCGCAGGCGGCGCTGTGGGGACTGGGACGCACCGCCATCACCGAACAACCGGCCCTGCGCTGCCGGCTGGTCGACTTCGACAAGTTCGATGACGCGGCGCCGTTGCTGGCGGGCCTGCTTGGCGCACCCGCTGACGAGCCGGAAATCGCTGTGCGACAAGGGAAGTGCTTGGCACCGCGGCTGCTGCCGTGGTCGCGCAGCGGCAACCTCGCGATACCCCGCTCGACCGACTACATCCTGGAGCCGACCGAACGCGGCGCGATCGACAACCTTCGCCTCGTCGAGACGCTGGTGCCCCCGCCGAGCGCGGGTCAGGTGCAGATCCGGGTTGACGCCGCCGGCCTCAACTTCCGGGACGTGCTCAACGTGCTCGGCCTGTATCCGGGCGACCCGGGCCGGGTCGGCGGCGGTGACCTGGCCGGCATCGTCACCGAGGTGGGTGCCGGTGTCACGGGATTCGAGGTGGGCCAGCGCGTCTTCGGCTTCATGCCAGGCGGGTTCGCCACCCGGGTCAATGTGCCGGCGGCGTTCCTGTCGCCGGTGCCCGACGGGGTGAGCCTGGTGGGCGCGGCGACCATGCCGGCCGGGGCGCTGACGGTGCGGCTCTCGTTCGACTGGGCCAACGTGAAGCCCGGCGACCGGGTGCTGATCCACGCCGCCAGTGGCGGTGTCGGTCTGGCCGCCATCCAGATCGCGCAGCAGTGCGGCGCCACCGTTTTCGCCACCGCCAGCGCCCACAAGCGCGCGGCGGTGCGCAACATGGGTGTGGAGTACGTCTACGACTCGCGCAGCACGGACTTCGCCGATCAGATCCTCGCCGACACCGGCGGCGCCGGCGTCGACGTGGTGCTCAACAGCCTCACCAACGAGGGATTCATCGAGGCGACGGTGCGGGCGACCGCGAAGGGCGGCCGCTTCGCCGAAATCGCCAAGCGGGACATCTGGACCCGTGAGCAGATGGCGGCGGCCCGGCCCGACATCGCCTACGAGATCATCGCGTTGGACTGGTGCATCGAGCACGAACCCGAGCGGGTGGGGCGTCTGCTGGACGAGGTGTCCGAAAGCATGGCCCGCGGTGAGCTGAAGCCGATCGCCGCCGAGGTCTACCCGGTCACGGAGGCCAAGGCCGCGTTCCGCCGCATGCAGCAGGCGCGACACATCGGCAAGATCGTGCTGCAGATGCCGAAACCCCTTCAGCCGCGGAGTGATCGGAGCTACCTGATCACCGGCGGTGTGGGTGCTCTGGGCCTGTACACGGCGGCGCACCTGGCCCAACTCGGGGCCGGCGACATCGTGTTGAGCAGCCGGCGGGAGCCCGACGCGGATGCGCGGCAGGCCATCGCCGAGATCAGCGAGCGGCACCGCTGCCGGGTTCACGTCTTCGCCGCCGACGTCGGCGACGAGGCGCAGGCCGAAGCGCTGCTGGCCCGCATCCGTGCCGAGCTGCCGCCGCTGGCCGGGGTGGCCCACCTGGCGGGCGTGCTCGATGATGCGCTGCTGCCGCAGCAGGATCTGGAGCACTTCCGGACCACGTTGGCGCCCAAGGCCTTTGGCGGGCACTACCTGCACCGGTTGACGAAGGACGACGATCTCGACTTCTTCATCGTGTACTCGTCGGCCTCCAGCGTGCTCGGTTCGCCCGGCCAGGCCAACTACGCGACCGCCAACGCGCTGCTCGACGGGCTGGTGGCGGCCCGCAGGGCGCAGGGCCTGCCCGCGACCAGCGTCAACTGGGGTCCGTGGGCCCAGGGCGGCATGGCCACGTCGCACGCCGCACGCGCGAATCTCAGTGCGCAGGGCCTGATTCCGCTGGAACCTTCGGCCTCCCTCAACGCGCTCGACGAGATCCTCGGGCACGGAACCGGGCAGGCCACCGTCATCAAGGCCAACTGGCAGCGTGCCGCGAAGGGTGGGCTGGGTTCGTCCCGGCCAGCGCTTCTCGACGCGGTGCTGCCGAGCACGGTCACGGCGAGCCGCGGCGACAGCGAGCTGCTCCGGCAACTGCACGAGGTGCCCGAGTCGGAGCGCGGCAGCTTCCTCACCGAGTACCTGCGCTACGAGGTGCAGAGCTTCTTGCGGCTCGCGCAACCGCCGGCCGCAACCAGCCGGTTCCTCGAGCTCGGCACCGACTCACTGATGGCGGTCGAGTTCAGCAACCGGTTGCTCCCACAGTTCGGTGGGGCGTTCACGATCAGCGCAACCGCAGTATTCGACTATCCGACAATTGGGTCGCTCGCCGAGTACCTGGCCGGTCAAATGCCGGACGCGGAGGAGGTCGAATCCGTTGATGAGTCCGAGCCCGCGCACTGATCCAAGCCCGGCGGGCAACCGGGCCAACGCAGACGTGCTCGTGTTCGGCGTTGGCGCGATGAGGACCGGTTTTGGAGGGCGATGATGCCGATTGAGTCTTCCCTTCCCGTCGTGCTGCGGGGGCACGCCAGCCGCCAGCCCGATGAGCCGGCGTTCACCTATGTTGATTTCGCGCAGGACTGGGAGGGCGTCCCCGAAAGCCTGACGTGGTCGCAGCTGTATCGGCGCACGCTGAACATGGCACGGGAGCTGAGGTCTTTCGGGTCAACCGGTGATCGGGTCGTGATCTCGGCGCCGCAAGGACTCGACTACGTCGTCGGGTTTCTCGGCGCATTGCAGGCCGGCATGATCGCGGTTCCGCTATCTGAGCCGGTGGGTGGGTCCGCCGACGAGCGTGTACACGCGGTCCTTCGGGACGCGGCGCCCACTGCCATTCTCACCAGCTCGTCTCTCACGGGACACATCGCCGAGCACATCCAGTCAAAGCCCGGCGAGTCCGCGCCGTCCATCGTCGAGCTTGATTCGCTGGACCTGGACTCTCCGGACGTCGCCGCTATCGAGGTCGATAGTCCGCCAAGCATCGCCCATTTGCAATACACCTCCGGGTCGACCCGTACGCCGGCCGGAGTCATGATGTCGCACGAAAACATCGTGGCCAATTACCATCAGCTCGCGGGCGCCCTCTTCGTGGAGCAGGGCGGGGTTATCCCACCGGACACCAGCATGGTGTCGTGGGTGCCCTTGTTTCACGACATGGGTTTGGTGTTGGGCATCGTCATGCCGGTGCTGGGCGGAAATCACTGTGTGTTCATGAGCCCGGCATCGTTCCTGCAGCGACCGGCACGGTGGATGCAATTTCTGGCCCGCAACGGTCGCGTGTTCACCGCCGCGCCGAACGTTGGCTTCGAACTGGCGGCACGTAAGACCTCGGATGACGATCTGGCCGGACTGGACCTCGGGGCCGTGCACACCATCGTCAATGGGAGCGAGCGCGTACAACCCGCGACGCTGCGGCGCTTCGCTGAGCGATTCGCCCCGTTCAACTTGAACCCCAAGACATTACGGCCCTCGTATGGGCTCGCGGAGGCCACGTTGTACGTGGCGAGCGGCGACGCGCGTCAACCACCGGACACGGTAGTTTTCGAATCCGCGGAACTGACGGCCGGCCACGCCAAGCGGAGCCGAACCGGAGAAGGCACGCCGCTGGTCACTTACCGCTCATTCGGCTGGCCGACCGTGCGTATCGTCGACCCCGAAACCCGCACCGAGCAGCCCGACGGAAGGGTCGGTGAGCTCTGGGTACACGGCGACAACGTCGCCAGCGGCTATTGGCAGAAGCCCGAAGAGACCGAACGTACCTTCGGCGCAACGCTTGTCAATCCGTCGCCCGGCACACCCGAAGCGCCCTGGCTGCGAACCGGGGACTTGGGCTTCCTCTCGGAGGGTGAGCTGTTCCTCGTCGGCCGTATGAAGGATCTTCTGATTGTCTACGGGCGCAACCACTCTCCGGATGACATCGAGGAGACGATCCAGGCGATCACCCGAAACCGCTGCGTGGCGATAGCGGTTCCCGACGCCGAAGGCGTCGAGCAACTGGTCACCATCGTCGAACTCAAGATGCAAGAAGAATCCGAAGAGGCTGCGGCGCAAAGAATCCTCGCCGTCAGGCGTGATATCACCGCGGCGATATCGAAATCGCACGGTCTGAGTGTGGCGGATCTCGTTCTGGTGCGACCCGGTTCGATTCCCCTGACCACGAGCGGCAAAGTCAGGCGGCGGGACTGCCTGAAGGTGTACCAGCACAACGAGTTCACCCGGATAGACGAGTCGATCCGCGCGCTGGAGCGGCAACCCGTCCCCGATGCCACCGACACGGTTGCGGAGGCCGACTCGGGATTGGCCCAACGACTTCGCGCATTGCGCCAGCAGCACCATCAGCTGCTGGTGGCCGAGGTGTGCGCGCAAGCGGCAACGGTGTTGGGCCATCCCACCCCGGACCGCATCGACCCCAAGCTCCCCTTCTTGGATCTGGGGTTTGACTCGATCAAGGCGACCGAGTTGCTCGACCGGCTCAACACCGTCACCGAGCTGGATCTGCCGCTCACGCTGGCCTTCGACTACCCGACCCCCGACGAGTTGGCCACCCACCTGAGTCAGCTGCTGGGCGGGTCGGCCTCGGCCGCCGCGGCGACGGAAGCCCAAGTGCGAGTGGACGAACCGATCGCGGTGGTGGGGATGGCCTGCCGGTTTCCCGGTGGGGTGGATTCGCCGGCGGGGTTGTGGGAGCTGGTGGCTGGGGGCATCGATGCGGTGGGGGAGTTCCCGGCCGACCGGGGCTGGAATCTGGCGGACTTGTTCGACCCCGATCCGGATGCGGTGGGCAAGACCTACACGCGCACCGGGGGATTCCTGGCCGATGCGGCCGGGTTTGACGCCGACTTTTTCGGGATCTCGGGGCGCGAGGCGCAGAGCATGGATCCGCAGCAGCGGCTGCTGCTGGAGGTGTGCTGGGAAGCGCTGGAGGCCGCGCGCATCGATCCGGCCGGGTTGGTCGGTTCGGACACCGGGGTGTTCGTCGGAGCGTGGTCGCAAACTTACGGCGCGGGCGGGTCCGATTCCGTGGAGGGATACGGCCTGACGGGTTCGTCGACGAGTGTGGCCTCCGGGCGGGTCGCCTACGCGTTGGGTCTGCAGGGCCCGGCGATCACGGTCGACACGGCCTGCTCGTCCTCGCTGGTGTCCACCCACCTGGCCTGTCAGTCCTTGCTCAACGGCGAGTCGACGTTGGCTCTGGCCGGGGGCGCCACCGTGATGACCACGCCGGCGATCTTCACCGAGTTCGCCCGGCAACGCGGGCTGGCCGCCGACGGGCGTTGTAAGACGTTCTCGGCCAACGCCGATGGCACCGGGTGGGGGGAAGGCGCCGCGGTGCTGGTGCTCGAGCGGCTCAGCGACGCGCAGCGCAATGGGCATCCGGTGTTGGCGGTCATCGCCGGGTCGGCGATCAACCAGGACGGCGCCTCGAATGGGTTGACCGCGCCCAACGGGCCCTCGCAGCAGCGGGTGATCACCCAGGCGGTGGCCAACGCCGGGATCGGGCTGGATCAGGTCGATGTGGTCGAGGCCCACGGCACCGGCACCACGCTGGGTGACCCGATCGAGGCCGGCGCGCTGATCGCCACCTACGGTGCCGCGCGCGGCGCCGAGCAACCGTTGTGGCTGGGCTCGATCAAGTCCAACATCGGTCACACCCAGGCCGCGGCCGGGGCGGCCGGCATCATCAAAATGGTTGCCGCACTGAACCACGACACGTTGCCCCCGACGTTGCATGTCGATCGGCCCAGCCCGCACATCGACTGGTCGGCGGGCACGGTGCGGCTACTCACCGAGCCGGTGGCCTGGCCGGTCACCGATCACCCGCGCACCGCCGCGGTGTCCTCGTTCGGGATCAGCGGCACCAACGCGCACCTGATCCTGCAGCAAGCCCCCAGCGCGCCAACCGAATCCGCGGCCGGGCAGGCCCAGGACGCCGCCCAGCTTTCAATGCCGGCGGCCCCGTTGTGGCCGGTGTCGGCGCGCACCCCCGCCGCGTTGCGCGCGCAGGCCGACCGGCTGCACCACCACCTGACCAGCCACCCCGACCTGGACCTGGCCGATGTGGCCTACAGCCTGGCGACCACCCGCACCCACCACCCGTATCGCGCGACGATCACCGCGCCGACGGCCGCCGCCGATCCGCGCAAGGAGCTGCTCGACGCCCTCGATGCGCTGCGCGCGGGCCAACCCCACCCGCAGCTGACCCAACACCACTTCCTGGGCCACCTGCACGGCAAGACCGTGTTCGTCCTGCCCGGCCAGGGTGGCCAATACCCCGGCATGGGCCGCGAACTCTACGAACAGCACCGCGTCTTCGCCGACACCGTCGACGACTGCGACAACGCGTTGCGCCCCTACACGGGCTGGTCGGTGCGCGACGTCCTGCTGCAGGCGCCCGGCGCTCCGGCGCTGGACCGCGTCGATGTGGTGCAACCGGTGCTGTTCACGATGATGGTGGCACTGGCGGACGTGTTGGGCCACTACGGCGTCGTTCCCGACGCGGTGATCGGCCACTCCCAAGGAGAAATCGCCGCGGCGTACATCGCGGGGGTGCTGCCCCTGCCCGAGGCGGCCAAGGTGGTGGCGCTGCGCAGTCAAGCGCTCAGCGCCCTGCGCGGCACCGGCGGCATGGCCTCGGTGCTGCTGGGCGCCGACGCACTGCGGCAGCGCCTGCAACCCTGGGCTGCGGCGGTGAGCATCGCCGCGATCAACGGCCCTACCCACACCATCATCAGCGGCGACCCCGCCGCCCTCGAGGAATTCGCCGCGGCCTGCGAGCGGGACGGCATCCACATCCGGCTGATCGCGGTCGATTACGCGTCGCACTCCGCCCAAGTCGAGGCGGTGCGCGAGCGGCTGCTGGCCGAGCTGGCCGACCTCACCCCGGCAGCGGCCCGCATCCCGCTGTATTCCACGGTGGGGCAAGCACTTTCGGCCGATCCGCTGGACACCGAAACCATGGACGCCGACTACTGGTACCGCAACCTGCGTGAGCCGGTCCGCTTCTACGACACCGTCGTTGAGCTGCTGGGCGCCGGCGAGTGCACGTTCGTCGAGCTGTCCCCGCATCCGGTGTTGGCGCCGGCGATCACCGACACGTTGGCCCAGGCGACCGATCGCGCACAGTCGGCGGTGATCACCACGCTGCACCGCGACCACCCGGATCAAGACAACCTGGTCACTGCGTTGGCCGCGCTGCAGAACCATGGCCACAGCCCGTCGTGGCCGGCGTTGTATCCGCACGCTCGCACGGTGGAGCTGCCCACCTATGCGTTCGAGCATCGCCGCTACTGGATGGTCCCGGCCATGGCCGGCGACGCCCGCGGGCTGGGGCTCGACGGGGCGGAGCATCCGCTGTTGGGCGCGGTCGCCGAGCTGGCCGACGAAGACCAGATCGTGATCAGCGGCCGGCTGGGTGCCGAGGGCTGGCTGTCCGGCCACCGGGTCAACGACACCGTGCTGTTCCCGGCGACCGGGTTCGTCGAGGTGGCGCTGCGGGCCGGTGAGTTGAGCGGCTGCCCGGTGATCGACGAGTTGGTCCTGCACACCGCCCTGACGCTGTCCGAGCAGGCGCCGAGCGATCTGCAAATCCTGGTGCAGCCCCTCGACGAGCACGGGCGGCGCGAGTTCAGCGTGCACTCCCGCAGTGGCGGCCAGCCCGCCTGGACCCTGCACGCCAGCGGCGCGCTGAGCGCCGAGCAGCCCGCGGCCCGCCCCGCGCCCGTGCCGGCCGTGAGCGTGCCGCCGCTCGACGAGGACGACTTCTACGAACCACTGGCCCAGCGGGGCTACGGCTACGGCGGTCTGTTCCGGTCGCTGCGCGGTATCGGTTCCGACCCGGCTCGCCCCGACGTCGTCTGCGCCGAGGTGGCGCTGCCCGCCGGCACCGACGTCGCCGGCTACGGAATCCACCCCGCGCTGCTCGATGCCGCCCTGCACCCGTTGGCCTCCGCTTTGGACGACACCGACGACACTGACGACGCCGACGCGCTGCGGCTCCCGTACGCGTTGAGCGGCATCACGCTGCACGCCACCGCCGCCACCCAGCTGCATGTCCAGCTGACCCCCACCGGCGCGGACACCTTTGCGCTGCACGCCACCGACCCCGCCGGCGCGCCGGTGATCACCATCGCGTCGCTGACCCTGCGCGCCGTCCCCGACCAAATCGGCCGGCCGGCATCGACGGCCGGGCTCACCGACGGCCTGTTCGAGCTGACCTGGCCCCTGGCACCCGAGCTGCCGGAACCCGCGGGCACCCCACCGACCTGGGCGGTCTACACCGAGTCCCCCGAGCAACTGCCGGCCGGCCTCTCCGACGGCACCATCCACACCGACCTGGCCACCCTGACCCCCTGCCCGGAGCTGGTGATCTGGCCGTTACCCCAAGCCGGGGAAACCGATCCGCTGGACCACGTGCATGCCCTGACCCGTCAGGTGTTGGCCCAGCTGCAGGGCTGGCTGGCCCGGCCCGACACCGCCAACACGCGCCTGATCGTCGTCACCCGTCACGCGGTCAGCGTCGGCGCGCACGACGACGCCCCCGACCTGGCACCCGCCGCCGCCTGGGCGCTGCTGCACACCGCGCAGAACGAAAACCCCGACCGCCTCGTCCTGCTCGACACCGATGACACCGCCGCCACCGAGGAAAAGTTGTTGGCCGTCATCGCGGCACCACCGGCCGACGAGCCGCAGCTGGCCCTGCGCAACGGGGTCGCCCACATGCCACGCCTGGCCCGCACGTCCACCCTGACCCCGCCGGATGCCCCCGACTGGCAGCTGGCCACCACCGGCAAGGGTGACCTGACCAACCTGACCCTGCTGCCCACCGACCCGCCCGCCACGCTGGCGCCGGGGCAAATCCGGGTCCAGGTGCGCGCCGCCGGGCTGAACTTCCACGACGTGGTGGTGGCGCTGGGCGCCATCGGCGACGAAGGCCTGGGCGGCGAGGCCGCCGGTGTCGTCGTGGACACCGGACCCGGCGTCACCGGCGTTAAGCCCGGCGACGCGGTGATGGGTCTGTTCCCGAACAACGCGTTCGCACCCACCGCGATCACCGACGAGCACACGGTGGTGCCGGTCCCGGATGGTTGGTCGTTCGCCCAGGCCGCGTCGGTGCCGGTGGCGTTCCTGACGGCCTACATCGCGCTGGTCGACATCGGCGGGCTCTCGGCCGGACAGCGGGTGCTCATCCACGCCGGAACCGGAGGAGTGGGTCAGGCCGCCATCCAGATCGCGCGCCACCTCGGCGCGGAGGTCTTCGCCACCGCGCACCCGAACAAGCAGCACGTGCTCACCGGCCTGGGGCTCGACGCCGACCACATCGCCTCCTCGCGCACGCTGGCCTTCGCCGACGCCTTCGGCGCGGCCACCGTAGGGCAGGGCGTGGACGTCGTGCTCAACAGCCTGCGCGGCGAGTTCGTGGACGCGTCGCTGCGACTGCTGCCCCGGGGCGGCGCCTTCGTCGAAATCGGCAAGACCGACGTCCGCGCGGCCGGTGACATCGCCGCATCCCACCCCGGCGTCGCCTATCACGCCTTCGATCTGGCCGGCGCGACGACGGAATCCGTCCGGCCCGCATGGGCGGCCCTGACCGAGATGTTCGCCGCCGGCGCCCTCACGCCGCTGCCCACCACCAGCTATGGGCTGACCAACGCCATCCGCGCCTTCCGCGACATGAGCCAGGCCCGGCACACCGGAAAGATCGTGCTGATCCCGCCCGCGGTGTTGAACCCCGAGGGCACGGCGCTGATCACCGGCGGCACCGGGATGCTGGGCGCGGTCTTCGCCGAACACCTGATCACCCGCCACGGCATCAAGCACCTGCTGCTGCTGTCGCGCCGCGGCCCCGACGCCCCGGGCGCTGGCGACCTGCACCAGCGGCTGACCGCGCTGGGCGCGCACGTCACCATCACCGCCTGCGACATCGGCAACGCCGCCGAGCTGGCCGCGGCGCTGGACACCATCGCGGCGGAGCACCCGCTGACCGCGGTGCTGCACGCGACCGGCGTGCTGGACGACGCCGTGGTGAGCGAACTGACCCCCGCACAGCTCGACGCGGTGCTGGCCGCCAAGGCCGACGCCGCATGGCAACTGCATCGGCTGACCGCCGGGCACGACCTGGCCGCGTTCGTCTTGTTCTCCTCGGTGGCCGGAACCCTGGGCGGCCCCGGGCAGGCCAATTACGCGGCCGCCAACGCCGTCCTCGACGCGCTGGCTCACCAGCGCCAGCACACCCAACGGCCGGCGATCAGCGTCGCGTGGGGCTACTGGGAAACCCCCACCGGCATGACCGCCCACCTCAACACCGTCGACCTGACCCGCCTGACCGCCAGCGGCGTCGTCCCCATCACCAGCGAGCGCGGCCGGGCACTCTTCGACGCGGCGCTGAACAGCCAACAGCCCAACCTGATGGCCAGCCCGCTCAACACCGCCGCGTTGACGCGCCAGGCGCGCAACAACGTCCTGGACCCGATGCTGTCCGGCCTGGTCACCAGCCGGCGCCAAGCCGCCGGCGCGACCTCGCGCACCCTGGTTGCCACGCTGGCCACCCAAACCCCCGAACAACGGCTGCACACTCTCACCGCGATGGTCACCGCCACCACCGCCGCCGTGTTGGCCCACCCCGACCCCAGCGCCCTCGACCCCGACCGCCCCTTCAAGGACCTCGGCATCGATTCGCTGACCGCCCTCGAGCTGCGCAACACGCTCAACCGACACACCGGGCTGACACTGCCGGCGACCCTGGCGTTCGACCACCCCAGCCCCACGGCCCTGGCCCACCACCTCACCGCCCAACTCGGCGGGACCGCGGCGGCATCTCCGACCAACGAATACGTCCGACAAATTCAAGAATTAGTCACGTCGATTCCGGCCAGTCGACTCGAAGAGGCCGACATCTTGGCGCTGCTACGCAAACTCGCGTCCAGCGAGGACCGCGACGCCGATCATGAACAAACCAAATCACGCCTCGCCGACATGGACGCCGACGACCTGATCGCCATCGCGCTGAAAACTCGAGGAAATGGCTGATGCAAAGCCAGCTCGATAAATTAACCGAGGCCCTCCGGGCTGCCCTTATCGAGAACGAAGACCTGCGGCAGCTGCGGGCACGCGCGTTAGAACCGGTCGCGATCGTCGGGATGGCCTGCCGGTTTCCCGGTGGGGTGGATTCGCCGGCGGGGTTGTGGGAGCTGGTGGCCGGGGGCATCGATGCGGTGGGGGAGTTCCCGGCCGACCGGGGCTGGAATCTGGCGGACTTGTTCGACCCGGATCCCGATGCGGTGGGCAAGACCTACACCCGCGCCGGAACGTTCGTGGCCGACGCCGCCGGGTTCGACGCCGACTTCTTCGGCATCTCGGCGCGCGAGGCACACAGCATGGATCCGCAGCAGCGGCTGCTGCTGGAGGTGTGCTGGGAAGCCCTGGAGTCCGCCCGCATCGATCCGGCCGGGTTGGTCGGTTCGGACACCGGGGTGTTCGTCGGAACGTGGTCGCAACCCTACGGCGCGGGCGGCTCCGACACCGCCGAGGGATACGGCCTGACCGGTTCGTCGACCAGCGTGGCCTCCGGGCGGGTCGCCTACGCGTTGGGTCTGCAGGGCCCGGCCGTCACCGTCGACACGGCCTGCTCGTCCTCGCTGGTGTCCACCCACCTGGCCTGCCAGTCCCTGCGAAACGGCGAATCGGCGCTCGCCCTGGCCGGCGGCGCGACCGTGATGACCACCCCGGCGATCTTCACCGAGTTCGCCCGGCAACGCGGGCTGGCCGCCGACGGGCGCTGTAAAACGTTCTCCGCCAACGCCGACGGCACCGCGTTCGGCGAAGGCGCCGCGGTGCTGGTGCTCGAGCGGCTCAGCGACGCGCAGCGCAATGGGCATCCGGTGTTGGCGGTCATCGCCGGGTCGGCGATCAACCAGGACGGCGCCTCGAATGGGTTGACCGCGCCCAACGGGCCCTCCCAGCAGCGGGTGATCACCCAGGCCGTGGCCAACGCCGGGATCGGGCTGGACCAGGTCGACGTGGTCGAGGCCCACGGCACCGGCACCACGCTGGGTGACCCGATCGAGGCCGGCGCGCTGATCGCCACCTACGGTGCCGCGCGCAGCGCCGAGCGGCCGCTGTGGCTGGGCTCGATCAAGTCCAACATCGGTCACACCCAGGCCGCGGCCGGGGCGGCCGGCATCATCAAAATGGTTGCCGCACTGAACCACGACACGTTGCCCCCGACGTTGCATGTCGATCAGCCCAGCCCGCACATCGACTGGTCGGCGGGCACGGTGCGGCTACTCACCGAGCCGGTGGCCTGGCCGGTCACCGATCACCCGCGCACCGCCGCGGTGTCCTCGTTCGGGATCAGCGGCACCAACGCGCACCTGATCCTGCAGCAAGCCCCCGCCGCGCCGGCCGAACCGGAGACCCGGCACCCCGAGCACGACGGCGGGTTCGGGTTGGTGTGGCCGATCTCGGCGCGCACCCCCACCGCGTTGCGCGCGCAGGCCGACCGGCTGCACCAGCACCTGACCAGCCACCCCGACCTGGACCTCACCGATGTGGCCTACAGCCTGGCCACCACCCGCACCCACCACCCGTATCGCGCGACGATCACCGCGCCGACGGCCGCCGCGCGCAAGGAGCTGCTCGACGCCCTGGATGCGCTGCGCGCGGGCCAACCCCACCCGCGGCTGACCCAACACCACTACCTGCCCCACCTGCGTGGCAAAACCGTGTTCCTGCTGCCCGGCCAGGGCGCCCAATACCCCGGCATGGGCCGAGAACTCTACGAACACCACCCCGTCTTCGCGCGCACCCTGGACGACGTCTGCGCGGCCCTCGACGCCCACCTCGACGTTTCGCTGCGCGAACTGATGTTCGCCGAATCGGGCAGTGCCGCAGGCGAATTGATCCACCAAACCAAATACGCACAACCGGCGCTGTTCGCGATCGGCGCCGCCATGCACGCCCTGGTCAGCGCGGCCGGGATCACCGCCGACTATCTGCTGGGGCATTCCATCGGGGAACTCACCGCCGCGTACGTGGCCGGCGTGTTTTCCCTTGCCGACGCCGCCGAGTTGGTCACCGCTCGCGGTCGGCTAATGCAGGCCTGCCCGCCCGGCGCGATGCTGGCCATCCAGGCCACCGAACGCCAGGTCGAGGCCCTGCTGGAGGATCACCCCAAGGTGGCCATCGCCGCGGTCAACGGGCCCACGGCGGTCGTCGTGTCCGGGGATCCCGACGAGCTCGCCCCCATCCACGAGTCCTGCGCCGCCAAGGGCCTGCGCACCACCTCCCTGTCGGTCAGCCACGCCTTCCACTCGGCGTTGATGGACCCGGCGCTGCCCGAGTTCGAGGCCATCGCCGCCGGCCTGACCTTCGCCTCGCCCACGGTGCCGATCCTGTCCAACCTCACCGGACAACTCGCGACGTCCGAGCAGCTCACGTCCAGCCGCTACTGGACCCGACACCTGCGTGAGCCGGTCCGCTTCTACGACAGCGTCCGCGAGCTGCTGGGCGCCGGCGAGTGCACGTTCGTCGAGCTGTCGCCGCATCCGGTGTTGGCGCCGGCGATCACCGACACGTTGGCCCAGGCGACCGATCGCGCACAGTCGGCGGTGATCACCACGCTGCACCGCGACCACCCGGATCAAGACAACCTGGTCACTGCGTTGGCCGCGCTGCACAACCGCGGCCGCAGCCCGTCGTGGCCGGCGTTGTATCCGCACGCTCGCACGGTGGAGCTGCCCACCTATGCGTTTGAGCATCGCCGCTTCTGGCTGGTCCCGGCCGCGTCCGGCGACGCCGGCGGGCTGGGCCTCCAGGGCGCGGAGCACCCGTTGTTGGGTGCGGTCGCCGAGCTGGCCGATGAAGACCAGATCGTGATCAGCGGCCGGCTGGGTGCCGAGGGCTGGCTGTCCGGCCACCGGGTCAACGACGCCGTGCTGTTCCCGGCGACCGGGTTCGTCGAGGTGGCGCTGCGGGCCGGTGAGTTGAGCGGCTGCCCGGTGATCGACGAGTTGGTTCTGCACGCCGCCCTGATCCTGTCCGAGCAGGCGCCGAGCGATCTGCAGATCCTGGTGCAGCCCCTCGACGAGCACGGGCGGCGCGCGTTCAGCGTGCACTCGCGCCCGGCCGGACAGCAGCTCGGCGGGTGGACGTTGCATGCCAGCGGCGCGCTGAGCGCCGATCAGCCCGCCGCCGGTCCCGCGCCGCCGCCGGCGCCGGGCGTCGAGGTTGTCGACCAGGACGACTTCTACGGGGCGCTGGCCGAGCGGGGCTACCGCTACAGCGGCCCGTTCCAGTCGCTGCGCGGCATCGGCGCGAGCCAACCCGACGCCGTCTACGCCGAGGTGGCGTTGCCCGCCGGCACCGAGATCAGCGGCTACGGCATTCATCCCGCCCTGTTGGATGCCGCCCTGCACCCGTTGGCCTCCGTGTTGGACGGGGATGCGGACTCGGCGTCGCTGCGGCTTCCGTATGTGTTGAGCGGGATCACCCTGCATGCCACGGCGGCCACCCAGCTGCAGGTGCATTTGACCCGCACCGGCGAGGACACGGTCGCGCTGCACGCCACCGACCCCGCCGGCGCCCCGGTGATCAGCATCGCCGAATTGCGGGTGCGCGCCGTCTCCGACCAGATCGGCGGGCCGGCGCCGCTGGCCGGGGTCTCGGACAGCCTGTTCGAGCTGACCTGGTCGCCCGCGCCCGAGCCGCTTGAGCCCGCGGCGACCCCACCGGCGTGGGCGGTATGCACGGACGTGCCCGAGCAGCTCCCGCCCAGCCTGACCCGGGGCACCGTCCACACCGACCTGGCCACCCTGACGCCCTGCCCGGAGCTGGTGATCTGGCCGCTGCCCCACGTTGGCGAGACCGATCCGCTGGACCGGGTGCATGCTTTGACCCGTCAGGTGTTGGCCCAGCTGCAGGGCTGGCTGGCGCGGCCCGACACCGCCAACACGCGCCTGATCGTCGTCACCCGTCACGCGGTCAGCGTCGGCGCGCACGACGACGCGCCCGACCTGGCGCACGCCGCGGCCTGGGCGCTGCTGCACTCCGCGCAGAACGAAAACCCCGACCGCCTCGTCCTGTTCGACATTGATGGCGGCGCGGCCACCGAGGAAAAGTTGTTGGCCGTGATCGCGGCGCGACCGGCCGGCGAGCCGCAGCTGGCGGTGCGCAACGGGGTGGCCCACCTGCCGCGCCTGGCGCGGGCCGCGGCCCTGACCCCGCCGGATGCCCCGGGCTGGCAGTTGGCCACCACCGGCAAGGGTGACCTGACCAACCTGACCCTGCTGCCCACCGATCCGCCCGCGACGCTGGCGCCGGGGCAGATCCGCGTTCGGGTGCGCGCGGCGGGGCTGAACTTCCATGACGTGGTGGTGGCGCTGGGCGCGATCGGCGACGAGGGCCTGGGCGGCGAGGCCGCCGGGGTCGTCGTCGACGCCGGGCCCGGGACGTCGCTGCGTCCGGGTGACGCGGTGATGGGGCTGTTCCCGAACAACGCGTTCGCGCCGATCGCGGTCACCGACGAGCACACGGTGGTGCCGGTGCCGGCCGGTTGGTCGTTTACCCAGGCCGCGTCGGTGCCGGTGGCGTTCCTGACCGCGTACATCGCGCTGGTCGACATCGGCGGGCTGTCGGCCGGGCAGCGGGTGCTGATCCATGCCGGTGCCGGGGGTGTGGGTCAGGCCGCCATCCAGATCGCGCGCCACCTCGGCGCGGAGGTGTTCGCCACCGCGCACCCGAACAAGCAGCACGTTCTCACCGGGCTGGGGCTCGACGCCGGCCACATCGCCTCCTCGCGCACGCTGAGCTTCGCCGACGCCTTCGGCGCGGCCACCGCGGGGGAGGGCGTGGACGTCGTGCTCAACAGCCTGGCCGGGGAGTTCGTCGACGCGTCGCTGCGGCTGCTGCCCCGCGGGGGTCACTTCATCGAGATCGGCAAGACCGACATCCGCGCGGCCGGCGACGTCGCCGCGTCCCACCCCGGCGTCGTCTACCAGGCCTACGACCTGGCCACCGTGGCACCCGAACCGCTGCGGAGGGCCTGGGCGGCCCTCACGCCGATGTTCGCCGCCGGCGCGCTCACGCCGCTGCCCACCACCAGTTACGGCCTGCTGGCCGCCCGCCAAGCGTTCCGCGACATGAGCCAGGCCCGGCACACCGGAAAGATCGTGCTGATCCCGCCCGCGGTGCTGGACCCCGAGGGCACGGCGCTGATCACCGGCGGCACCGGGGCGCTGGGTGCGCTCGTTGCCGAACACCTGATCACCCGCCACGGCATCAAGCACCTGCTGCTGCTGTCGCGCCGCGGTCCCGACGCCCCGGGCGCCGGCGACCTGCAGCAACGGTTGACCGGGCTGGGCGCGCACGTCACCATCGCCGCCTGCGACACCGGCAACGCCGCCGAGCTGGCCGCCGCGCTGGATAGCATCGCGGCCGAGCATCCGCTGACCGCCGTCGTGCACGCCGCCGGCGTGCTGCAGGACGCCGTGGTGAGCGAACTGACCCCCGCACAGCTCGACGCGGTCCTGGCCGCCAAGGCCGACGCCGCCTGGCATCTGCATCGCCTGACCGCCGGGCACGACCTGGCCGCGTTCGTCTTGTTCTCCTCGGTGGCCGGAACCCTGGGCGGCCCCGGGCAGGCCAACTACGCGGCGGCCAACGCCGTCCTCGACGCGCTGGCCCGGCACAGCCACCACAGCCAGAACCCGGCGACCAGCGTGGCCTGGGGCTACTGGCAAACCCCCACCGGCATGACCGCGCACCTCAGCACGGCCGACCTGACCCGCCTGACCGGCAGCGGCCTGACCCCCATCACCGCGCAGCGCGGGCTGGCGCTGTTCGACGCGACCCTCGCCAGTCAACAGCCCAACCTGCTGGCCAGCCCCCTCAACACCGCGGCGCTGACCCGCCGCGCCCGCAACAACGCCCTGGACCCGATGCTGTCCGCCCTGGTCAGCAGCCGCCCGCAAGCCTCCGCCGGCAGCCCCCGCACGCTGGCCGCCACGCTGGCCGGCCAATCCCCTCAGCAGCGGCTGCAGACGCTCACCGCGATGGTCACCGCCACCACCGCAACCGTGCTGGCCCACCCGGACCCCGACGCCCTTGACCCGGACCGTCCCTTCAAGGACCTGGGCATCGACTCGCTGACCGCGCTGGAACTGCGCAACACCCTCAACCAGCAGACCGGCCTGACGCTGCCCGCCACGCTGGTCCTCGACCAACCCACCCCGACCACGCTCGCCACCCACCTGGCCGGCCTGCTCACCGACACCACCACCGCGCCGGCGGCCCCCGCGGCGAAGGTCAGCCCGCGCAGCCAGGAGCCGGTCGACAACGCGCTCGCCCCCGTCGACCAGGCGTCGTTTCAGGCGCTGCGGGCGGCGCACGGGGCGCTGCTTCAGGTCACTTGGCTCTACGACCGTGCCGTCGATCTCGAGGGCTTACGCCGTTTCCACCGCAACCTCGGCTGCGGGTTGATGGGACGCAGGATCGAACGGTCCCCGATCCCGTTCGCGCGTGATCGCTGGGTCAAGGCCCCGGCGTCGCAGGACTTCGACATCGCCGCCAGCCCGCGGCCCCGCGCCGAGGTGAGCGCATGGGCCGACGAGCGGACCCGCCTGCCCATCGATCCGGAGTGGGGACCCGGCTGGCACCTCGGAGTGCTTCCGCTCGACGACGGCGGGACCGCGGTGAGCCTGGTGGTTTCGCACACGGTCGTCGACGCCGTCGGGTTCGGCCAGGCGATAGCCGATGCCGCCGAGGGCAAGACGCGCGATTTGGGCTACCCGCCCGCTCGCTCGCGCACCCTGAGGCGCGCGTTGCGCGAGGATCTGCGCCAAACCGTCAAGGACCTGCCCGAAATCGGGCGGGCGTCGGCCGTCGCGGCCCGCAGGATCTGGCCCGACCGCAAGGGATTCACCTCCTCGGTCAGGGCGGCGCCGCCCCCGCCGAAATCCGTCGGCAGCGATCGGGTTGTCGAGGTGCCGGCCCTGACCGCCTACATCGACCTGGCGGACTGGGACGCTCGCGCGAAAAGCCTTGGCGCAACCAGCAATTCGCTGGTGGCGGGCATCGCGTGCAGACTCGCGGTGGGGCTGGGGCGCGTCCATGACGACGGAACGGTCGTGCTGCGATTCCCGGTGACGCTACGCACCGAAGACGACACCCGCGGCAACGCGCTGACGATCGTCGACGTCCCGGTCGACCCCACGCACGCGGCGACGGACCTCGCGGCGATGCACGTCACCATCACCCAAGCGATCCTCGCGGCGATGGAGGACCCCGACGACGAGAACCTGGCGACGCTCCCGCTGGCGGCGCTGATACCGACGCGGGTGACCCGGCGGCTGCTGGGGATGGCGGCCGGCGGCGCCAGCCTTCCGGTCACCGTGTCCAACGTCGGCGAGATACCCGCGGCGGCCAACCGCCCCGACGGCACCGATGCCGACTACGTGTACATGGGCAACCCCGAGCCCGACATCACGCAGGGCACCCTCGAGCACCGGGGCGGACAGCTTTTCGTCGGTTCGGGCCGGATCCGCCGCACGATCTTCGTCAGGATCTCCGCCTACATCCCCGGCCGGCCCAACACCGTAGAAGAGCTGCGCGCGATCACGTCGCGCACCCTGGCCGAATTCGACCTGAAGGCCGAGATCGACTGCTAGCGCGTCCTGCGGTGCGTGGGCCTTCGTCCGCGACCTGCTATCGGCGCCGAGCGCTGGCCACCGCCAGCCAGTCATCGGTGGCCAGCTGGCTGCTGTGATGGGGGTCGTAGCGCCGTAGCAGCGCCGACACCCCCAGGTGCTCGACCGGCCGGAAACCGTGCCTTGTCAGTAGCGCATCCAGCGCGGCGGGGGTGAAGTCGCTGCGATACGGCTCCCCGCGCCGCGCGACCATCCGGGCAACCCGGCGCGCGCTTGCCCATTGTGCCTGCCCGGTTGCGACCCCGGCGCCGATGTAGTCGACGACGAGGCGACTGCCCGGCGCGCAGAGCGCGGCCAGATCGGCGAGCGTCGCATCGATGCCACTGCAGGTGAGATAGGGGGTGACGCCGAGCCACACGATGATGCTTCGACGGGCCGGATCGAACCCGCTGCTCACCAGGCGCTCGCGCAACACCCGTCGTTCGAAATCACAAGGCACCCACACCATTTGGGCGCCGTGATGCGGCGGAAGGTGCCGCTCGATCACGCGGCGCTTGTCCGCCTGCGTGGTGGGCGCGTCCACCTCGAAGACCGTGACCGGGTCGGCGGCACGACGAAGGGCGGTGGTGTCGAACCCCGCGCCGAGCAGTACGAGCTGGTCGATCCCGTCGCTCACGGCGGCCTGGCATTCATCGTCCGCGAAGCGCACCCGCAGCGCGATGTGGGCGTGCAGCCCGCCCCACAGCTTGTCCATCACTCGAAGGGCGGCGTCGGCTACCCGTGGATGCACCAGGATGGCCCGTAACGCCCTGTGCCCGACGAAGTGTCGCGCGTAGGGGTCGTCGAGGAGGCGACGGTGCGGTGGCCGCAGCGTCTCCGCGGCGCGTTGAGCCGCATTGGCCTGAGCCGTCCAACTGGCTGTCCGGTCGAGGCGCCGGTCGGCCGCACGCACGGTCTCTTGCTTCATTACGCAAAACATGTCGTGGTCGACGCTACGAACGGATCGGCCCATGTGTAAGGTCCAATTCAGTGGCAGATTCGTGGACCAGTTCTGCGGGCGGGGTCGACCTGCACCTCGACCTGCCTGCCGGCCGGGGCAGACGAGCGGCGCTCGAAGGTGCCCTGCGACAAGCCATCCGGGACGGGCGACTGACCCCCGGCCAACGGTTGCCGTCGTCGCGGTCGCTGGCCGCGCAGCTCGGGCTCGCACGAGGAACCGTCGTCGAGGTCTATGCACAGCTGGCGGCCGAGGGGTACCTACGCGCCCGACCCGGCGCGGCAACCGAGGTGGCTTCCGGGCCGCATAGCCAGGTGCGACTGCCCGCCGAGGCGACCTTCCCCCGCATCGCCGCCGACTTCCGTCTCGGGCGCCCGGACCTCAGCATGTTTCCTCGCGCCGAATGGCTGCGAGCGCTACGACGGGCCCTTCAGGGGACCCCGCACTCCGACCTCGGCCCGTCCGATCCGCGCGGATCGGCACGCGCGCGCGCCGTGCTAGCGGATTACCTCGGCCGGGTGCGGGGAGTGCTCACCACCGCCGAGCACATCGTGATCTGCAGTGGCTTCACGCAGGGGTTGCGGCTGGTGTGTGACGCGCTCGTCGCTGGCGGCGCGGAGTCGATCGCGCTGGAGAACCCCTGTCTGCCCGACCACCGCGCCACAGCCATCGCGAGCGGACTCTCGGTCCTCCCACTGCGCGTCGACAGCGACGGCGCCCGGCCGGAAGACTTTGCCTCATCGGCCGCGGCGGCGGTCCTCACTCCAGCGCATCAAGCCCCCCTCGGCGCCACGCTGCAGGCCGACCGACGCGCCGAATTCGTCCGGATCGCCGCAACCCGGGGCGCCTATCTGATCGAAGACGATTACGACGGCGAGTTCCGCTACGACCGCCATCCCGTCGGCGCCCTGCAGGGGCTCGCGCCAGACCACGTCGTCTATGTCGGCAGCGCCAGCAAGAGCCTGGCTCCCGGCCTCCGATTGGGCTGGATCGCGGCCCCCGCGGGCCTGCTCGATGCGGTGATCGAAGCCAAGCGGCGCGCTGACCGCGGCACAGACGTCTTGGCCCAGTTGGCATTCGCCGAGCTGGTCGAATCGGGCGGCCTGGACCGACACATCCGCCGAATGCGCCGCCGTTACCGGGATCGGCGCGACGCACTCGTCGCGACTCTCAGCCACTCGGCGCCCGCGATACGCATAAAGGGCGTCGCCGCCGGCCTGCACGCGGTCATTTCGCTACCCGAAGATCTTTCGGAAACCGACCTCGTGACCGCCGCCCGGGCACGAGACATCGCGCTCACCGGCCTCGCCCCCTTTTGGCACGGAACACGGCCGCGCGCAACGGGAATCATCGTCGGCTACGGAACACCGTTTCAACACGAATACGCCGCGGCGCTCGACCGCCTCGGTCAGTTCATGCGTCAGGTGCGCAACTGAGACCGCAGTATCCGGTACTCCAACAGCCCCGCGCGCATCTGCTCGTAGATCGCCGAGCCGGGCAGCGAAAGGAAGTTCGCCACGCGGGCATTCCCGTCGCCGTAGACCTGCTCCCAGTTGTTGCTCGCGTGATCGCGCGACGCCAGCACGTTGGCGGTGATGTCGCGGTCGTTTTCCGTGACGAAGCCCAGGGCGCTCAGCCGCGACCGCACGTAGTCCCAATCCTCGGAGCTCAAAAAGTCCGTGTGCAAGAACCACGCCCCGGGTCGGCAAATCCGGCGGACCTCGTTTAAAAACTTGGGCAGATTCCCGTAGGAGTGCGACGACTCCACGTTGAGGACGGCATTGCAGCACCCATCGGGCAGGGGAAGATCCAGCGCATCGCCGACCTTGAAGTCGATCGAATGCTTGGCGTGCGCCCGTTGGCAGAAGGCGATCGCCTCCGAGGACATGTCGATGCCCGTCACCCGCGCGGTGAACTTCTGCGCCACCTGTGCGCTGTTGCCGCCGCGGCCGCACCCGATCTCGACAACGTCGAGGCCATTCAGGTCGACGGAACCGATGACCTCGAGCACCAGGCGCACCGAGTTGGCGTTGAACGTGCCCTGCGGAATGTCGAAAGCGGATTCATTGTTCGAATCCAGCGCGAGATATCCATAATTGAGGAAAAACGACGAATCGGCGACACCGACGTCCTCTAAACGGCGGCTGAGCTTGTTGTAAAAGCTGCGCCATCCACCGGCCGTCGTAGACAGCAGGTCGTCAGCCAGGTGCTCTGACATCGCAACTTGTGAATTGTCTTCCGAGTCGGCATTCATCGAAGTTTCGCTAGGGTTGTTCATTTATGTCGCCTCAACCAGATGTGTTTTTCGCCATGATTCATGGTGTCTTTACGGATAAATAATTGTGGATCCCCCGGTCTGATCCGGCCCCCGGTCATCGAGTGGCGACGCGCATCAGCTAGCGGCTCGACGTCGAGGGGCCGTCGGTGCAAGTAGTCCAGCTGCCTCCCACTTCTCCGTGAACTTCTCCGTGAACTTCGTGGCGCCAGCGCAATTAACACCCACGACCCTGGCCACCAGGCCTCCGGCGTCGATTATCGCCCACGGCACTGGGCGGGTAGGTGCGAACGCGCCAATTGGCCGGCCCACCGTCGACGCCGGCGCCGCCTGCGTCGATTCGCCCACGGACCGCGGCCGCGAGCCGTCGCCGCCGCAGCCGGTCTACCAGGGCGTACCTCTGACGACGTCGCGGCGCGCGGGCCTAGGGCGTGGGGTCGCCCCCTTAATTCCACCAACCCCGAGACAAACCTTCATCGGGCTCAGTATCGTTTAGAACTTGTTCTACCCATGTCAAAGAGATGGTCTGGAGACACGGTGAGCATTAATCCGTTCGACGACGACGATGGCGAGTTTTTCGTCTTGATCAACGACGAAGAGCAGCACAGCCTGTGGCCGACCTTCGCCGATGTCCCAGCCGGCTGGCGGGTGGTGCACGGGGAAGCGAAACGCGCGGCGTGTCTGGACTACATCGAACAGAACTGGACCGATATCCGGCCGAAGAGTCTGCGCGAGAGGTTGGCAACGGGACAGGGCTCTGGGTAGACCGGATGGAATTTGTTGACAAGGGACTTCCGCTTACGCGGGGTCAGCTAGACATTTGGCTGGCGGAAGAAACGGGTCACTCCGGAACTGACTGGCAGCTTGGCGTTCTGGTGCGCTTCGACGGCGTGGTGCAGCGAGACGTGCTCGATCGGGCGATCCGTCACGTGATGCGCGAGGCCGAACCGGCCAGGATCGCGATCGTCGAGGTGGACGGCCAGGCCTGCCAACGGCCGATTGAGGACCCGGACGTCGCGCTGGAATTTCATGACCTGAGCGATGCGCGCCATCCGGTGCAGGAAGCCAAGGCGATGGCATTAGCGATCCAAGGCACACCAATGCCATTGGATGGCCCGCTATTCCGATTCGCGCTATTCCAGACCTGGGCCGATGAATTTTATTTGTTCGGGTGCTTCCACCACATAGCCATTGATGGCACGGGAATTACGCTGATTGCCAATCGAATGGCGAGTGTGTACGCCGCATTCATTGCGGACGCGCCCGTTCCTCCCGCGTTCTTTGGCTCGCTGGCCGATTTGGTGCGTTGCGAGTCGGAATACGAAGCGTCTCCCGAGTATCAGGAAGATCAGGACTATTGGGCCAAGAATCTGCCGCCGGAAGGCGGGCCACCCAGCGGCTTGCTCCCGGCGACGGATGAGGGGAACGCGTCAGCGCCGTCGGCGCCGGTTCGCTTGGACCCCAACGTCCTTCGGCGCGTGCAAGAGTTGGCCGACTCGTGGCGGGTGCCCCGCTCGTCGCTCATCACGGCGGCGTCCGCCCTGCTGGTCCGCGGTTGGTGCGCCGACAGCTCGCAGGTGGTGCTCGACTTCCCGGTCAGCCGGCGGGTGCGTCCGGAGTCAAAGACGCTTGCCGGAATGCTTTCCGGGGTGGTGCCACTGGTGTTGACGATTCCGCCGGCGTCGACGGTCGCGGGCTTTTGCCAGTACGTCGATGCGCGAATACGGGAAGCGTTGCAGCACCAGCGATTCCCGGTGCACGCCCTGGAACGCAAAGCCGGTTCGAACGGCGGGCCCACCAATCGGGTGAGCGTGAATTTCATGCCGTCCAAGATGACCATGGATTTCGCGGGTGTCGCGGCGTCGGCGTCATTCACCAACCCCGTTCAGGTGGGCGACTTTGCGTTGATCTTCTCCGGCGCCGGCGATCAGCTTTTCCTCAGCACGGCGGGCGCCGGGGGGCCGTTGGCGAACTTCGACGTATCGGAATTGGCGAAGCGGTTGAGCCAGGTGCTGGTGGCGATGACCGCCGATCCGGACCGACGCCTCTCGTCGATGGATCTGCGCGACGCCGCCGAGCTCGACGGGCTGGACGGATGGGGCAACCGTGCGGTGTTGAACCGGCCGGCCGCGACGGCGCCGTCCACGCCGTCCATTCCGGCGCTGTTCGCCGCGCAGGCGGCCCGCACCCCGGAGGCGGCGGCGATCACGTTCGGCGAACGCACCTGGACCTACCGCGAGGTCCAGCAGGCCTCCGACCGGCTGGCGCACCTGCTGGCCGGCCACGGGCTGGGGCCGGGACAGCGGGCGGCGCTGCTGTTGGAGCGTTCGGCCGAGGCGATCGTGGCGATTTTGGCGGTGCTCAAGACCGGCGCCGCGTACGTCCCGATCGATCCGGCGGTGCCGGCGGCCCGAATCGAGTTCATGCTCAACGACGCCGCCCCAATCGCCGCGATCACCACCACCGGTTTGGTGGACCGGCTGGGCGAGCGCGATCTGCTGATCATCGATCTCAACGAAGTCCGAGACGCTGCGGTTGATTCCGGTACCGCGCTGCCGGTGCCGGAGCCGGACAACGTCGCCTACCTCATCTACACCTCGGGGACCACCGGCGTCCCCAAGGGCGTGGCCATCACCCACCACAACGTGACCCGGCTGCTGGAGTCCCTGGACGTCGAGCTGTCGCCCGGGCAGGCGTGGTCGCAGTGGCATTCCCTGGCGTTCGACGTCTCGGTGTGCGAAATCTGGGGTGCGCTGCTCTCCGGCGGGCGCCTGGTGGTGGTGCCCGAGTCGGTGGCGCGTTCGCCCGAGGATTTCCACGCGTTGCTCGTCAAGGAACAGGTCGCCGTCCTCAGCCAGACCCCGTCGGCGTTTTACGCGCTGCAAACCGCCGACGGGCTCGCGCCCGAGCTGGGACGTCAGCTCAACCTGCAGGCCGTCATCTTCGCCGGCGAGGCGCTGGAACCCCAGCGCCTGCGTTCGTGGGTGGACAACCATCCGGGGCGGCCGCGCCTGCTCAACCTGTACGGCACCACCGAAACGACGGTGCACGCCTCGTTCCGGGAGATCTTCCCCGACGACCTCGGCAGCTCCGCCAGCCCCATCGGCGTGCCGCTGGCCAACTACGCCTTCTTCGTGCTCGACGGCTGGATGCAGCCGGTGCCGCCCGGCGTGGTGGGGGAGTTGTACGTGGCCGGCGGGGCCGCGGGGTTGGGGTACTGGCAGCGGCCGGGCCTGACGTCGACGCGGTTTGTCGCGTGCCCGTTCGGCGCCCCGGGGATGCGCATGTACCGCACCGGCGACCTGGCCTGGTGGGGCCTGAACGACGACGGGGACGGGCAGCTGCGCTACGTCGGGCGCTCCGACGACCAGGTCAAGATCCGCGGATTCCGCATCGAACTCGGTGAAGTGCAGGCGGCGCTGGCCGCGCAAGACGGGGTGCAGCAGGCGGTGGCGATCGTCCGCGAGGACCGTCCCGGCGACAAGCGGCTGGTGGGGTATGTGACCGGGGCCGTCGACACGCACACCGTGCGCGCCGCGCTGGCCGAACGACTGCCCGCCTACATGGTGCCCGCGGCCCTGGTCGTCGTCGACGCGCTGCCGTTGACGGTCAACGGCAAGCTCGACAAGCGAGCGTTGCCGGCGCCGGAGTATCAAGACGCCGACAACTATCGCGCCCCGGCCAACGCGGTCGAGGAGATCCTGGCCGACATCTACGCCCAGGTGCTCGGGCTGGAGCGCGTCGGGGTGGACGAGTCGTTCTTCGAGCTGGGCGGCGACAGCATCCTGTCCACGCAGGTGGTGGCCCGGGCCCGGGCCGCGGGCCTGGTGTGTCGGCCGCGCGACATCTTCGTCGAGCAATCCGTGGCCCGGCTCGCCCTGGTCGTCGGGATCGCCGACGGTGACGAGGTCAGCGACGAGGGCCTCGGACCGGTCGTCGCCACCCCGATCATGCACTGGCTGAACAGCGTCGAGGGGCCCGTCGATGAGTTCAACCAGACCGTGCTGGTGCAGGCCCCGGTGGGGGTCACCGAGGACGATGTGGTCGCCGTGCTGCAGGCCGTGCTGGACACGCACGCCATGCTGCGGCTGCGGGTCGACGACGAGACAGAGGGCGGCTGGTCGTTGACGGTGCCCGAGGCGGGCTCGGTGGACGCGCGCGAGTGCGTGCACGCGGTGCAGGTGCTCTCCGACGAGGCCGTGATCGAGGCGCGGTCGCGGCTGAACCCGGCGGCCGGGAGGATGCTCAGCGCGCTGTGGGTGGCCCCCACGGCCCAGCTGGTGTTGATCGTTCACCACCTGGCCGTCGACGGGGTGTCCTGGCGCATCCTGCTGGAGGACCTCAACCTCGCCTGGGTCCAGCATCGCGGCGGACAACAGGTGGTGTTGCCGGCGCCGAGGACGTCGTTCTCCCGGTGGGCGTCGCTGTTGGCGGAGTGCGCGCGCCGACCGGACGTCGTGGCGCAGGCGTCGGCGTGGCAGCGCATCGCCGCCATTCCCGCGACGCTGCCGGCGGTGCGCCCCGAGTCGGACACCCAGGTGAACGCCGGGACCTTCTCGATGTCCCTGGACCCCGAGACGACCCGCACGCTGCTCGGCGAGGTGCCGGCGGCGTTCCACGCGGGGTTGCAGGACATCCTGCTGATCGCCTTCGCCCTGGCGTGTGCGGAATTCCTGGGCACCGGCGGGGCGCCGCTCAGTATCGATGTGGAGGGCCACGGGCGCCACGAGGAACTGGCCGCCTCGACCGAACACGGCGAGCACATGGACCTGTCGCGCACGGTGGGCTGGTTCACCACCAAATACCCGGTGGCGCTGCGCGTGGGCGCGCTGGACTGGGCGCAGGTCACGGCGGGTGACGCGGCGTTGGGGGCGGTGATCAAGGATGCCAAGGAGCAGCTGCGCGCCCTGCCGGACGGCGTCACCTACGGCCTGCTGCGCTATCTCAATCCCGACGTCACGGACCTCGACGTGGCGGGCACGGACCCGCCGATCGGGTTCAACTACCTGGGGCGGATGGGCTCGGCGGACGGCGAGCTCTCCGGCGATGTGTGGGAGATCAGCCCGGGCGGGTGGTCGGTCACCGGCGTTGCCGCGGCCATCCCCATGCCGCTGGCGCACACCGTCGAACTCAACGCGGGCACCATCAACACCGACGGCGGGCCGCAGTTGCGGGCCAGCTGGACGTGGGCGCCCTCGATCCTCAATCAGGCGCAGGTCAGCCGGTTGAACGGGTTGTGGTTCGACGCGCTCGCCGGCATCTGCGCGCATGTGCGAGGCGGCGGGGGCGGTCTGACGCCGTCCGATATCGCTGTTGGCCTGAGCCAGCAGCAGATCGACGAGCTACAGCGGCAATATGCGGATAGCTGACGTACTGCCGTTGACCCCCCTGCAGCAGGGGCTGCTGTTCCACGCCAGCACGGCGCAGGGTGACGACGATCTGTACGCGGTGCAACTCGACATCACGCTGAGCGGCCGGCTCGATCAGCACCGGCTGCACGAGGCCGTGCACACCCTGGTAACTCGCCATCCCAACCTGGTGGCCCGGTTTTCCGACAAGTTCGAGCAGCCGGTGCAGATCATCCCGGCCGATCCGGACGCGCCCTGGCGGTACGTCGACCTCAGCGGTGACGGCCCGCATCTCGATCCGCAGATCGAGCAGCTCTGCGCCGAGGAACGCGCGGCGGTCTGCGACATCGCGCACCAGGCGGCGTCCCGGGCGCTGTTGATCCGCATCGCCGACGACCAGCACCGGTTCGTACTGACGAATCACCACATCGTGCTGGACGGCTGGTCGCTGCCGATCCTGCTGGGGGAGATCTTCGCCAGCTATCACGGGCAATGGCTGCCGGCCGCGGTGCCGTATCGCCGGTTCGTCGCCTGGCTGACCGGTCGTGACGTCGACGCGGCCCGCACGGCGTGGGGTCAGGTGCTGTCCGGCTTCGAGACACCCACCCTGGTGAGCCCGCCCGGACGGCTGGCGTCGGGGCGGCGCGGCGTCGCGTCGTTTCGGCTGCCCGAACAGACCACGCAGGCCGTCAGCGAGCTGGCGCGCTCCCAGCACACCACCGTCAGCACCGTGCTGCAGGCGGCCTTCGCGCAGGTGCTGATGTGGCTGACCGGTCAGCCCGACGTCGCCTTCGGCACGACGGTCTCGGGCCGGCCCGCCGAGGTGGCCGGCGCGGACTCCATGGTGGGCCTGTTCATCAACACCGTGCCGGTGCGGGCGCACATCACCGCGGCAACCACCACCGCTGACCTGCTGGGCCAGCTGCACGGCGCCCACAACGCCGTCCTCGACCACCAGCACCTCGCGCTCAGCGAAATCCACCGCGTCGCCGGCCAGGACCACCTGTTCGACACCTTCTTCGTCTACGAGAACTACCCGCTCGACGCGTCCGCGTTAGCGGGCACCGACGGGCTGGCCGTCACCGAGTTCATCCACCGCGAATACAACCACTACCCGCTGGCCGTCCAGGCGATGCCGGACAGCGAACTGCGGCTGCGCATCGAATTCGACACCGACATCTTCGACGCGGCCGACGTGGAAACCCTGGTCGGACGCTTCGAGCGGGTGTTGGCGGCGATGACCGCGGACCCGCAGCGGCGGCTGTCGGCGGGCGACGTGCTCAGCGAGGCCGAGCACGCCCGGTTGGACGAGTGGGGCAACCGGGCCGCATTGGCCCGCACGCCGGGGCGCACGCCGATGACCATTCCGGCCGCCTTCGCCGCGCAGGCGGCGCGCATACCGGAGGCGGTGGCCGTGACCTTCGAGGGTGCATCGCTGACCTACCGGGAGCTCGACGACGGCGCGGACCGGTTGGCGCGGCTGCTGGCCGGCCGCGGGGTGGGTCCGGGGCAGCGGGTGGCGTTGTTGTTGCCGCGCTCGGCCGACGCGATCGTGGCGATGCTGGCGGTGAGCAAGACCGGGGCGACGTACGTGCCGATCGACCCGTCCGTGCCGGCCGCGCGGATGCAGTTCGTGTTGGGTGACGCCGCGCCGACCGCCGCGGTCACCACCGCCGCGCTGGCCGAGCGGCTGAGCGAGCAGAACCTGTGGGTAGTAGATATTGCCGATCCGTCGACCGACGGCCAGCCCGGCGCCGCGCCGGCCGGGCCGACCCCGGACGACGTCGCGTACCTCATCTACACCTCGGGCACCACGGGCACGCCGAAGGGCGTGGCGATCCCGCACCGCAACGTGACGCGGCTGCTGGAGACCCTGGACAACGAGATGGGCTTGGCCGGGCAGGTGTGGTCGCAGTGCCATTCGCTGGCGTTCGACTTTTCGGTGTGGGAGATCTGGGGCGCGCTGCTGTACGGCGGGCGGGTGGTCGTGGTGCCCGATCCCGTGGTGCGCTCGGCGGAGGACCTGCACGCGCTGCTGGTCGCCGAGCGGGTCACGTCGCTGAGCCAGACCCCGTCGGCGTTCTATGCGCTGCAGGCCGCCGACGCAGCGCACCCCGAGCAGGGCGCCCGGCTTGCGCTGCAGGCGGTGGTGTTCGGCGGCGAGGCGCTCGAACCGCAACGCCTGCGCACCTGGCTGGACCATCACCCCGCGGCGCCGCGGCTGATCAACATGTACGGCATCACCGAGACGACGGTGCACGCCTCGTTCCGCGAGATCGTCGCCGGCGACGTGGACAGCGCGGTAAGCCCCATCGGAGTGCCGCTGGCCCACCTGGGCTTCTTCGTGCTGGATCGGTGGCTGCGGGCGGTGCCGCCGGGCGTGGTGGGCGAGCTGTACGTCGCCGGCGCCGGATTGGCCGACGGCTACATCGGCCGCGCCGGGTTGAGCTCCACCCGGTTCGTGGCGTGCCCGTTCGGCGAGCCCGGCACCCGCATGTATCGCACCGGCGACCTGGCGTGGTGGGGTGCCGACGGGCAGCTGCGCTACGTCGGGCGCGCCGACGAGCAGGTCAAGATCCGCGGATACCGCATCGAGCTCGGCGAGATCCAGGCCGCACTCAACGGGCTGGACGGCGTCGAGCAGGCGGTGGTGATCGCCCGCGAGGACCGCCCCGGCGACAAGCGCCTGGTGGGTTATGTCACCGGCACCGTCGACCCGGCTTCGGCGCGCGCCGCGCTGGGCGAGCGGCTGCCGACCTACATGGTGCCGACCGCGATCGTGGTGCTGGCGGCGATGCCGTTGACGGTCAACGGCAAGATCGACGTCCGCGCGCTGCCCGCGCCGGAATACCAGGACGCCGGCCAATACCGGGCCCCGACCAACGCGGTCGAGGAGGTGCTGGCCGGAATCTATGGCCAGGTGCTGGGCGTGCAGCCGCCGAAACTGGTCGGGGTCGACGAGTCGTTCTTCGACCTGGGCGGCGACTCGCTGTCGGCGATGCGGCTGATCGCCGCCGTCAACGCCGCCCTGGACACCGGCCTTTCGGTGCGCGCCGTGTTCGAGTCGCCCACAGTCGCGCAGCTGGCGACCCACATCGGCGGCGAGGAGGGCCGGCTGGATCCCCTCGTGCCGTGGCCGGCCGAAGAGCGGCCCGACGTGGTTCCGTTGTCGTTCGCTCAGAGCCGGCTGTGGTTCATCGACCAGTTCCAGGGCCCGTCACCGATCTACAACATGCCCGTGGCGTTGCGGTTGCGCGGGCACCTCGACGCCGAGGCGCTCGGCGCGGCGATCGGCGACGTGGTGCACCGCCAGGAGGCCCTGCGCACGCTGTTCCCGTCGGTGGATGGGGTCCCGCGGCAGCTGGTGGTACCCGCCGAGGAAGCCGATTTCGGCTGGGAAGTCGTCGATGCCACCGACTGGTCGGAAGACCAACTGGCCGAGGCCATCGACGCCGTGGTGAGTCACCCGTTCGATCTGGCCACCGAGATCCCGTTGCGGGCAAGGCTTTTCCGGCTCGCCGACGACGAACACGTGTACGTGGCCGTCATGCACCACATCGCCGCCGACGGCTCGTCGATCACACCACTGGTGCGCGACACCGGGGTCGCCTACGTCAGCCGGTGCGTGGGGCAGGCCCCCGACTGGGCGGATCTGGCGGTGCAGTACGTCGACTTCACCCTGTGGCAGCGCGCGCAGCTGGGGGACATCGGCGACAGCGACAGCCGCATCGCCGCGCAGCTGGCCTACTGGGAAGACGCCCTGGCCGGCATGCCCGAGCACCTGCAGCTGCCCACCGATCGCCCCTACCCACCGGTCGCCGACTACGGCGGCGCCACCGTGGCGGTGGATTGGCCGGCCGAGCTGCAGCAGCGGATCGCACAGGTGGCCCTCGAGCACAACGCGACGTCCTTCATGTTGGTCCAGGCCGCGCTGGCGGTGCTGCTGTCGAAGCTGAGCGCCAGCAGCGAGGTGGCGGTGGGATTCCCGATCGCCGGGCGCAGCGATCCCGCCCTCGACGAGTTGGTGGGCTTCTTCGTCAACACCCTGGTGCTGCGCGCCGATCTCGCCGGCGACCCCACCGTCGCGGACGTGCTGGCCCAGGTGCGCCGGCGCAGCCTGGCCGCCTACGAAAACCAGGACGTGCCGTTCGAGGTCCTAGTGGAGCGGCTCAACCCCACCCGCAGCCTGACCCATCACCCGCTGGTGCAGGTCATGTTGGCCTGGCAGAACTGGCACGACCGCGGTCCCGTCGACCCCGCCGTCGGGTTGGCGCTGGGCGACCTGCAGGTCACCCAGCTGCCGCTGGACACCCGCACCGCCCGCATGGACGTGTCGATCTCGGTGGCCGAACGGTGGAGCGAGGCCGGCGACCCCGCCGGGATGAGCGGCGCGGTGGAATTCCGCACCGACGTGTTCGACGCCGAGACGATCGAGACCCTGGTGACACGGTTGGAGCGGGTGTTGGTCGCCATGACCACCGACCCGAAGCAGCGGTTGTCGTCGATCGATGTGCTCGACGAGGCCGAGCGGATCCGGTTGGACGAGCTGGGCAACCGCGCGGTGTTGACGCGGCCGGCGCCGGTCGCGGTGTCGGTTCCGACGTTGTTCGCCGAGCAGGTGGCCCGCGCCCCGGACGCGGTGGCGGTCACGTTCGACGGCCAGTCGATGACCTACCGCGAACTCGATGCGGCGGCAGATCGGTTCGCGCACTTGCTATTTGGGCACGGCGTCCGCCCCGGCGCGCGGGTGGCGCTGCTGCTGGACCGTTCGGCGCAGGCCGTCGTCGCGATGCTGGCGGCGCTGAAAACCGGGGCCGCCTACCTGGCGATCGACCCGGCGCTGCCTTCGGCGCGGATGGAATTCATGCTCGACGACGCGGCCCCGACCGTCGTCATCACCACGGCGGAGCTGCGGTCGCGGCTGGACGGCTGCGATATCGCGGTCATCGATCTCGATGCGGCATCCGCCCTCGAGCCCCAACCCGGCATCGCCTTGCCGGCGGCGGCTCCCGACGACATCGCCTACCTCATCTACACCTCGGGCACCACCGGCACGCCCAAGGGGGTGGCGGTCACCCACGCCAACCTGGCGCACCTGCCGGAGTCGACGCCGGCCGACCTGCCTGCGGCGCAGGTGTGGACGCAATGCCACTCCTACGCGTTCGACTTCTCGGTGTGGGAGATCTGGGCCGCGCTGCTGGGCGGGGGACGGCTGGTGGTGGTGCCCGACTGCGTGGTGCACTCACCCGACGACTTCCACGACCTGCTGATCGCGGAACGGGTCAACGTGCTCACCCAGACCCCGTCGGCGGTGAACGCGTTGTCCCCGCGGGGGCTCGAGTCGGTGGCGGTGCTGCTCGGCGGCGAGGCCTGCACGCCCGAGGTGGTGGACCAGTGGGCGCCCGGTCGGGTCGTCATCAACGCCTACGGCCCCACCGAGGCGACGGTGTATGCGGCGATGAGCGCGCCACTGACGGCGGGGTCGGCGGGCGCCGGGGCGGCGCCGATCGGATCGCCGCCGTCGACCGCGGCGGTGTTCGTCCTCGACGAGTTCTTACAACCGGTGCCGACGGGCGTGACCGGTGAGCTGTATGTGGCCGGCCGCGGCGTCGCCGTCGGATACCTGGGCCGGGCCGACCTGACCGCGGCACGGTTCGTGGCCTCCCCGTTCGGCAGGCCCGGGGAACGCATGTACCGCACCGGGGACCTGGTCCGGTGGCGACCCGACGGTCAGCTGCAATACCTCGGGCGCGCCGACGAGCAGGTCAAGATCCGCGGGTACCGCATCGAGCCCGGCGAAGTCCAGGCCGCGTTGGCCGGGCTGGACGGCGTCGAGCAGGCGGTGGTGATCGCCCGCGAGGACCGCCCCGGCGACAAACGCCTGGTGGGTTACGTCACCGGCCCGGTCGAGCCCGCTGCCGCGCGCGCGGCGCTGGCCGACCGGCTGCCGCCGTACATGGTGCCCTCCGCGATCGTGATGCTCGAGGCGCTGCCGTTGACGGTCAACGGCAAACTCGACAAGCGGGCCCTGCCGGCGCCGGATTACCAGGACATCGGCCAGTACCGCGCGCCGGCCACGCTCACCGAGGAGATTCTGACCGGCGTCTACTCGCACGTGCTGGGCGTGCCGCGGGTCGGGGTGGACGACTCGTTCTTCGACCTGGGTGGCGACTCGCTGTCGGCGATGCGGCTGATCGCCGCCGTCAACGCCGCCCTGGACACCGGCCTTTCGGTGCGCGCCGTGTTCGAGTCGCCCACGGTCGCGCAGTTGGCGCCCCGCATCGGCCGGGACGACGCCCGCCTGGAGCCGCTGACGTCGGGGTCCGCCGCGCAGCGGCCCGAGGTGATTCCGCTGTCGTTCGCCCAGAGCCGGCTGTGGTTCATCGACCAGTTCCAGGGGCCCTCGCCGATCTACAACCTCCCGTTGGCGTTGCGGTTGCGCGGGCATCTGGATGCCGACGCGCTCGGCGCCGCGCTGACCGATGTGGTGGGCCGCCAGGAGAGCCTGCGGACGTTGTTCCCGGCGGTCGAGGGGATCCCGCGGCAGCTGGTGGTGCCCGTCGAGCACGCCGACTTCGGCTGGGAGGTCGTGGACGCCACCGGCTGGTCGCAGGCCCAGCTGGGGGAGGCCATCGACGCCGTGGTCCGCCACCCGTTCGATCTGGCCACCGAAATCCCCATGCGGGCAAGGCTTTTCCGGCTCGCCGACGACGACCACGTGTACGTCGCGGTGATGCACCACATCGCCGCCGACGGCTGGTCGGTCAACCCGTTGGTGAACGACACGGCGGTGGCCTACGCCAGCCGGTGTGTGGGGCAGGCCCCCGGCTGGGCCGATCTGGCGGTGCAGTACGTCGATTACACGCTGTGGCAGCGCGCGCAGCTGGGGGACATCGGCGACAGCGACAGCCGCATCGCCGCGCAGCTGGCCTACTGGGAGGACGCCCTGGCCGGCATGCCCGAGCACCTGCAGCTGCCCACCGATCGGCCCTACCCGCCGGTCGCCGATTATCGGGGCGCCACGGTGCTGGTCAACTGGCCGGCCGAGTTGCAGCAGCGGGTGGCGCAGGTGGCCCGCGAGCACAACGCGACGCCGTTCATGGTGGTCCAGGCCGGCCTGGCGGTGCTGCTGTCGGCGCTGAGCGCCAGCCGCGACGTCGCCGTGGGATTCCCGATCGCCGGGCGCAGCGACGCCGCGCTGGATGAGTTGGTGGGCTTTTTCGTCAACACCTTGGTGCTGCGGGTGGACCTGGCCGGGGATCCCAGCGTCGCCGATCTGCTGGCGCAGGTGCGTCGGCGCAGCCTGGCCGCCTACGAGCACCAGGACGTGCCGTTCGAGGTGCTGGTGGAGCGGCTCAAGCCGACCCGCAGCCTGACCCATCACCCGCTGGTGCAGGTCATGCTGGCCTGGCAGAACTTCGCCTGGCAGGACACCGACGCCGCCGGGCTGGCCCTGGGTGATCTGCAGGTCACGCCGTTGCCGGTGGACACCCGCACCGCGCGCGTCGACCTGACCATCAACCTCGCCGAACGCTTCAGCGAGGCCGGCGAACCCGCGGGGATCGGCGGGCTGGTGGAATTCCGCACCGACGTCTTCGACCCGGAGACCATCGACGCCTTGATCGGGCGGTTGCAGCGGGTCTTGCAGGCGATGACCGCGGATCCGGAGCGGCGGCTGTCGTCGGTGGAGGTGCTCGACGACGCCGAGCTGGCGCGGTTGGAGCGGTGGGGCAACCGCCCGGCGTTGATGCGGCAGCCGGCGAGCCCGTTGCTGTCGATTCCGGTCGCCTTCGCCGCACAGGTGGAGCGCACGCCGGACGCGCTGGCCGTGACCTTCGAGGGCGCGTCGATGAGCTACCGCGAGCTCGACGCCGGCGCGAACCGGTTGGCGCGGGTGCTGGCCGGCCGCGGGGTGGGTCCGGGGCAGCGGGTGGCGTTGTTGTTGCCGCGCTCGGCCGAGGCGATCGTGGCGATGCTGGCGGTGACCAAGACCGGGGCGGCGTACGTGCCGATCGACCCGACGGTGCCGGCGGCGCGACTGCAGTTCGTGTTGGCTGACGCCGCCCCGATCGCCGCGGTGACCACCGCCGCGCTGGCCGAGCGGTTGCGCGAGCAGAACCTGTGGGTCCTAGACATCTCGGATATTGCCGATCCGTCGACCGACGGCCAGCCCGGCGCTGCGCCGGCCGGGCCGACCCCGGACGACGTCGCGTACATCATCTACACCTCGGGCACCACGGGCACGCCGAAGGGCGTGGCGATCCCGCACCGCAACGTGACCCGGCTGTTGGACACCCTGGACGTGGACGTGGAGTTGGCGGGACAGGTGTGGTCGCAGTGCCATTCGCTGGCGTTCGACTTTTCGGTGTGGGAGATCTGGGGCGCGCTGCTGTACGGCGGGCGGCTGGTGGTGGTGCCCGACCCGGTGGTGCGCTCGCCGGAGGACCTGCACGCGCTGCTGGTCGCCGAACAGGTCAGCGTGTTGAGCCAGACGCCGTCGGCGTTCTATGCGTTGCAGACCGCCGACACCATGCAGCCGGAGCTGGCCGGCCAGCTCAAGCTGGAGGCCGTGGTGTTCGGCGGCGAAGCGCTGGAACCGCAGCGGCTGCGCGGATGGCTGGACAATCATCCGGGATCACCGCGGCTGATCAACATGTACGGCATCACCGAGACGACGGTGCACGCCTCGTTCCGGGAGATCTTCGCCGACGACGCCAACGCCACCGTCAGCCCCATCGGGGTGCCGCTGGCGCACCTGGGCTTCTTCGTGCTTGACGGCTGGTTACGGCCGGTGCCGCAGGGCGTGGTGGGCGAGCTGTACGTCGCCGGCGCCGGATTGGCCGACGGCTACATCGGCCGGGCGGGATTGACCGCGACGCGGTTTGTCGCCGGCCCGTTCGGTCCGCCTGGGACCCGGATGTATCGCACCGGCGACCTGGCGTGGTGGGGCGCCGACGGTCAACTCCGCTACGTCGGGCGCGCCGACGAGCAGGTCAAGATCCGCGGGTACCGCATCGAGCTGGGTGAAATCCAGGCGGCACTGGCATCGCTCGACGGGGTGACGCAGGCGGTGGTGATCGTCCGCGAGGACCGCCCCGGTGACAAGCGCCTGGTCGGGTACGTGACCGGCACCGCCGACCCGGCCTCGGCGCGCGCCGCGCTGGCCGAGCGGCTGCCCACGTACATGGTGCCGGCCGCCGTGGTGGTCATCGACGCGCTGCCGTTGACGGTCAACGGCAAGCTCGACACCCGCGCCCTGCCGGCACCGGAGTACCAGGACGTCGACCGCTACCGCGCCCCGTCCGACGCGGTGGAAGAGGTGCTTGCCGACATCTACGCGCAGGTGCTCGGGCTGGAGCGGGTCGGGGTCGACGAGTCGTTCTTCGAGCTGGGCGGGGACAGCATCCTGTCGATGCAGGTCGTGGCGCGCGCCCGGGCCGCCGGGGTGCTGTGCCGGCCACGCGACATCTTCGTCGAGCAGTCCGTGGCCCGGCTGGCCCGGGTGGCCGGCGTGGTCGACGGGGACGCCGACGTGAGCGACGAGGGCCTCGGCCCGGTGGTGGCCACCCCGATCATGTGCTGGCTGCACGGCGTCGAAGGGCCGGTCGACCAGTTCAACCAGACGGTGCTGGTGCAGGCGCCGGTGGGGGTGACCGAGGCCGATGTGCTAGCGGTGTTGCAGGCCGTGCTGGATCGGCATGCCATGCTGCGGCTGCGGGTCGACGAGGACGCCGGGGGCTGGTCGTTGACGGTGCCCGAGGCGGGGTCGGTGGATGCCCGCGACTGCCTGCGCGCGGTGCAAACGTTGTCCGACGAGGCCGTCATCGAGGCCCGCTCGCGGTTGAACCCGGCGGCCGGGGTGATGCTGAGCGCGCTGTGGGTGGCGCCCACGGCCCAGCTGGTGCTGATCGTTCACCACCTGGCCGTCGACGGGGTGTCGTGGCGAATCCTGTTGGAAGACTTCAACATTGCGTGGGCTCAGCATCGCGCCGGTCAGCAGGTGGTGTTGCCGGCGCCGGCCACGTCATTCTCCCGGTGGGCGTCGCTGTTGGCCGAGCACGCCTGCCGCCCGGAGGTGGTGGAGCAGGCGGAGGTGTGGCGGCAGGTCGCCGCGGTGCCCGCGGTGCTGCCCGCGGTGCGCCCCGACGTGGACACGTTCGCCACCGCCGGGCAGCTGTCGATGGAGCTGGACACCGAAACCACCCGCCTGCTGCTCGGCGAGGTGCCGACCGCATTCCACGCCGGCATCCACGACATCTTGTTGATCGCCTTCGGCTTGGCGCTGGCCGAGTTTATGGGCACCCGTGGCGCCCCGATCGGCATCGACGTGGAAGGCCATGGGCGCCAAGAGGATTCGGTATCGCCGAACGACCACACGGACCTGTCGCGCACGGTGGGGTGGTTCACCACCAAGTACCCGGTGGCGTTGGCCGTGGGCGGCTTGGACTGGGCGGAGGTCACCGCGGGCGGAGCGGCGCTGGGGGCGGTGATCAAGGAGGCCAAGGAGCAGCTGCGGGCCCTGCCCGACGGCCTCACCTACGGCTTGCTGCGGTACCTGAACCCGGATGTGCTGAATCTCGAAGCGGCGCAGTCGGATCCGCCGATCGGCTTCAACTACCTCGGGCGCCTCGGCGCCGCGGCCGATGCCCCGGGCGAGCTGTGGCGGCTCAGCCGGGACGGCGCGTCCGTCGCCGCGGTTGCCACGGCCACCCCGATGCCGCTGATGCACACCGTGGAGCTCAACGCGGGCACCGTCGAGGACGAGCACGGTCCACAGCTGCGCGCCGGCTGGACGTGGGCGCCGTCGGTTCTCGATCAGGCGCAAATCGGCCGGCTGAGCCAACTGTGGTTCGACGCCCTCGTCGGCATCTGCGCGCACGTGCGCGGCGGCGGGGGCGGGTTGACGCCCTCCGACGTCCTGCCCGCCCGGCTGAGCCAGCAGCAGCTCGACGAGCTCGCGCGGCGCTACGACATCGCCGACGTGCTGCCGTTGACCCCGCTGCAGCAGGGGCTGCTGTTCCACGCCAGCTCCGCCCACGGCGGCGACGACGTGTATGCCGTGCAGATCGACATCGCGTTGAGCGGCCCGCTGGATCAGCACCGGCTGCGCGATGCGGTGCAGACCGTCGTCAATCGGCACCCCAACCTCGCGGCCCTGTTCTCCGCACGGTTCGACGAGGCGGTGCAGATCATCCCGGCCAATCCCGTGCTGCCCTGGCGGTATGTCGATCTCGGCGCGGCCGCCGGCCCGGACCTGGAAGGCGAGATTCAGCAGGTATGCGCCTCCGAACGCGCCGCGGTCTACGACATGGCCAACCGGCCGCCGCTGCGGGTGGCGTTGATCCGCACCGCAGAAAACCAGCACCGGTTTGTGCTGACCAACCACCACATCGTGCTGGACGGCTGGTCGCTGCCGATCATGCTCGGCGAAATCTTTGCCAGCTACTACGGGCAGTGGCTGCCGGCGGCCCCGTCATACCGCAGGTACATCACCTGGCTGGCGGGTCGGGATCGCGGCGCCGCCCGCGCGGTGTGGCGCGATGCGTTCGCCGGGTTCGACAAGCCCACCATGGTCGGCCCGCCGGATCGGTTCGGGCTGGGGCGCCGCGGCGCCGCGTCGTTCCGGGTCAGCGAGCAGACCACGCAGGCCGTCAACGAGCTGGCGCGCTCGCGCCACACCACCGTCAGCACCGTGCTGCAGGCCGCCTGGGCGCAGCTGCTGATGTGGCTCACCGGCCAGCACGACATCGCGTTCGGCGCCGTCGTCTCGAATCGACCCACGGAGGTGACCGGCGCGGACGCGATGGTGGGCCTGTTGATCAACACGGTGCCGGTGCGGGCGACCGTCACGCCGACCACCACCACCGCCGATCTGCTGGACCAACTGCAAAGTGCTCATAACCACACCATCGACCATCACCACCTGGGCCTCAGCGAGATTCACCGGGTCACGGGTCACCGACAACTGTTCGACACCGTTTTCGTCTACGAGAACTACCCCACCGACGCCGCCGCGTTGTCGAGCGCGGATGGGTTGGCCATCACCGGGCTCACCAACCGCGACTACTACCACTACCCGCTGACGGTGCAGGCCTTGCCGGGCAGCGAGCTGCAGGTGCACGTCCAATATCAGGCGGACGTGTTCGACGCGGCCGACATCGAAACGCTGATCGAGCGATTCCATCGGGTGTTGGTCGACATGACCGCCGACCCGGCGCGCCGGCTGTCACCGGTCGACGCGCGAGACGTCGGTCGGCACGCCGGACCCGATGACTGGGGTAGCGGGATGTCGGCGGTGGCGGTACCCGAGTACCTCGGATTACCGGACTACCCCGATTACCCCGAATACCAGGGCGTCGAGCAGATTCTCGCCGACATCTACACCCAGGTGCTGGGCGTGGACCAGGTCAAGCCCGACGAGTCGTTCTTCGACCTGGGCGGCGACTCGCTGGCCGCCATGCGGGCGATCGCCCGGATCAACGCCGCCTTAGGCGTCCAGCTCGCGCTGCCGATCCTGTTCGACGCCCCCTCGGTAAGAGGCTTGACCGAGCGGTTGAAGGTTCCCGCCGCGACCCCGGTCAGCGACCTGTAGGACGGGCCGTCACCACATGGCGGGCACCAGGCGATAGCGAACCTTCTCGGTGTACTCGCGGTATCCGTCCAACTCGTCCCGGAGCAGCTTCTCCTCGTCGCGAATGCGCCAGGCGAGCACGCTCACTCCGGGCACGACGAACACCAGTCCCCAGTAGGAACCGAGCGCCAGGGGGATGCCGATCATCATGATCACGTTGCCGGTGTACATCGGGTGGCGGACCAACCCATACAGCCCGGTGGAGACGACCCGCTGGCCCTCCTTGACCCGGACGGTGGCGGCCGCATAGCTGTTCTGAATGACGACCGCCGCCGACACGCCGAGCCCGGCGGCGACCAGGACATCACCGGCCAGGCAGACGGTGGTGGGCACCGGCGACCAGCCCCAGCGGTGGTCCAGCGCGCTGACCACGACCATCGCGGCCAGCGACAGGTACAGGCCGGCAATGATCAGCTTCTGCGCGGTCCGGGTCTCCGCCGTCGGGCCACCACTCATCCGCGCTTGCAGCGCAACGGGATTCGCGCGCAGCAAGTAGATGGGGGGAATCCAGGCCGGGATCGCGACCACCACCAGGAACACCCACGCCTGCCAGTAATGGAAGGTGCCCGCCGGAACGAACAGCATCGCGCCGAACAGAACAAACTCGACCACGGTAAATACCACCAGCTTAGGAACGGTCTTCACCCATCCTCCTTCGTCGTCCACCGGCGCGGGGCACGACTGAAACTACCGGGTGCGGGACCGGAAATCGGTGCGAATGGGTCATTTGCCGCGCGCTGAGGGCATCATCGCGCGCGTGCGGACGCGACCGAACGCCGACGCCATGACAGGCCTGCCGTTCAATTGGCCTGGGTTAAACGCCACCAAATCGACTCGCGGCGAATATTAGGCCGCTCAGCAAAATGCGGCGGAAAGGGCTGCCGAGTTGAATCGAGTTACCCGCCGCACAAAGCTGGTGCCGCGCTTTATGACGCTTGGGAGAGCCCGAGGGCCTTTACCGCCGCCAGCACCTGGCGGCCGACCGATTGTTGGTACTCACGCAGGTATTTCTCCCGGCGCGGGTCGTCCTCCGCGATGTGGAGCGTGAGCGGATGCTGCGTCGTCCACACCGCATCCTGCGCCGCCTCGCCCACGGCTATCTCGAAGTCGGCCTCGCTCATGGTTCCCCCGGGTGGTACGCGACGCGCATCTTTACCGACAGCGAGTTCGAAACTCTCTACGAGGCTCATACGATTCACCTGCTTGTGTCCGGATCCCGCTTTGACGGCACTACCTGAAAAGCTGATGACGGATACCCTCGCCCTACCCAGATGAAACGTGCTTTAGCAAATAATGCCTAGCTAATCTCATTCAACGCCCGTCAAATAAATTGAGCCGTATACGTTACCCGCTTAACCTTCGTTGCATGTTTGCTCGACGGCATGAGTTTGCGACGCCAACCGACATCCAAACGCCCGCGCGGGAGGCGTCGTCCACGACGTAACTCCCACGTCAGCCCGGGTTGGGCCGGGCGGTGGCGGGGGTCGGGCGGGCGCCTGGACGACGTCGCGTGGCGGCTTCGCCGGTGGCCCGATAATGCAGCAGATCGCTTACTCGGACAGACATTCTCCTGCTCCGCATGGAAACCCCGACAGCGGCGCGAAAGCAATCTATTGGAGTTTCCGAAACGCGCCAATATACAGGTGTGCAACAGGTAGGTTTTGACCTTGGACGGTGACCGTCGCGGGCGTCTACCACTCCGCTACGGTTTCTGGGGAGGTCAGCAGTGTCTTTTGTGATCATCGCGCCGGACATCCTGGCGGCGGCGGCGAAGGAAGTGGCGGCTATCGGCTCGTCGCTCGACGCCGCTCACGCAGCGGCGGCTGCGCCGACCGGTGCGCTGGTGGCCGCGGCCGAGGACGAGGTGTCGGCGGCGATCGCCAAGTTGTTCGGCGGCTATGGTCAGCAGTTTCACGCGCTGACCTCGCAGGCGGCACTGTTTCACAGTTCGTTCGTGCAGTCGTTGACCTCGGCGGGGCACTCGTACGCGGCCGCAGAGGCGAGGAGCGCCGGCGCTTTGTCGGCTGCGAATGTTTACACGCCGATCTGGACCGCGGTGGAAGAGGCCTCTGGGACGTCGCCGCCCCCCAGGACCGATGTCTTGGCGACCCTGATGTACGAGCTCAACCAGACCAGCGAGGCGTTCGTCGGGGAACCGCTGTTCTTTAACGGCGCCGATGGGACACAGGCCAGCCCGAACGGCCAGAACGGCGGCTTGCTGATCGGCAACGGCGGCAACGGCTGGAACTCCACCCTTGCCGGCGTTAATGGGGGCAACGGCGGGCAGGGCGGCATCTGGGGCAACGGCGGCAACGGCGGGACCGGTGGGGCCGGTGCGACGGGTGGGAACGGCGGCGACGCGGTTTGGGCGGGCAACGGCGGCAACGGCGGGGCCGGTTTCACCTCCACCACGTCTGGCGTGAACGGCGGTAACGGCGGGAGCGGCGGGCAGGGTGGATTCCTCTGGGGCGTGGGTGGCAACGGCGGGGCCGGTGGGAACGCCACCGATGCGACGGGCGGTAACGGCGGAGCCGGCGGCAGCACAGGCTTCCTCCAAGGCTTAGTGTTCGGCCCGCCGCAAGGCGGCACGGGCGGGGCCGGCGGCGACAGCCTGACCGGCCTGGGCGGCAACGGCGGTGCTGGCGGGGCCAGCTTTGAGCTCGGCGGCACCGGCGGTGCCGGCGGTAACGGCGCCATCGGTGGTAACGGCGGCGCGGGCGGTGTTGCGTTCAACGACGGGTTCGGAAACGTCGTGGGCGGGACCGGCGGCGCGGGCGGGACCGGCACCACCGGTGCCGGCGGCGCCGGCGGCGTCGGTGGCAACGCGGTAATGGGGCCCTTCAACTTCACGGTCGACCAATTCGACGGCTTGGTCATCTACAACAACACCTGGGGTCACGCCATCGGCGGCGCCGGCGGCGCCGGCGGCATCGGCGTCACCAGCGGCGGTGCCGGGGGGGCCGGCGGTGATGCGACCAACTATCTGGCCACCGGGGTCGCCCAGGGTGGTCAGGGCGGAGCGGGCGGTGAAGCCGGCGGTGGGTCCGGCACCGGCGGCGCCGGCGGGGCCGGCGGGACCGCCACGGTTGCTACCGGCACCGGAGACGCCACCGGCGGTCAAGGGGGAACGGGCGGCATCGGCTTCAACGGGGGCGCCGGCGGTGCCGGCGGCACCGGGATCATCGGCGCAACCGGGACCGGCAGCGCCATCGGTGGCACCGGCGCGGACGGTACCGCGGGCACCGGCGGCACGGGCGGGGCCGGTGGGGCCGGCGGCAGCGCGATCATCCAAAACGGCACCAATGCGAACAACGCCGTCGCCGGCAACGGCGGGGCCGGCGCCAGCGGCACCGACGGCGGGGCCGGCGGGGCCGGCGGTGCCGCGTCGACCTCCGGAAGCGGAGCGGCCAACGCGGGCACCGGCGGCACCGGCGGGACCGCCAGCGGCGCGACGGGCATCGGCGGCGCCGGCGGCGCCGGTGGCACGGCGACCATCAATGCCGGCTCGGGTACCGCCATCGGCGGTCACGGCGGGCGGGTGGCGCGGCCAGCGGCCTGACCGGCACCGGGGGGACCGGCGGCGCGGGTGGCGACGCAATCAACGACGGCAGCGGGAACGCCATCGGCGGCATCGCCGGTCAGGGCGGCACGGGCTTTTCCGGCGGCGCCGGTGGCGCCGGCGGCAACGCGGTGATCACCTCAACCGGAACGGGCAGCGCGACCGGCGGCACCGGCGCGGACGGCACCGCTGGCAGCGGCGGGGTGGGCGGCGCGGGCGGGGCCGGCGGGAACGCGACCATCCAGAACAGCGCCAATGCGAACAACGCCGTCGCCGGCAACGGCGGAGCCGGCGCCACCGGTACCGATGGCGGGGCCGGCGGCGCCGGTGGCAATGCGTCGACCACGGGAACCGGAACGCTCTTCGCGGGCAGCGGCGGGACCGGCGGCACCGGTTCGGCCGGCAACGGAGGCACCGGGGGCGCCGGTGGCAACGTCGCAGTCAACAACGCCGGCAACGCCAACGCCGTCGTCGGTGGGATCGGCGGCTCCGGCGGTGGCGGCATTAACGGCGGGGCGGGCGGCGCCGGCGGCGTCGCGATCGTCAACGCCGGTGCCGGGACCGCCAGCGGCGGGCAGGGCGGGACGGGCGGTGCCGCGGCCGGTGCCAGCGGCACCGGCGGTACGGGCGGCGCCGGCGGTGCGGGACTCAGCAACGGCGCCGGCAACGCCATCGGCGGGACCGGCGGGCAGGGCGGCTCCGGCTTCAACGGCGGTGCCGGCGGTGCGGGCGGCACCGGGACCATCGGCGCGACCGGAACCGGCAGCGCCCAGGGCGGCGCCGGCACGGCCGGCACCGCCGGCGGCGGCGGCGCGGGCGGGGCCGGTGGGGCCGGCGGCGATGCGACCATCCAGAACAGCGCCGATGCGAACGGCGCCGTCGCCGGCAACGGTGGAGCGGGCGCGGGCGGCACCCTGGGCGGGGCCGGCGGGGCCGGCGGCAATGCGTCGACCACGGGAACCGGAGCCGTCACCGCGGGCATGGGTGGCAACGGTGGCATCGGTTCGGCCGGGGCCGGCGGTGCCGGAGGCGCCGGCGGCAACGTCGAGGTGAACAACGCGGGCAATGCGAACGCGATCACCGGTGGCACCGGCGGCACGGGTGGTGGCGGTACCGACGGCGGGGCCGGCGGCGCCGGCGGAACCGCGACCGTCGATGCCGGTTCGGGGAACGCCAGCGGTGGCCAGGGCGGAGCGGGCGGCGCCGCCGCCGGTGTGAGCGGCACCGGCGGCACCGGCGGTGCCGGCGGCGCGGGAATAGGCAACGGCGCCGGCAACGCCATCGGCGGGGCCGGCGGGCAGGGCGGCGCCGGCTTCAACGGCGGCGACGGCGGCGCCGGCGGCACCGGGACCATCGGTGCCACCGGAACCGGCAGCGCCACCGGGGGCGCCGGCGCGGCCGGTACCGCCGGCAGCGGCGGGGCGGGCGGCGCCGGCGGCCGGCGGCAGCGCGACCATCCAAAACAGCGCCGACACGAACAACGCGATCGCCGGCAACGGCGGGGCCGGCGGCACCGGCACCCTCGGCGGCGCCGGCGGCACCGGCGGTAATGCGGCGACCGCGGGAAGCGGAACCGGAACCGCGGGCAACGGCGGCGCCGGCGGCGACGGCAGCGTCGCCAACGGTTCTATTGGCGACGCCGTGGGCGGCCAGGGCGGTGCGGGCGGCAACGTCACCGGCGCCTCGGGCACCGGCGGCCAAGGCGGCAGCGGCGGCAATGCCACCGAGAACGGCACCGGCAACGCCATCGGCGGCGCGGGCGGGCAGGGCGGCACCGGCTTCCACGGCGGAAACGGCGGTGCCGGCGGCACCGGCATCATCGGTGCCACCGGAACCGGCTTCGCGCAGGGCGGCGACGGCGCGGCCGGCACCGCGGGCAGCGGCGGCGCGGGCGGCAGCGGCGGCGCCGGCGGCGGCGCGGCCATCTTGAACAGCGCCGACGCGAGCGGCACCGTCGGCGGCAACGGCGGGGCCGGCGGTGGCGGTACCACCGGCGGGACCGGCGGCAACGGCGGGGCCGCGTCCACCATCGGAACCGGCACCGTCGCCGCGGGCAGCGGCGGCAATGGTGGCATCAGCTTGACGGGCACCGGGGGCGCCGGTGGCACCGGTGGTGGTGCCGAGATCAACAACGCCGCCAACACGAACAACATCACCGCCGGCACCGGCGGCGCCGGCGGCATCGCCACCGGCGCGGGCGGCGTCGGCGGCAACGGCGGCAACGGCGGCAGCGCGACGATCGCCGCCGGCACCGGCAACGCCACCGGCGGCCAAGGCGGAACGGGCGGCACCGCCCTGGACGCCACCGGCACTGGCGGCAACGGCGGCAACGGCGGCAATGCGACCGGCGGCACCACCGACACCGGCGGGCAGGGCGGGGCCGGCGGTGTGGGCCCGGCCGGCAGCGGTTCTGCCGGGAGCCCCGGAACGCCGTAGCGAACAGGCGGTGCTCGCCTCGTACGCTGATAGCCGATGAAGACACCGATCGAGGTATCCCCGCTGGCCTGGCTGGACGAGGTGGAACAACAGCGCCGCCAGGCCGGCCTGCGGCGCGCCCTGCGCCCGCGGCCCCCGGTGGCCGCCGAACTGGATCTGGCCTCCAACGACTACCTCGGCCTGTCGCAGCATCCCGACGTCATCGACGGCGGCGTGCAGGCGCTGCGCACCTGGGGCGCCGGGGCCACCGGTTCCCGGCTGGTCACCGGTGACACCGAGCTGCACCAGGAATTCGAGTCCGAGCTCGCCGAATTCGTCGGCGCCGCAGCGGGTTTGGTGTTCTCGTCGGGATACACCGCCAACATCGGGGCGGTCGTCGGGCTGTCCGGCCGGGGTGCGCTGCTGGTGTCCGACGCCTACGCGCACGCGTCGCTGGTGGACGCGTGCCGGCTGTCGCGGGCGCGGGTGGTGATCACCCCGCACCGTGACGTCGACGCCGTGGCGGCCGCGCTGGCGTCGCGCAACGAGGACCGCGCCGTCGTCGTCACCGACTCGGTGTTCAGCACCGACGGCGCGCTGGCACCCATCGCCGAGTTGCACGAGGTGTGCCGCGCCCAGGGCGCCCTGCTCATCGTCGACGAGGCGCACGGCCTGGGTGTGCGCGGCGGCGGGCGCGGGCTGCTGCACGAACTGGGGCTGGCCGGCGCGCCCGACGTGGTGATGACGACGACGTTGTCCAAGGCGCTGGGCAGCCAGGGCGGTGCGGTGCTCGGGTCGACGGCGGTGCGCGCCCACCTGATCGACGCGGCCCGCACGTTCATCTTCGACACCGGCCTGGCGCCGGCCGCGGTGGGCGCCGCGCGGGCCGCGCTGCGCGTGCTGCAGACCGAGGCGTGGCGGCCCGAAAAGGTGCTGGCGCACGCCCGCACGCTGGCCGGCATCTGCGGCGTGCCCGAGGTGCCGCAGTCGGCGGTGGTGTCGGTGGTGCTGGGCGACCCGGAGGTCGCGGTGGCCGCCGCGACCGCCTGCCTGGACGCCGGCGTGCGGGTGGGCTGCTTCCGCCCGCCGACCGTGCCCGCCGGCACGTCGCGACTGCGGCTGTCGGCGCGCGCGTCGCTGGACGCCGCCGAGCTGGACCTGGCCCGCCAGGTGCTGACCGACGTCCTGGCCGGGCTTTAGGGCGCGCCGTTGACCGTCCTGGCCGTGACGGGTACCGGCACCGCCGTCGGTAAGACGATCGCCACCGCGGCCCTGGCGAGCCACGCGCGCCGGGCCGGCATCGACGTCGCGGTGTGCAAGCCGGTGCAAACCGGCACCGCCGCCGGCGACGACGACCTGGCCGAGGTGGCGCGGCTGTCCGGTGTCACCGAACTCGCCGCGCTGGCCCGATATCCGCAGCCGATGGCGCCACGCGCGGCGGCCGAGCTGGCGGGTGCGGCGTTGCCGACCCGCGACGAGATCCTGCACTGCATCCGGAACGTGGACCGCCCGCGCCGGTTGACCCTGGTCGAGGGCGCCGGCGGGCTGCTGGTCGAACTCGGCGACGGCGGCGTGACGCTGCGTGACCTCGCCGTCTACCTCGACGCACCGGTGCTGGTGGTGGCCACCGCCGAGCTGGGCACCCTGAACCACACCGCCCTGACACTGGAATCGATTGCTGCACAACATGTTTCGTGTGCCGGGCTGGTGATCGGCAGCTGGCCCGCGAGTCCGGGGTCGGTGCAGGCCTTCAACCGGTGCGAGTTGAACCGGCTGGCGCCGGTGCGCGCCGCCCTGCCCGCGGGGGCCGCCGCGCTGGATGCCGCCGAGTTCGCCGCGATGGCCGCGCAGGCGTTCGACCCGGCGTGGGTGACCGGGCTGCTGCGCTGATGGTGCATTCGATCGAGCTGGTCTTCGACCGCGACACCGAGGCGGCGATCCGGCGCATCTGGGCCGATCTGGCCGCCGCCGGCATACCCAGCCAGGCGCCGGCCAGCCGTCCGCACGCCACCATGGTGGTGGCCGAGCGCATCGCGCCGGACGTCGACGCCCCGCTCGAGGCGGTGGCCCAACGGCTGCCGCTGGACTGCGTCGTCGGGGCGCCGGTGCTGTTCGGCCGGGCCAAGGTGGTGTTGGCGCGCTTGGTGGTGCCGAGCAGCGAGCTGCTCGCCGTGCACGCGGAGGCGCACCGGTTGTGCGCTCCGCATGCGACGCCGGCGCCGCTGCCCAACTGCCTTCCCGGTCAGTGGACCGCGCACGTCACGCTGGCCCGCCGGGTCGGCGGGGCTCAACTCGGGCGGGCGTTACGCGTCGCGGGCCGCCCGCCGGAGATCCGCGGCAGCATCGCCGGTTTGCGCCGCTGGGACGGCAACAAGAAGACCGAGCACCCGATCGGTCAGGGCAGGTAGGCGAACACGTCGGGGTTGGGACCGTTGCGCCCCCGCTCGCCGCGGTCGAGGCCGCCCATCGCATCCATCTGGGCGTCGTCGAGGCTGAAGTCGAAGATCTCGAAGTTCGACCTCATCCGCTCGGGGTGCACCGATTTCGGGAACACGATGTCGCCGCGCTGGATGTGCCAGCGCAGCACCACCTGCGCCGGCGTCTTGCCGTGCGCGTCGGCGATGCGCGCGATCAACTCGTCGTCGAGCACCTTGCCCTGCGCGATCGGCGCCCAGGCCTCGGTGGCGATTCCGTGCTCGCGGCCGTAGGCCCGCACCTCGTCGTTGGCGAAGTAGGGGTGCACCTCGACCTGGTTGACGGCGGGCACGGTGTGCGAACCCTCGGCGAGCCGCGCCAGGTGGGCGACCTGAAAATTCGACACCCCGATGCTGGTTGCCCGGCCGTCCTTGGCGAACTCCTCGAGCACATTCCACGTCGACACGAAATCGCCGTCGTACAGCGTGGGCAGCGGCCAGTGGATGAGAAACAGGTCGACGTATTCGGAATCCAGCGCACTCAACGTGTCGTCGAACGCGCGCCGCGCGTCGTCGGGCCGGTGATGGCGGTTGCTCAGCTTGCTGGTGATGAACACCTCGCGGCGGTCCAGCCCGGCATCCCGGATGCCCTGCGCGACCTGCTTCTCGTTGCCGTACATCTCGGCGGTGTCGATGTGGCGGTAGCCGACGTCGAGCGCGGACCGCACGGCCGCGGCGGTCTCCGCGGGCTTGATCTGAAAGACGCCGAAGCCCAGTTGCGGGATGGTGTGGCCGTCATTGAGCGTGATCGACGGGACGGAACTCATCTACTTTGATCTCCTGACGATTGGGATGCGTGCCATTGCTTGCCAACTGTCTTTCGGTCGTCTTTATGCCGCTTCACCCGCCGAACAGCAGGTACAAACCGGTGAACGTGTAGCCCACCATCACCAGCATCATGGTGAGCTGGCCGGTGAGCTGATGCCCGGCCGGAAGCAGCCGCAGCGCCCGGTCATGCGCGGCGATCACCGCGACGATGTGCCCGGTGACCACGCACGCCACCTTGATCGCGGCCAGCACCGGGGGATGGGCGGACAACACGTAGGCGACGTGCAGGTGCGCCCGGCCGAAGGGGTCGACCAGGCTGAAGACCGCCTGTTGGCCGCGCTCGACCAGATACGACAGGTAGTGCGCGAAGATGTACCCCACCACGATCGGGATCAGCGAATGCGCCATCTGGCCCGGCAACGCTCGGCGCTGGTCCCGGTCGACGCCGCCGGTGGCGCGCGCCGCCAGCGAAAAGGTCACTGCCACAACGGAAATGAAGACAATTAACCCCAGGGTCCGCAGCACCGACGACGACAGCGTCGCCGGCGCGCCGAAGTCGCGGGTGAGCTGATCGGCGAAGCCGCGCCACGTCGGCGACGACGAGAAACTGTCGAACGCCGTCGACCCGAGCAGCACCGCCAGCGTCACGACGACCCCCGGCCGCACCGGGAGCGACGGCAGGTGGTCGAACGGGTTGCCGACGACGATCCGCCCGGTTTCCGGATCGCGCCAGAACGGGCACAGCCGCGACACCGCCATGCTGTACACGCCGAACGGGTCGGCGCGGGCCAACCAGCGCTGACCGCACAACCACGCCCGGCCAGCATCGCCACGGCATACGTCAGCAGCCACACCTCGACCGCCGGCAGCGACGCCGAGTCCGGGCTGGCCAGCTCCATCCACACGAACGCGAACAGCCCCAGCGCGGCGGGGCGATACCCCCAGCCCTCGGGATAGCCGAGCCGCGAGCGCCCCGGGACGAGCCGCCGAAGCAGCAGATACACCGTGCGCATCGGCGAGATCACCCGCCAGACCGGCCCGAACAGCAACGAGAGCGCCACCAGCCCGACCCACAACAGCACATAGAACGCCCCGAGCAACGCATTCGAATTCGTCTGCGGGCCGCACACCCCGGCCAGCACCACCCACGCCGCGACGATCAGCGCGACCGTGGCGGCCGCCCAGCGGGTCGCGCGGGCATCGACCAGGGTGGTCACCGCCGCTGGCAGCGGGCGGCCGGCATGCAGCGGATCGAACCGCGGGCGCCGCCAGGCGAACGCCACCAGGGCGAAGGTGAACGTCAGCGCCCAGGCGGCGCCCACCATCGCATAGGCGACGGGGACCGGGAGATCGCTGGACCCGCCCAGGCCGTGCGCGAGCACCGCCGTCACGGCTGGACTTGGATGGTCGCGATCGTGCGGTTCAGGTGGTGCAGTTCGACCTCGACGCTGCCGGGGACGCCGACGGTGAACTGGAACGTCTGATTGGGGGCGGCCGCGACCTGGAACTTGTGGTCGGGCGAGGAATGCACGTGCAGCTCATCGGTGGCGTCGCTGGTGACGCGCACGGTGATCGGCTGGCCGACCTTGGCGCCCAGGGTGGCGTTGGTCGGACTGACCTGCCCCTTGGCGATGGTGACGTCGAGCACCACCGCCGCGGCCGGGGGCGGATTCGTCGAGGCGCCGCAGCCGATCAGGGCGATCATCAGCGCCGCCATCAGGGCCGCCAGCCACGCCGCGATCAGGGCGCCGCGAAGCCTCACCTCACGCGGCTTTCGGCAGTGGGTGCTTCTCCTCTACCGGCTCGGGCGCGGTGACGGCGTTGTTGATCCGGCCCGCGCCCCACGTCAGGGCGGCGATGACGATCAGCGTGAAGATCAGCACCACTATCGAGCCGGCGGTGAACAACCAGGCCGGGGCGTTCTGGTCGCGTTCGCGCTGCAGGATGGTGACCTCCTGCACGAACCCCCGGCTGCTCGACGCCAGCGCGGGCACCTCGGGCGCGGGGATGGCGTCGTCGGCCGGCTCGTAGATCGGGACCGCCGTCATCGTGTAGCCGTCCTGAACCCGCAGCAGGGTCTTCCACGAACCCCACACCGGGACCGGCATCGTCGAACGGTAGTGCCCCGGACCGACCTTCTCGAGCCGGTCGATCACCAGGCCGCGGTGGTTTTGCATCCGGCCCTGCCACGACAGGATCGTCACCCAGTTCGGATGGTCGCTCACCATGTCCGCCGGCAGCAGCCGCACATCGGCGGACACCATGCGCTGGCCGGCCGGGCTGGGCAGGTCCGTCAGGGTGATGGTGGCGTTGTCTTTTTGCGGCACAACGATATGCAAGCCGTTGGCCACCGCGCCGCCGATCACCACCACCGTCGCGGCGACCACCGAGATGCCGATCGCGCGGCCGGGCAGCCGCTGCCCGGTGAGCACCATGCCCATCATGGCGCCGCACAACCCCATCAGCACCGCCACCGGCACCGCCATCGCCAACGCCTCGCCCCACATGCTCGTCGGCCAGGGGTAGTGATACACGGCCCCGATCCACAGCGATTCCAGCCACAGCCCGACGGTGCTCACGCCCAGCCCGGCGACGGCGCCAAAAGCGATGGGGCGCTTGAACAATGGAGTCAGCGCCAGCAACTCGACCACCAGCGCGGGACCCAGATAGAGCGGGAACCAGTTGGTCGGGGCACCCAGGATCGGGCCCACCAGCAGCGCGACGCCGCCGCGCAGCGCCACGGCGAGCAGCGCCGCCACCAACGCCGCGCCCCGGCCCAGGGTGATGCGGGCCACCACCAGGCCCAGGGCCGCCACGCCGGCGATCATCATCGGCTGCAGCACCAGCCGGAATTGCTCGACGCCGAAGTCGTATTCGATTTGATAGACCGACAATCCGATCAGCAGGCCGCCGCAGGACAGGTAGCGCAGGAACCGGACGAACGGGCGCTCGCGCGGAGCTTCCGGCAGCGCGCGCCCGCCCTCGTACTCCAGCATCAACACGGCGAACAGGGACAGTCCCGCGCCGCCGATCATCATCAAATGCGTTGGGCCCCAAAGGGTTACGTCTTGACCGAAGATGCGATGCCAAACGTCGTCGAGGGGGAATCCGATCATCGCGTAGAGGCCGCAGCCGGCCATCAGCACACCGCCTACGGGTGCATGCCAGTTGTTGGTGATGCGCACCGCCGCCGGGCCGGGCCGGTCGAACGGCAGCACGATCGCCACCATGCCGGCGAGGAACACCCCGAACAGGCCGATGATGATGAAGTAGTGCGCGGGGTTGGCCAACGGACCGGGATCGCGGCCATTGCCGATGTGCCAGCTGACATCCCAGATGAACCCGAACAGCGCACAGATGATCGACGTGGTGAACACCAGGACCGGCAGCGCCACCCAGGACGGCCGGTTGAACTTCGCGCCCAGCCAGTCGGCCGACCGGGCCAGCCAGGCCATCCGGTGCTGGCGATACCGGTAGCCGACCCACAGCATCAACAAGGTGATCACCAGCGCGGCGATCGAGAGGCCGATCACCTGGTTGAGACCGGCACCGCGCGCCGACGGCTCAGCGGCCAACGTCAGTGCCAGCGAATTCACGTGCTGCATTGCGATGTCCTCCCAACTGCGCCGCCCGAAAGACTAATTCTGACGAGCGCTGGAATGCCCCATTTCAGCGCCGATCAATCATCCGTTTCGCCGGTCGAATCGCTGCGTTGGGTGGGATTCTGCGGGGTGCGGGCGCGGCGGTCCCGGATGGCGATGTACAACACCACGCCGACGACGATCACCGCGGGCAGGAACGCCGGGGCCGCCAGCAGGATCCAGTGGTGCGCCAGGTACTCGACGTGCGGGTTGGTCATCAGGCTGGTATACCCCGGTCCGACGCGCCCGCATCACGTTTGTGCACGTGCGCACCGCTACCCTAGCCTGGGGCAGACCTTTCACGGGCTTAAGCAAGGATTCAGGAGCACTGGGTGACTCAGGCGGCGACTCGGCCAACCACTGACGGCGTGACCGACATTCTGGCGCAAGCCCGGCTGCAGGTCCTCGAGCGCGGCGAGGGATTGACCAAGGATCAGGTGCTGCAGGTGCTGCGGTTGCCCGACGACCGTCTCGAGGAGCTGCTGGCGCTGGCGCACGAGGTGCGGATGCGGTGGTGCGGCCCCGAGGTCGAGGTCGAGGGCATCATCAGCCTGAAAACCGGCGGCTGCCCGGAGGACTGCCACTTCTGCTCGCAGTCGGGGCTGTTCGCCTCGCCGGTGCGCAGCGCCTGGCTGGACATCCCGAGCCTGGTCGAGGCGGCCAAGCAGACGGCCAAGTCGGGTGCTACCGAGTTCTGCATCGTGGCCGCGGTGCGCGGCCCCGACCAGCGGCTGATGGCGCAGGTCGCGGCCGGCATCGAGGCGATCCAAAACGAGGTCGAGATCAACGTGGCCTGCTCGCTGGGCATGCTGAGCCCCGAGCAGGTCGACGAGCTCGCGGCGATGGGCGTGCACCGCTACAACCACAACCTCGAGACGGCCCGCTCGTTCTTCGCCAACGTCGTCACCACCCACACCTGGGAGGAGCGCTGGCAGACGCTGTCGATGGTGCGCGACGCCGGCATGGAGGTGTGCTGCGGCGGCATCCTCGGCATGGGTGAGACGCTGGAACAACGCGCCGAGTTCGCCGCCGAGCTGGCCGAGCTCGGTCCCGACGAGGTGCCGCTGAACTTCCTCAACCCCCGGCCCGGCACGCCGTTCGGTGACCTGGAGGTCATGCCCGCCAGCGAGGCGCTCAAGGCGGTGGCCGCGTTCCGGCTGGCGCTGCCGCGCACCATGCTGCGCTTCGCCGGTGGCCGCGAGATCACGCTGGGCGACCTGGGCGCCAAGCAGGGAATCCTGGGCGGCATCAACGCCGTGATCGTCGGTAACTACCTGACCACCCTGGGCCGTCCCGCCGAGGCCGACCTCGAACTGCTCGACGACCTGCAGATGCCGATCAAGGCGCTGAACGCCAGCTTGTAGACGCCGTGAGCTACCAGTGAGCTACAACGTCTATACGGGGGAACCCGGCGGCACAGCGATGCCGACCGCCGCGCAACTGGGCCTGGAACCGCCCCGGTTCTGCGCCGAATGCGGGCGCCGGATGGTGGTGCAGGTTCGGCCCGACGGGTGGCGGGCGACGTGCTCGCGGCACGGACAGGTGGACTCGGCCGACATGGAGGCACAGCGGTGATCCCACAGCCAGAACTCGACTACTTCAGGTCGCGGGACCGCTTCGTGCTCCAGGTGATCCTGGGTCTGTCCGGCGTCGGTGTGCTGATCGGCGGGTGCTGGGCGTGGATCGCCCCGCCGATCCACGCCGTGGCGGCCCTGACCAAGACCGGCGAGCGGGTGCACGACTACCTGGGCACCGATTCCGAGCACTTCTTCGTCGCGCCCTGCCTGATGTTGGGGCTGCTGACCGTGGTGGCGGTGGTGGCGCCGGTCCTGGTGTGGCAGCGGCGCGCGCAGCGGGGCCCGGCGACGGCCTTCGCGCTCGCGGTCGGGCTGATCATCGGGGCAGCGGCGGCCGCGGGGGTGGGGGTGCTGCTGGTCCGGTTGCGTTACGGCGCACTGGATTTCGCCGCGATACCGCTGTCGAGCGACCACAAGATCGCCTATGCCGTCGAGGCGCCGCCGGTGTTCTTCGCGCGCACGCCGCTGCAGGCGGCGCTCACCGTGATCTGGCCGGCCGGCATCGCCGCGCTGGTGTATGCCGCGCTCGCGGCCGCGAGCGCGCACGACGACCTCGGTGCCTTCGCGGCGCCCGAATCCCCGCCGCCGGGGGAGCCCGGAGAGTCCGGGGGCGTCACAGTGGACGGCGGCGAACCTTCTTACCGGTGATGACCTTGGCCGCGATCACCGCAAGCCGCGCCATCCCGGCGTACGTCATCGGGTTGAACGCGGTCGGCCATTTGGTCCGGACCAGGTGCTCGGTCAGCGGTCGGCCGGCGAACCGGTCGGTGAGCCAGCGCAGCGCCATCGGCGCCGACAACGGATGCAGGAACATGTGCTCGTTGAACGCGTCGCGGTGATAGGTGACGTCGGCGCCGCCGATTGAATAGGTGTCGGCCAGCTCGTCGATGTCGTGCACGTCGATGAGGTAGTCGTGCACGGCCTGCACGATCAGCACCGGCGGTGCCGGCACGACGGAACCCAGCTTGATGCTGTCGAAGACGCGCGCGACTTCCGGCCTGGCCAGGGTGTCTTCCAGCGGCTCGTCGAGGTAGTCGCCCATGTTCTTGTGCGCCATCCGGATGACCGCTTCCGCCGTCGTCATCGTCTCGAGCGCGTCCAGCAGGGCGCGGCCTTCCTCGTTGGTGTGTTCCTTGATGACGCGGTCGAGGTCGGGGTAGATGCGCGCGAGCGCGGCCACCACCAGCGCCGGCAGGCCGGCGAACAGGCCGCCGTTGAGCCGGCTGAAGGTGTGCCCCAGGTCGCCGACGGGCGATCCCAGGACGGCGCCGACGACGTTTAGCTCGGGCGCGTAGGTGGCGCACATTTCGGCGGCCCAGGCGCTGGCCAGCCCGCCGCCCGAGTACCCCCACAGCCCGATCGGGGCGTCGGGCGACAGGTCGAGCCGCTCGGAGGTCACCGCGGCGCGAATCCCGTCGAGCACCCGGTAGCCGGGTTCGTACGGCGCGCCCCACATGCCGTGCAGGCCTTCATGGTCGGGGATCGACACCGCCCACCCTTCCGCCACGGTGGCGGCAATCAACAACAGTTCCAGCTGGCTGATCGAGCCGATGGCCTTCGACCTGCGCCGCAGCGCATACGACGGGAAACAGCGCGACGAGATGGCGTCGATCGCGCACTGGTAGGAGAGCACGGGGCAGGGCCGGTGGGGGTCGCGTTCGGCCGGGACGATCACCGTGGTGACGCAGGCCTCGGGATGTCCGTTCATGTCCGTGGTGCGGTAGAGCAGCTGGATGGCCCGCAGGGGCTGGGGAATCAGGCCGAGAAACGCCAGCTCGACATCGCGCGTGCGCAGCACCGTGCCGGGGTGGGCGCATTCGTAGCCGGACGGCGGCAGGTAGAACGGGTCGTCGCGGGGCAGCAGCGGGCGGACCTTGTGCTGCAGCTCTTCATGCGGCGGCCGCCCGATCCATTCCGCGGCGCGCGTCCCTGCCAGATTGCCGAGCTCAACCATTGAGGCTCCCTTCAAGGCCATCCGGCATTCTCGCGTATGAACAACCGGCAACCAAACCGCAACGGCGGTGTTGTGAGTAATTCCTCGGCCTGCGCCTACAGGTAGGCAACATCACAATGGGCCACATATAGCCGGTCGGTTCCCGTTCAAACCGAGTTAAACCTGGCCGGGCGGCTTCAGCGCGGCGAATTCGTCGGTCACCCGCAGCTGGGAATCGGTGAAGCGGTACAGCGCGGCCGGGCGCCCGCCGCTGCGGCCGGATTGGGCGACGGTGCCGGTGTGCGTGATGACTCCGCGGCGGGCAAGCACCCGCTGCAGGTTCGTCGCGTCGACCTGATAGCCCAGCGCGGCGCCGTAGATGTCACGCAGCGTCGACAACGCGAATTCCCTTGGCGCCAAAGCGAATCCGATGTTGGTGTAGGACATCTTGGCGACCAGCCGGGTGCGGGCGTGCGCCACCATCGTGCCGTGGTCGAAGGCCATCGGCGGCAGCGCGTTGACCGGATGCCAGCGGGTGTCCGGCGGCAACTCCGGGGTGGCGGGGGAGGGCACCAGGCCCAGGAAGGTGGACGCGATCATCCGCACGTCGGGCACCCGGGCCGGCTCGGAGAACACGGCGAGCTGTTCCAGATGCGCCAGCTCACGCAGGTCGACCTTCTCGGCCAGCTGGCGACGCACCGAGGTGGTCATGTCCTCGTCGTTGCGCAGCCGCCCGCCCGGTAGCGACCACGCGCCCTTCTGCGGATCCCGGGCACGCTGCCATAACAGCACGTTAAGTTGCGGTTTTTGCTCACGGGGTGCGCCCGTAACCTGCCCAACTTGGAACACGACCGCAAGCACTTCGTGGGCGGTGCTACCATTGGGCATGTTTTCGATTGTAAGTCGAAAACCTCCTGTCGCGAAAGGAGCGGACCAATGACGGTCCTGAACCGCTGGGACGCGCGCGCGGACGAAGACTTGGCGGCCGGCATCACCAACTCACCGACCGGCTACGCCGGGGTCGACGGTGACGCCCAATGGGCCGCCGAGATTCGTCGCCTGGCGCGGTTGCGTGGCGCGACTGTGCTGGCGCACAACTACCAGCTGCCCGCCATCCAGGACGTGGCCGACCACGTCGGTGACTCGCTGGCGCTGTCGCGGATCGCCGCCGACGCGCCCGAGGACACCATCGTGTTCTGCGGCGTGCACTTCATGGCCGAGACCGCCAAGATCCTGAGCCCGGACAAGACCGTGCTCATCCCGGACCAGCGGGCCGGCTGCTCGCTGGCCGATTCGATCACCCCCGACGAACTGCGCGCCTGGAAGGACGAACACCCCGGCGCCGTCGTCGTGTCCTACGTCAACACCACGGCGGCGGTGAAGGCGCTCACCGACATCTGCTGCACCTCGTCGAACGCGGTCGAGGTGGTCGAGTCCATCGACCCGGACCGCGAGGTGCTGTTCTGCCCGGACCAATTCCTCGGGGCGCACGTGCGCCGCGTCACCGGCCGCACCAAGCTGCACGTGTGGGCCGGTGAGTGCCACGTGCACGCCGGCATCAACGGCGACGAGCTCACCGAGCAGGCCCGCGCCAATCCCGATGCCGAGCTGTTCGTGCACCCCGAATGTGGTTGTGCCACTTCGGCGTTGTACCTGGCCGGCGAGGGCGCCTTCCCGGCGGACCGGGTGAAGATCTTGTCCACCGGTGGCATGCTGGACGCGGCGCACGCGACGCGGGCCCGCAAGGTTCTGGTCGCCACCGAGGTCGGCATGCTGCACCAATTGCGCAGGGCCGCACCGGAAGTCGACTTTCGCGCCGTGAACGACCGCGCGTCCTGCAAGTACATGAAGATGATCACCCCGGCGGCGCTGTTGCGCTGCCTGGTCGACGGCGCCGACGAGGTGCATGTCGACCCGGACATCGCGGCGGCCGGGCGCCGCAGCGTGCAGCGGATGATCGAGATCGGCCAGCCGGGCGGTGGCGAATGACGTTCGCCCCCGAGTGGACTGACACCGCCGACGTCGTCGTGATCGGCACCGGCGTCGCGGGTTTGGCCGCCGCGCTGGCCGCCCACCGCGCCGGGCGCAGGGTGGTGGTGCTCAGCAAGGCCGACCAGCGGCACGGGGTGACCGCGACGCACTACGCGCAGGGCGGCATCGCCGTGGTGCTGCCGGACAGTGACGACTCGATCGACGACCACGTCGCCGACACCCTGGCCGCCGGGGCCGGCATGTGCGACGCCGACGCGGTGTATTCGATCGTCGCCGACGGCTACCGCGCCGTCGCCGAATTGGTCGGTGACGGAGCACGTTTCGACGAATCCGCCCCCGGCCGGTGGGCGCTGACCCGCGAGGGCGGCCATTCGCGGCGGCGCATCGTGCACGCCGGCGGCGACGCCACCGGCGCCGAGGTGCAGCGAGCGCTCGACGGCGCGGCCCAGCTGCTGGACATCCGCACCGGCCACGTTGCCGCCCGCGTGCTGCACGACCGTACTGCGGTCACCGGGGTGGCGGTGGTCAACGCCGACGGGCGCGGCATCATCAGCGCGCCCGCGGTGATCCTGGCCTCCGGCGGCCTGGGCCACCTCTACGGCGCGACGACCAACCCGGAGGGCTCCACCGGCGACGGGATCGCGCTGGCGTTGTGGGCCGGTGTGCCGGTCAGCGACCTGGAGTTCATCCAGTTCCACCCCACCATGCTGTATGCGGGGCGGGGGCGGGGCCGGCGCCCGCTGATCACCGAGGCAATCCGCGGCGAGGGCGCGATACTGCTTGACAGCCAAGGTAATTCGGTGATGGCCGGCGTTCACCCGATGGGGGATCTGGCGCCGCGCGACGTGGTCGCGGCCGCCATCGACGCGCGGATGAAGGCCATCGGCGATCCGTGTGTCTACCTCGACGCCCGGGGCATCGACGGCTTCGATGCCCGCTTCCCCACCGTCGCGGCGTCCTGCCGCGCGGTTGGCATCGACCCGGTCCGCCAACCGATTCCGGTCACCCCGGGCGCGCACTACAGTTGCGGCGGCGTCGTCACCGACGTGTACGGACAAACCGAGCTGCCCGGGCTGTTCGCCGCGGGCGAGGTGGCCCGCACCGGGATGCACGGCGCAAACCGGCTGGCGTCCAACAGCTTGCTGGAGGGCCTGGTGGTCGGCGGCCGCGCCGGAAAGGCCGCGGCCGCGCACGCCGCGGCCGTCGGCCGGTCGCGTGCAATCGCGCCCGAGCCGATCATCCACACCGCGCCGAAGCGCCGCGAACTGCAGAAGGCGATGAGCCGGGACGCCTCGGTGGTCCGCAACGCGGCCGGGCTGCGGCGGTTGTCCGAGACGCTGTCGGCCGCGCGGGTCCGCACCGTGGCGAGCCGCCGCGATTTCGAAAATGCGGCGTTGGCGCTGGCGGCTCGGGTGGTGACCGCGGCGGCCCTGGCCCGCAACGAAAGCCGGGGCTGCCACCACCGCGCCGAGTACTCCGACGCCGTTCCGGAGCAAGCGCGGTCTCAGGTCGTGCGGCTGGTCGGTGACGCGGTGTGCGTGGAAGCGCTATCGGCGGTGCCCTGCTGATCGCGTCGGCGACGATAGACAGAGCAGTGCGATCCGGAAAGGGCAGGAGGAGCGGCGCCAGATGATTTTCTCCGAGCGCGAACTGAGCGAGGCCCGCGAGATCGTCCGGCGCGGCCTGGCCGAGGATCTGCGATACGGGCCCGACGTCACCACGGCGGCCACCGTGCCCGCCGAGGCGGTGGCCAAGGCGTCGCTGGTTTCCCGCGACGCCGGCGTGGTCGCGGGCGTGGACGTCGCGCTGCTGGTGCTCGACGAGGTGATCGGCCCCGACGGGTATCAGGTGCTGGACCGCGTCGAGGACGGCGCCCGGCTGCAGCCGGGCCAGCCCCTGCTGACGGTGCACGCGGAGACCCGCGGCCTGCTGACCGCCGAACGGACCATGCTGAACCTGATCTGCCATCTGTCCGGGATCGCCACCACGACGGCGGCCTGGGTCGACGCGGTGCGCGGCACCAAGGCCCAGATCCGCGACACCCGCAAGACCCTGCCCGGCCTGCGCGCGCTGCAGAAGTACGCGGTGCGCGTCGGCGGCGGCGTCAACCACCGGCTGGGGCTCGGGGACGCCGCCCTGATCAAGGACAACCACGTGGTGGCCGCGGGGTCGGTGGTGGCCGCGCTGCGGGCGGTCCGCGAGGCCGCGCCCGACCTGCCGTGCGAGGTCGAGGTGGACTCGCTCGAGCAACTCGACGAAGTGCTGGCCGAAGACCCCGAGCTGATCCTGTTGGACAACTTCCCGGTTTGGCAGACGCAGACGGCCGTGCAGCGCCGCGATGCCCGCGCGCCCGGCGTGCTGCTCGAGTCGTCGGGCGGGCTCAGCCTGGAAAACGCGGCGACCTACGCCGCCACGGGGGTGGATTATCTGGCCGTCGGGGCGTTGACGCACTCGGTGCGCGTCCTGGACATCGGCTTGGACATGTAGCCGGTGGTCTGCAGTGCGCGCCGCAGCGCGTTCGGCGTATGCCCGACATGTGCCCGCATCACGCGGGTGAAGTGCGCTTGGTCGGCGAAGCCGAGTGCGGCGGCGATGTCGGCCATTGTCGACGTCTCGGCCTGCAGTCGTTCCAGGGCACGACCGACCCTGACTCTGTTGCGATAGCTGGTCAGCGATACGCCCAGATGCTTGGGAAAAGCCCTGCTCAAGCGGTAGGGCGACACGTCGAGGAGCTCGGCCAGCGGGAATAGCCCGCGCGCCGCCGGGTGGTCGTCGTGGATGGCCTCGCGCGCCCGCTGCACCAGTCGCGCGTCGGCGGGTACCGGTGGATCGGTCAGCGGCGTGCGCCGGTCGGTTACCTGCCGCAGCGCCGCGACGGTCAGCGCCAGCAGATTCTCGGCGAGCTGATAGTCGACGTCGACGGCGGCCAGCAGGCGCCGGTGCGCGAGTTCCAACCGGGCGTCGGCATAGAAGGTCGAGCGAGGCATCCGGCCGGGCTCGCCGACCAGCCGCCGCCACGACGCGGCGGTCAGGCGCACCGACGTGCATACGTCGCCGCCGTGCGGATGCGCGAACTGGTCTTCGTCTTCCGGTGCGCCGAGGTATCCGACGGTCGGGTCCAGATCGGCCGGGCCGCCCGCCGCCCGCCGCTGAAACCGGCCGGACCTGACCAACACCAGCCGTCCGCCGAGCGGGCGCTCAATCGCCGACCAACCCGAACTGTCGGGCCGGCACGTCCAGGCCTCGAGGCTGAACTGCGGTCGCGCGGCGAGGGTGACCATCGACAGCACGGCGCCAGGCTAGCGCCCCGGTATGACAGCTGCCCGCAAGAATGTTCAAGACTGCGCGGCACCTGCTCGCGAAGCTGGATTCATGGCATGGATACGCACCGAGTTCGACATCGACATTGACCCCGACCGGGCCTGGCGGGTGATCGGCGACTGGGCGGATGGCCCCGTCGGCATGGGCGGCGGCGGTTACGTGGTGTCGTCGCACGCGGCGGCCGACGTCCGCGTGGTGACCTTCGCCAAGGGCACGGTCGCGCGGGAGCGGCTGGTCGCCCGGGACGACGCCGCGCGCCGAATCGTCTACTCGTTGATCGGCGACACGGTGTGCCCCGACCACGACAACACGGTCATGCAGATCCTGGCCGACGGTGCCGGTCACTGCCGGTTCGTCTGGTCGCGCGACGTGTTGCCGGATGAGTTGGCCGGGCCGTTGCATGCCGCCATGGAGGAGGCCGCTCCGGTCATCAAGCGGACGCTGGAAAGCGGCGCCTAACTAACGCGTTCGCCACGCAACAACGTGCGCGCCGCCGGTTTGGCGGCCTGCAGCGCGGCCGGATCACCCGCGATGCGGGACAGGATCAGCGCCCCCTCGATCAACGAGATCACCGCCAGCGCAACATCTTTCGCTTCCGTCTCGGCCCAGGCTTCCGAGCGCAGCCGCTCCTCGATCGCGGCGCACCAACCGGCGAATGCGCGCGCCGAGGCCGCGCGCACCAACGGGCTGGCGTTTACCGACTCGGTCGCTACCGGCTCGATCGGACAGCCGTCGCGCTGATCGCCGGCCAGGCCCGCCACCAGTAGGTCGATCCAGCGCTCGACGATCTCGGCCACCGGCCGACCGGTGGCGAGGAACCGGCGCAGCAGCCGCTCGATATCGGCTCCGGCGGCGTCCACCACCGCGGCGGCCAGCTGCTGCTTGCCCTGTGGGAAGTGGTGATACAGAGAGCCCGCCTTGACGCCGGCCTCGTCGAGGATCTGGTTCAGTCCGGTCGCCGCGTAGCCCTGGCGGCGGAACAGGGTGGCCGCGTTCTCCACCAGGGCTGCGCGGCTGCGATCCGGTCTCGGCACGGTATTGACAATACTTGAGTGATCACTCAAGAATGTGGAGATGAGGCAATTGACGTTCCAAGAACCCGGCCGATACGACTGGACCGAGGTGCCCGAACCCCAGATCACCGCGCCCGAGCAGGCCCTCGTCCGGCCGGTGGCGGTCGCCTGCTGCGACCTGGACGTCGCGGTATGTCACGGCCGGTTGCCGTTGCCGCCCGGGTACGCGGTGGGGCACGAGGGCCTGGCCGAGGTCGTCGCGGTCGGCGACGCCGTGACCGGCGTCCGGGTGGGCGACCGGGTCGTGGTGCCTTTCCAGGTCAGCTGCGGAACCTGCGCGGAATGCCGCCGCGGCGTGACCGGATCATGCGGCTCGGTGCCACTCATGACGGTCTACGGCATGGCCCCCATCGCCGGCCGGGACAGCGGCGGCTTCATGTCGGACCTGGTGCTGGTGCCCTACGCCGACGCGATGCTCATCCCGGTGCCCGACGGGGTGGAACCCACGGCCATCGCGTCGCTGTCGGACAACATTCCCGACGGCTGGCGGGCGGTCGGACCGTTCGCCGGCGAGCTGGCCGCCCTCGATGCGGCCGACCGGCGGGTCCTGGTGGTGGGCCGGCTGTCGATCGGGCTGTATGCGGCGGCGATGGCCGCCGCGCAGGGGGCCCACGTCGACTACGTCGACACCGACCCGCAGCGCCTGGCCGCGGCCGAGAAGCTCGGCGCGGTCGCGCACGAACGCGACAAGCCGGACAAGGCCTGGGGCCGCTATCCGGTCACGGTGCACACCTCGGCCGAACCCGAGCTGCTCGCCGCCACCCTGCGCGCCACCTGGCCCGACGGCGTGTGCACCGACACCGGCGTCTACTACCAACCCGCGGTCGAGCTGCCGCTGCTCGCGATGTACACCCGCGGCGTGCGGTTCGTCACCGGGCGCGTCAACGCTCGGGTGGTGATTCCGCAGGTGCTCGAGCTGCTGGCCGGCGGTATGGACCTGTCGCCAGCCGTCGATCGCGTGGTGGCCTGGGAGGACGCCCCGTCGGCCTGGCCGGAGATGATCGGCAAGACCGTTTACGTGCGTGACTAGTCATCGAAACTGCGTCCAGCGCGAAAAAATCGCCGAAAAGGCGCACTGAACGCAGGCTCGGCGTTAGTTCAGGCGATCTCGGCGACGAAAACGCCCATGCGGCCCAGCTGCGCCTTGGCGAGGAACGGCAGCCCCGCCGCGTCCGGGCCGTCGTAGCCGGCCGGCAGGATCCGGGTGTTGGTGAGGTGCAGCTTGCGGCGGGCGAGGCGCAGGTCGGCCTGCCCCGCGGCCAGCACGTTCTTCACCCAGTCGGTCTTCCCGTGGCCCAGCGCGATCGCCAGCACATTGCCCTTGCGGTAGGCCGTCACGATGGTCTGGTACGGCTTGCCGGACTTGCGACCGCGATGCTCGATGGTCCCGGTGCCCGGCAGGAAGCGCGCGAACGGCTTCATCGCCTTGTTGAAGTATTTGACCTGCAGGTTCTCAAACCAGACCGGAAAGAGCATCGGGACGCCCGGCGCGTTGTTCGGATGATCTTTTCTGGACATGACCGGAACTGTACCTGCGCCGCTTTGAGCAGCGGTTATCCAACCGGTGTTCCGGCCGAATATCGATTTGAGTTGCTCTGGGACAATGAGAGCAATGAGTACACCCCTGATGGCCCGCATTGACCTGCGCGGCGCGCAATTGACGGCCGCGCGGCTGCGGGCCGCGCTGCCGCGCGGTGGCGCCGACGTGGAGAGCGTCATGGGTCAGGTGCGCCCGATCGTGCAGGCGGTCGCCGAGCGCGGCGCCGAGGCGGCACTGGAATTCGGGGCGTCGTTCGACGGCGTCCGCCCGCCGGCCGTGCGGGTGCCCGACGGCGCGCTGGACGCCGCCCTGGCCGGGCTGGACCCCGACGTGCGCGAAGCGCTGCAGGTGATGATCGAACGCACCCGCGCCGTGCACGCCGATCAGCGCCGCGACGACGTCACCACCGTGCTCGGCCCGGGCGCCACGGTGACCGAGCGGTGGGTGCCCGTCGAGCGGGTTGGCCTGTACGTGCCGGGCGGCAACGCCGTGTACCCGTCCAGCGTGGTGATGAACGTGGTGCCGGCGCAGACCGCCGGGGTCGGCTCGCTGGTGGTGGCCAGCCCGCCGCAGGTGGCCTTTGACGGGTGGCCGCACCCGACGATCCTGGCCGCGGCCCGGCTGCTGGGCGTCGACGAGGTGTGGGCCGTGGGCGGCGCGCAGGCCGTGGCCCTCATGGCCTACGGCGATACCGACCTCGAACCCGTCGACATGATCACCGGCCCCGGCAACATCTACGTCACCGCCGCCAAGCGGCTGTGCCGCTCGCGGGTCGGCATCGACGCCGAGGCCGGGCCCACCGAGATCGCCATCCTGGCCGACCACACCGCGGACCCCACGCACGTGGCCGCCGATTTGATCAGCCAGGCCGAGCACGACGAGATGGCCGGCAGCGTGCTGGTGACCCCGAGCCCGGAGCTTGCCGACGCCGCCGCCGCCGAGGTGGCCGCCCAACTGCAGACCACCAAGCACCGCGAACGGGTGACGACCGCGTTGGGCGGGCGGCAGTCGGCGATCATCCTGGTCGATGATCTGGACGCGGGCGTGGCCGTGGTAAACGCCTACGCCGCAGAGCATCTCGAGATCCAGACCGCCGACGCGCCGCGGGTGGCCGGGCGGATCCGTTCGGCCGGGGCCGTTTTCGTCGGCCCGTATTCGCCGGTCAGTCTCGGCGATTACTGCGCCGGGTCCAACCACGTGCTGCCGACCTCGGGCACCGCGCGGCATTCCAGCGGCCTGTCGGTGCAGACGTTCCTGCGCGGCATTCACGTCGTCGACTACACCGAGGCGGCCCTCAAGGACGTCTCCGGTCACCTGGTCACGCTGGCCACCGCCGAGGACCTGCCGGCGCACGGCGAGGCGGTACGCCGGAGGTTCGAACGGTGAAGCCCACCCTTGACGACCTGCCGCTGCGCGACGACCTGCGCGGCAAATCCCCTTACGGCGCACCGCAATTGGCCGTTTCGGTGCGGCTGAACACCAACGAGAACCCGCACCCGCCGACCCAGGCGCTGGTCGACGACGTGGTGGCCTCGGTGCGCGAGGCCGCGGCGGACCTGCACCGCTACCCCGACCGCGACGCCGTGGAGCTGCGCCGCGACCTGGCCGCCTACCTCACGGCACAGACCGGGGTTGCGCTCGGCGTGGAAAACCTTTGGGCCGCCAATGGTTCCAACGAGATCCTGCAGCAGCTGCTGCAGGCGTTCGGCGGGCCGGGGCGCAGCGCGATCGGCTTCGTCCCGTCGTACTCGATGCACCCGATCATCGCCGACGGCACCCGCACCGAGTGGCTCGAGGCCGCCCGCGCCGACGACTTCAGCTTCGACGCCGACGTCGCGGTCGCCGCCGTCGCCGAGCGCCAACCCGACGTGGTGTTCATCGCCAGCCCGAATAACCCATCGGGACAAAGCGTTTCGCTGCCCGACCTGTGCCGGCTGCTCGACGTGGTGCCGGGGATCCTGATCGTCGACGAGGCGTATGGCGAGTTCTCCTCCCAGCCCAGCGCCGTGGCGTTGGTGGAGGAGTTTCCAACCAAGCTGGTCGTCACCCGCACCATGAGCAAGGCGTTCGCCTTCGCCGGCGGCCGGCTCGGCTACCTGATCGCCACGCCGGCGCTGATCGATGCGATGCTGCTGGTGCGCCTGCCGTATCACCTGTCGTCGGTGACCCAGGCCGCGGCCCGGGCCGCGTTACGCCACGCCGACGACACCCTCGGCAGCGTGGCGACGCTGATCGCCGAACGCGAACGGGTGATGACGGCCTTGAGCGGCATGGGCTTTCGCGTGATCCCCAGCGACGCGAACTTCGTGCTGTTCGGACAGTTCGCCGATGCGCCGTCGGCGTGGCAGCACTACCTCGACGACGGCGTGCTGATCCGCGACGTCGGCATACCCGGCTACCTGCGCGCCACCACGGGTCTGGCCGAGGAGAACGACGCTTTTTTGAAGGTGAGCGCGCGGATCGCAGCCACCGAACTGAACCCCGTCAACGTAGGAGCATCATGACCACCCGCCGCGCGCGTATTGAACGCCGCACCAAGGAATCCGACATCGTCGTCGAGCTCGACCTCGACGGCACCGGGCTGGTCGACGTCGACACCGGCGTCCCGTTTTACGACCACATGCTGACCGCGCTGGGCACGCACGCCAGCTTCGACCTGACCGTGCGGACCAAGGGCGACGTCGAGATCGAGGGACACCACACCATCGAGGACACCGCCATCGTGCTGGGCCAGGCGCTGGGGCAGGCGCTGGGCGACAAGAAGGGCATCCGCCGGTTCGGTGACGCGTTCATCCCGATGGACGAGACGCTGGCGCACGCCGCCGTCGACGTCTCCGGCCGACCGTACTGCGTACACACCGGCGAGCCGGATCACCTGCAGCACACCACCATTGCCGGCAGCTCGGTGCCCTACCACACCGTCATCAACCGCCACGTGTTCGAGACGCTGGCCAACAACGCGCGCATCGCGCTGCACGTGCGGGTGCTGTACGGCCGCGACCCGCACCACATCACCGAAGCGCAATACAAGGCCGTCGCCCGCGCGTTGCGCCAGGCCGTCGAGCCCGACCCCCGGACGTCCGGTGTGCCGTCCACCAAAGGTGTTCTGTGACAACCAAATCAGTGGTGGTGCTCGACTACGGCTCGGGTAACCTACGGTCGGCGCAGCGCGCGCTGCAGCGGGTCGGCGCCGACGTCGAAGTGACCGCCGACGCGGGCGCCGCCGCGGCCGCCGACGGGCTGGTGGTGCCCGGCGTCGGCGCCTTCGAGGCGTGCATGACGGGCCTGCGCAAGATCGCGGGCGAGAAGATCATCGCCGACCGGGTCGCCGCCGGGCGCCCGGTGCTGGGCGTGTGCGTCGGCATGCAGATCCTGTTCGCCCACGGGGTGGAGTTCGGGGTGGACACGATCGGCTGCGGGCAGTGGCCCGGGGCGGTCACGCGACTGGATGCCCCGGTGATTCCGCACATGGGCTGGAACGTGGTGAACGCGGCGCCCGGCGGCGTGCTGTTCAAGGGGCTGGGCAGCGACGCCCGGTTCTATTTCGTGCATTCCTATGCCGCGCAGCGCTGGGAAGGCTCGCCGGAGGCGCGGCTGACCTGGGCCACGTACCAGGTACCGTTTCTGGCCGCCGTCGAGGACGGTCCGCTGTCCGCCACCCAGTTTCACCCGGAAAAGAGTGGGGATGCCGGTGCCGAGGTGCTGAACAACTGGGTCGAGGGACTGTAACGATGCCGCTGATACTGCTACCCGCCGTCGACGTCGTCGAGGGTCGCGCCGTGCGCCTTGTGCAGGGCAAGGCCGGCAGCGAAACCGAGTACGGCTCGGCGCTGGACGCCGCGCTGGCCTGGCAGCGCGACGGCGCCGAATGGATCCACCTGGTCGACCTGGACGCCGCGTTCGGCCGTGGGTCCAACCGCGAACTGCTCGCCGAGGTGGTGGGCAAGCTCGACGTGCAGGTCGAGATGTCGGGCGGCATCCGCGACGACGATTCGCTGGCCGCGGCGCTGGCCACCGGTTGCGCGCGGGTCAACCTGGGCACGGCGGCGCTGGAGAACCCGCAGTGGTGCGCGCGGGCCATCGCCGAGCACGGCGACAAGGTCGCCGTCGGCCTGGACGTGCAGATTGTCGGCGGCGCGCACCGGCTGCGCGGGCGCGGCTGGGAGACCGACGGCGGTGATCTGTGGGACGTGCTGGAACGCCTTGACCGCGAAGGATGTTCGCGGTTCGTCGTCACCGACGTCACCAAGGACGGCACGCTGGGCGGCCCGAACCTGGACCTGTTGGCCCGCGTCGCCGAGCGCACCGATGTTCCGGTCATCGCGTCGGGCGGAGTGTCCAGCCTCGACGACCTGCGCGCCATCGCGACGTTGGTCGACCGCGGCGTCGAGGGCGCCATCGTGGGCAAGGCCCTCTACGCCGGACGGTTCACCCTGCCGCAGGCGTTGGCCGCGATGCGGGATTGAGCCAATGGATTTGAACGCATTGGTAGCTCAGGCCTCCGTAATTTTGGACGCCGCCGCCGAGCCGTTTCTGGCCGGCCACCGCGCCGAGTCGGCGGTGCCCAAGAAGGGCGACGACTTCGCCACCGAGGTCGACCTTGCGCTGGAGCGGCAGATCACCAGCGCGCTGGTCGAGGCCACCGGGATCGGAGTGCACGGTGAGGAATTTGGCGGCGCCGCAGTCGATTCCCCGTGGGTATGGGTGCTGGATCCGATCGACGGCACGTTCAACTACGCCGCCGGATCGCCGATGGCGTCGATCCTGCTGGCGCTGCTGCACGACGGCGATCCGGTGGCCGGGCTGACCTGGTTGCCGTTCACCGGCGAGCGCTACACCGCCGTGGCGGGCGGCCCGCTGATGAAAAACGGCACACCGCAACCCTCCTTGGCCCCCACCAGGCTGGCCGACGCGCTCGTCGGGGTCGGAACGTTCAGCGCGGATTCCCGCGGCCGCTTCCCGGGTCGCTTCCGGGTTGCACTGCTGGAAAACCTCAGCCGGGTGTCGTCGCGGTTGCGCATGCACGGTTCGACCGGCATCGACCTGGCATACGTCGCCGACGGAATACTGGGCGGCGCAGTCATTTTCGGCGGCCAGGTGTGGGACCACGCCGCCGGGGTGGCGCTGGTGCGGGCCGCGGGCGGGACCGTGACCACGCTGGCCGGCGAACCGTGGACCCCCACGTCGCGGTCCGTGCTGGCCGGGGCGCCCGACGCGCACGCCGAGATCCTCGAAATCCTGCGCAGCACCGGCGAACCGGAGGACTTCTGATGGCGAGCAGACACAAAAGTCTCCGACACGCCGACGAAAATGGCACTTTTGTGTCTGCTCGGCACACGAATGGCGGCCTCGCGGTTCGGGTGATTCCGTGCCTGGATGTGGACGACGGGCGGGTGGTCAAGGGGGTCAACTTCGAGAACCTGCGCGACGCCGGTGATCCCGTGGAACTCGCCGCCGTCTACGACGCCGAAGGCGCCGACGAGCTCACCTTCCTCGACGTGACCGCGTCCTCGTCGGGACGCGCGACCATGCTGGAGGTGGTGCGTCGCACCGCCGAGCAGGTGTTCATCCCGCTGACCGTCGGTGGCGGCGTGCGCACCGTGGCCGACGTCGACGTGCTGCTGCGCGCGGGCGCCGATAAGGTTTCTGTCAACACCGCCGCCATCGCGCGCCCGGACTTACTCGCGGAGATGGCAACACAATTCGGCTCGCAGTGCATCGTGCTGTCGGTCGACGCCCGCACGGTCCCGGCTGGATCTAACCCCACGCCATCGGGCTGGGAGGTCACCACGCACGGCGGCCGCCGCGGCACCGGCATCGACGCGGTCGAGTGGGCGGCCCGCGGCGCCGAACTCGGCGTGGGGGAGATCCTGCTCAACTCGATGGACGCCGACGGCACCAAGGCCGGGTTCGACCTCGCCATGTTGCGCGCGGTACGTGCCGCGGTCACGGTGCCGGTCATCGCCAGCGGCGGCGCCGGAGCCATCGAACACTTCGCGCCCGCGGTCGCCGCCGGCGCCGATGCGGTGTTGGCGGCCAGCGTCTTTCACTTCGGCGAGCTGACGATCGGACAGGTGAAAGCCGCGATGGCCGCGGAAGGGATTACCGTGCGATGACCCTCGACCCGGCTATCGCGGCGCGGCTCAAGCGCAATGCGGAAGGGCTGTTCACCGCCGTCGTGCAGGAGCGGGGCAGCGGCGACGTGTTGATGGTCGCCTGGATGGACGACGAGGCGCTGGCCCGCACGCTGGAAACCCATGAGGCGACGTACTTTTCGCGGTCGCGCGGCGAACAATGGATCAAGGGCGCGACCTCCGGCCACACCCAGCACGTCCACTCGGTGCGCATCGACTGCGACGGCGACGCCGTGCTGTTGACCGTCGACCAGACGGGCGCGGCGTGCCACACCGGCAGCCACAGTTGCTTCGACACCGCGGTGCTGCTCGAACCGGACGACTAAGTCAATCGGGTTCGTCGTCGTCGGGGTTTAGGAGTTTTTCGGGGTGGTGGTAGGTGTTGGTGCGGGGTTGGCCGTAGTTGAGGTGTGGGGGTGGGATCCATTCGGTGTCGCCGTGAGCGTTTTTGCGGGTGGTCCAGCCTTTCTCGGCGAGTCGGTTGTCGGGTCCGCAGGCCAGGGTGAGGTCTTCGATGTCGGTGCGGTGGGTGGTGGTCCAGCCGCTGACGTGGTGGGCTTGGCTGTGGTAGGCCGGGGCGTCGCAGCCGGGGCGGGTGCAGCCGCGGTCTTTGGCGCACAGCATGATCCGCTGTGCGGGGGAGGCGAAGCGTTTCCCGTGATGCAGTGCTAAGGGCTTGGTGCCATCGAAGATGGCTAGGTAGTGGTGGGCGTGGCTGGCCAGGCGGATCACATCGGACATGGGCAGCAGGGCGCCGCCGCCGGTGCGGGCCTTGCCGGCGCCGGCTTCGAGCTCTTTGAGGGTGGTGGTCACGATGATTGATACCGGCAGCCCGTTGTGCTGGCCCAGCTGGCCGGAGGCGATCAGGGCGCGCAGGCCGGCCAGCAGGGCGTCGTGGTTGCGTTGGGCGCTGGAGCGGTGATCGCGGCGTACCGCGTCGTCGTCGGGTTGCTCGTGGACGACGGGGGTGTCGTCGTCGGGGTTGCAGGTGCCGGGGGCGGCGAGTTTGGCGAGCACGGGCTCGAGGAAGGCGCGCAGCTCGGGGGTGATCAGCCCGCTGATGCGTGACATTTTGTCGTACTCCTGCTTGCCCAGGATGATGCCGCGTTTGCGGGCGCGTTCCTCGTCGGTGAAGTCGCCGTCGGGGTGTAGCCAGTCCATGAGTTGGCGGGCTTGTTCGCGGAGTTGGTCGGGGCGGTACTCGGTGGCCTTGTCGGCCAGGACGAGTTCGACGGCGGCGCGGGTGCCCACATCGACGACGGCGGGTAGGTGGGTGAAGAAGTCGCGGATGACGCGCACGTGGGCGTCGCCGATGAGGCCGTCGTGTTGGGCGGCCGCGGTGTGGGTGAGCAGCGGCGCCAACGGTTCTCCGGTCAGCGCGCGCCGTGGCCCGAGGTCTTCGGCTTCGGCGATGCGGCGGCTGGCTTCGGGTTTGGTGATGCGCAGCCGGTCGGCCAGCGCGCCGCACAGTGTGCCGCCGAGCTCTTCGGGGCCGGCTTGGGCGTCGAGTTGGTTGATCAGCGCGTGTTGGGGTGTGCGTTGGCGGCGCGCGCCGCGTTCGAGGCGTTGCAGGATCCGCAGCCGTTCCGGGGTGGTCAGTGCGTCGAAGCTCAACGCGCACAACCGGTCCAGCACACCATCGAGCGCGTCGAGCACCTCGACGATCTCCTCGCGGCTACTGCAACCCATGCCCGAATTCTACGAACACCCACCGACAAGAAAATCCCAAGCGGCGCAACGGAATTAAGAAAAATGAAAATGGAACCAACTAGCTCGGTGCAACGTCTAACCCATTGGCCGCGGCGATCGCCGCGCGCGCCCACTCATGGCGGTAAACGGCCGGCCCGATGCGGTCACGGCGAATGATCTCGAGATCGATGGCCTTGCCCTGCAGCACCGCGTTCGGCACCCGGAAGGAGTACGACGGTTGATCGGTGGCCATAGCCAGAATGGCGTCGGTGTCGGCAAAACCGTTGGCCACCATGGTGTCCTCGGCCCACCGAAACGGCTTGAGGCCACCGAAGTTGTTGACATACACCACCCACAGCCGGATGCCGCGCCCGTCGTGCAGCCTGGTGAGGGCCCGCTCCACGGCGTCGTGCTCGAGGGGCCCGAGCACGCCCGACACGTCGGTGATCTGGCTGGTCAGCTTCAGCGCCGGTGCCGTGAGGGGCGGCGCAGCGCTGGCAGTCGGCAACGCCGATGACGGCGCAGGGGTGCTTTGATGGCCCCGCGCACCCAGCATGCGCACACCGACCACCGCGGCCACCGCGATCAACGCGACGGCCACCAGTGCCGCGATCAGCAGCGCCGGCCCCCGCCGCTTGCCGCGCACCGCGATCACCTCGGTCGGTGCCGAAGCCACTGCCGCGGGCGCGGTCCGCTCCTGGCCGGCAAGCGCCGACGCGAAATCCGCGCACGTGGCATACCGTTCCGACGGATTCTTGGCCATCGCCTTGGCAATGACGGCGTCGAGCTCGGAAAGCTCGGGGCGCCGTTCACTCACCAGCGGAGGCGGCGCGGACAAATGCTGGCCGATAACCACCGCGGGGTTGGAATGCTGGTACGGCGCGACCCCGGTGAGCAGGTTGAACGCGGTGCAGCCGAGCGCGTACTGGTCGGCCCGCGCGTCGAGGTCGTTGCCCTGCAACTGCTCGGGCGCGCAGTAGGCGGTCGTGCCCACCAACATGTTCGTTGCGGTCAGGCCACTGATCTCGCCGATCTCGCGGGCGATGCCGAAGTCGGCGAGCAGGATGCGCCGACGGGAGCCCCCAGGGCCCAGCAGGATGTTGGCGGGTTTGACGTCGCGGTGCAGCATTCCGCGCGAGTGGGCGTGATCAAGCGCGTCGGCGACGGCCGAAATGATCTCGGCGACATCGGCTTTGGGCATTCCGGAGGGATACCGGCTGCGCAGCAGTTGCGCGGCGTCGGTGCCCTCGACGTAGTCCATCGAGATCCACAGCTGCCCTTGGTATTCGCCGCGGTCGTGGATGCCGACGATGTGTTCATGGTAGAGGCTGGCGGCAAGGTCGGCCTCGCGATTGAACCGCTGGCGAAATTCCGAATCCTCGGTCAGGTTGGCGGGCAAGATTTTCAGCGCATCGCGGCGCGGCAGCCGGGGATGCTGGGCCAGATACACGTCACCCATCCCGCCGGCGCCCAGCCGCCGAACGATGGTGTAGCCGGCGAACACCTGTCCTTCCGCCAGACCTCCGCTTTGCGACATGTGAGCATGCTAACGAGGGCGTGACCGGGCGGCCTGGACATGACGTCGACAAGAATGGCAGGCGATGTTGAAACGGGTGCCCTGGACCGTCGTCGTGCCGCTGCTTGCACTCCTCACGCTCGCACTGACGTGGGGCGAAGAGCTGGGGCCGGTAGCCGCCGCGGCCGTGGCCGTGGTGATGGGCGGCGCGGTGCTGACGGCGGTCAATCACGCGGAGGTGGTCGCCGTCAGGGTCGGCGAGCCGTTCGGGTCGCTGGTGCTTGCCGTCGCGGTCACCATCATCGAGGTGACGCTCATCGTCGCGCTGAGGGCGTCCGGCGGCAGCGAGGCGGCGACGCTGGCCCGCGACACCGTGTTCGCCGCCGTGGTGATCACGATGAACGGGATCGCCGGCCTGTCACTGCTGCTCGGTTCCCGACGCTACGGCGTGACGTTGTTCAACGCTGAGGGCAGCGGGGCGGCGCTGGCCACGCTCACCACGCTGGCGACGCTGGCCCTGGTGCTGCCCACGTTCACCAGCCACGTGGGCAACGAGTTCTCACCGGCGCAGCTGGCGTTCGCCGCCATCGCCTCCCTGGGGCTGTATCTGCTGTTCGTCTTCACCCAGACCGTCCGGCATCGCGACTTCTTCCTGCCCGTCGCCCAGAAGGGTCAAAAAGCGCTCCCCTTCGAGGACGAGAGCCACGCGGAGCCGCCGAGCACCCAACACGCGCTGTCCAGCCTCGCACTGCTGCTCGTCGCGCTGGCCGCGGTGGTCGGCCTGGCCGAGGAGGAGTCGCCGCCAATCGAGCGTTTGGTGTCGGCGGCCGGCTTCCCGCATTCGTTCGTCGGCGTGGTGATCGCGGCCCTGGTGCTGCTGCCCGAGACGCTGGCCGCGGTGCGTGCGGCGCGACAAGGACGCATCCAGACCAGCCTCAACCTGGCCTACGGCTCGGCGCTGGCCAGCATCGGGCTGACCATCCCGGCCATCGCGCTGGCGTCGGTCTGGCTCAAGGGACCGCTGGTGCTCGGGCTGGGCCCGCTGCAGCTGGCACTGCTCGCGCTGACCGTGGTGATCAGCGTGCTGACCGTGGTGCCCGGGCGCGCCACCCGACTGCAGGGCGAGGTGCACCTGGTGGTGCTCGCCGCCTACGTCTTCTTGTCGCTCTTCCCGTGAGAGCGCGCGCGCAGCGTCTCGAGCGCCTTGTCCGCGTGGGTGTCCATGCTGACCTCGCTGGAGATCACCCCGAGCAGCGTGCGGTCGGTGTCGATGACGAACGTCGTCCGCTTGACCGGCAGCAACTTGCCGAGCAGACCGCGCTTGACGCCGAACTGCGCGGCGATTTTGCCGTCGGTGTCCGACAGCAGCGGGTAGTCGAAGTGCTGCTTGTCGGCGAACTTGGCCTGCTTGTCGACGGGGTCGACGCTGATGCCGACCCGGTTGGCCCCGACCGCGGCGAATTCCGCGGCCAGGTCGCGGAAGTGGCACGCCTCCTTGGTGCAGCCGGGCGTCATCGCGGCCGGGTAGAAGAACAGCACCACGGGGCCGGTGGAGAGCAGGTCGCTGAGCTTCCGCGGCGTCCCGGTCTGATCGGGTAGCTCGAAGTCCGCCACGGTGTCACCAGTTTTCATGTCGCGAGCGTAACCGCATTGCGAAAAATCTGGCCTCGGATCGCGGCCACGTTACGCTCGCGGGCGGCGTAACCACGTCTGCGAGGATGGTTCGGTGACTGCCCACATCGCCGCCACCTCGTCCCGGGAGGAGTTCCGCCAGCTCGCGGCGGAACACCGGGTGGTTCCGGTGACCCGCAAGGTGTTGGCGGACAGCGAGACACCGCTGTCGGCCTACCGCAAGCTCGCCGCCAACCGCCCGGGCACTTTTCTGCTGGAGTCCGCCGAAAACGGCCGATCCTGGTCGCGGTGGTCGTTCATCGGCGCGGGCGCGCCGTCGGCGCTGACGGTGCGTGACGGCCACGCGGTGTGGTTGGGCACCGTCCCGCAGGACGCGCCCACCGGGGGCGACCCGCTGCGGGCGCTGCAGAGCACCCTCGAGCTGCTGGCCACCGAGCCGATGCCCGGCCTTCCGCCGCTGTCGGGCGGCATGGTCGGCTTCTTCGCCTATGACCTGGTGCGCCGCCTGGAGCGGCTGCCCGAACTGGCCGTCGACGACCTGCAGCTGCCGGACATGCTGATGCTGCTGGCCACCGACGTCGCCGCCGTCGACCACCACGAGGGCACCATCACGCTGATCGCCAACGCGGTGAACTGGAACGGCACCGCCGAACGCATCGACGAGGCCTACGACGACGCCATCGCCCGGCTGGACGTGATGACCGCCGCGCTGGGCCAGCCGCTGCCGTCGACCGTCGCCACGTTCAGCCGGCCCGAACCGCGGCAGCGGGCGCAGCGCACCGTCGAGGAGTACGGCGTCATCGTCGACCATCTCGTCGGGCAGATCGAAGCCGGCGAAGCGTTTCAGGTGGTGCCCTCGCAGCGCTTCGAGGTGGACACCGACGTCGATCCGATCGACGTGTACCGGATGCTGCGGGTGACCAACCCCAGCCCCTACATGTATCTGCTGCATGTGCCGAATGCCAATGGCGCAACGGACTTTTCGATAGTCGGCTCCAGTCCCGAGGCGTTGGTCACCGTGCAGGACGGTCGCGCGACCACGCATCCGATCGCGGGCACCCGGTGGCGCGGGCAGACCGAGGAAGAAGATCAGCTGCTGGAAAAGGATCTGCTGGCCGACGAGAAGGAACAGGCCGAGCACCTGATGCTCGTCGACCTCGGGCGCAACGACCTCGGCCGGGTCTGCACGCCCGGCACCGTCCGCGTCGAGGACTACAGCCACATCGAGCGCTACAGCCACGTGATGCACCTGGTATCCACGGTGACGGGGATGCTCAGCGCGGACCACACGGCCCTGGACGCGGTCACCGCGTGCTTCCCGGCCGGCACCCTGTCGGGCGCGCCGAAGGTGCGAGCGATGGAGCTGATCGAAGAGGTGGAGAAGACCCGCCGCGGCCTCTACGGCGGCGTCGTCGGCTATCTCGACTTCGCCGGCAACGCCGACTTCGCGATCGCCATTCGCACCGCGCTGATGCGTAACGGCACGGCCTACGTGCAGGCGGGCGGCGGCGTCGTGGCCGACTCCAACGGGCTCTACGAATACACCGAGGCCACCAACAAGGCGCGCGCCGTGCTGAGCGCGATCGCCGCCGCCGAGACACTGGCTGCACCGGATGGCTCGTAAAACCCGGATCGCGCAACTGCTGCTGGTGGTGGCGGCCGGGGCGCTGTGGGCGGCGTCGCGGGTGCCGTGGGTGGTGATCCGGTCGTTCGACGGGCTGGGGCCGCCCAAATCGGTGACGCTGTCCGGCGGCACGTGGTCGACGGCGCTGCTGCCGTTGGCCGTGCTGCAGTTGGCCGCCGCCGTCGCGGCCCTGGCCGTGCGCGGCTGGGCGTTGCGGGTGTTGGCGGCCCTGCTGGCGCTGGTGAGCTTCGCCGTCGGCTATCTGGGCGTCAGCCTGTGGGCGGTCCCGGACGTCGCGGTGCGCGGCGCCGATCTGGCGCACATTGCGCTGGTGACGCTGGTGGGAACCGAGCGACACTACTGGGGCGCGGCCGCCGCGGTGCTGTCCGCGGTGTGCACGCTGATCGCTGCGGTTTTGTTGATGCGAGCAGGGCCGGCCCGCAACGGTACGACGCGGTACGCCGCCCCCGGCGCGCGACGTGCGGCCGCGCGCGGCGACAACGGCGAGAACGTCGACACCCCCGACACCGGCGGCCCGGACATCTCGGAACGCATGATCTGGGATGCGCTCGACGAAGGGCGGGACCCTACCGATCGGCCCGGCGACCCAGACACCGAGGGGCGGTTATGAATCGCGCCCCGACAGTCGCTACCCTTCATGGGTCGTCGAAATCGGCTGTGGGCCGTGGGTGACAGTACGAAGGGAAACGGCAGGCATGACTCCGGCAACCATGCTTGACTCCATCCTCGAGGGAGTCCGGGCCGATGTTGCCGCGCGCGAAGCGCGGATCAGCCTGGCCGAGATCAAAGCCGCCGCGGCCGCGGCACCGCCACCGCGCGACGTGATGTCGGCGTTGCGCGAGCCCGGCATCGGCGTCATCGCCGAGGTGAAGCGCGCCAGTCCGTCGGCGGGTTCGCTGGCGCCCATTAGCGATCCGGCCAAATTGGCGCGCGCCTACGAAGACGGCGGAGCCCGGATCATCAGCGTGCTGACCGAGGAGCGCCGTTTCCACGGATCGCTTGACGACCTTGACGCGGTGCGCGCCGCCGTCTCGATTCCGTTGTTGCGCAAGGACTTTGTGGTGCAGCCGTATCAGATCCACGAGGCGCGCGCGCATGGCGCCGATATGTTGTTGCTCATCGTCGCGGCCTTGGACCAGTCGGCGCTGGTATCGATGCTCGACCGCACCGAATCGCTGGGCATGACAGCGCTGGTCGAGGTGCACGACGAAGAGGAAGCCGACCGGGCGCTGAAGGCCGGCGCGAAGGTCATCGGCGTCAACGCGCGTGATCTCAAGACGCTCAAGGTCGACCGGGATTGCTTCGCGCGCATCGCCCCCGGCTTGCCCAGCAACGTGATCAGGATCGCCGAATCCGGCGTGCGCGGCACCGCGGATTTGTTGGCCTATGCCGGCGCCGGTGCCGACGCCGTGCTGGTCGGTGAAGGTCTGGTCAAAAGCGGCGACCCGCGGGCCGCGGTCGCGGACCTGGTCACCGCCGGCACCCACCCGTCCTGTCCCAAACCGGCTCGCTAATCGTTGATGAGCCGCGATCGCCGCAAGCCTTCGTGATGGCAGATCTTTCCCGCCCGGGTCTTCCGCGCCCCAGTGCGGCGATCGCCGAACCGACCCGCCACGATCCCGACCAGGGCGGCCATTTCGGCGCGTACGGCGGCCGCTACGTCGCCGAGGCGTTGATGGCGGTGATCGAGGAGGTGACCGCGGCCTACGAAAAGGAACGCGTCAACCCGGACTTCCTGGACACGCTGGACAAGTTGCAGACCGACTACGCCGGCCGGCCCTCGCCGCTGTATGAGGCCGGTCGGCTCAGCGACCACGCCGGCGGGGCGCGCATCTTCCTGAAGCGAGAAGACCTGAACCACACCGGTTCTCACAAGATCAACAACGTGCTCGGGCAGGCGCTGCTGGCCCGCAGAATGGGCAAGACCCGGGTGATCGCCGAGACCGGTGCCGGCCAACACGGCGTGGCCACGGCCACCGCGTGCGCGCTCTTCGGCCTGGACTGCATCATCTACATGGGCGCCGTGGACACCGCGCGTCAGGCGCTCAACGTGGCGCGGATGCGCCTGCTCGGCGCCGAGGTCGTGTCCGTCGAGACCGGTTCGCAAACGCTCAAAGACGCCATCAACGAAGCATTTCGGGACTGGGTGACCAACGCCGACAGCACCTACTACTGCTTCGGCACGGCGGCCGGACCGCATCCCTTCCCGGTCATGGTGCGCGACTTCCAGCGCATCATCGGCTTGGAGGCGCGCGCGCAGATCCAGCAGCAGGCCGGTCGGCTGCCGGACGCGGTCACCGCGTGCGTCGGGGGCGGATCCAACGCCATCGGGATTTTCCACGCGTTCATCGACGACCCCGGCGTGCGGCTGGTCGGATTCGAGGCGGCCGGCGACGGCGTCGAGACCGGCAGGCACGCCGCGACTTTCACCGGCGGTTCCCCCGGCGCGTTCCAGGGATCCTTCTCATATTTGTTGCAAGACGAGGACGGTCAGACCATCGAATCCCATTCGATCTCAGCGGGTCTGGACTATCCCGGGGTGGGGCCGGAGCACGCGTGGCTGCGCGAGACGGGGCGCGCCGAGTACCGGCCCATCACCGATGCCGAGGCGATGGACGCGTTTCGCCTGCTGTGCCGCGCCGAAGGGATCATCCCGGCCATCGAATCCGCGCACGCGGTCGCCGGAGCCCTCAAGTTGGGCGCCGAACTGGGGGAGGGCTCGGTCGTCGTGGTGAATCTTTCCGGCCGCGGCGACAAGGACGTCGAGACGGCCGCGAAGTGGTTCGGCCTGATGGACCGGGGCAAGCAATGAGCAGGCTGGGACCGCTGTTCCAGGCGTGCCGCGCCGACGGCCGCGCGGCCCTGATCGGCTACCTGCCGACCGGCTACCCCGACGTGGCGACGTCGGTGGACGCGATGGTCGCGCTCGTCGAATCCGGTTGTGACCTCATCGAAGTCGGGGTGCCCTATTCCGATCCCGGCATGGACGGCCCGACCATCGCCCGCGCGACCGAGGCCGCGCTGCGGGGTGGTGTGCGCGTGCGGGATACGCTGGCCGCGGTGGAGGCGATCAGTGGGGCCGGGGGACGCGCGGTGGTGATGACGTACTGGAATCCGGTGCTGCGCTATGGGGTTGATGCGTTCGCCCGGGATCTGGCGTCGGCCGGCGGGGACGGCCTGATCACTCCCGACCTCATTCCCGACGAGGCGCAGCAATGGCTGGCGGCTTCCGACGAGCATGGGTTGGATCGAATCTTCTTGGTGGCGCCGTCCTCGACGCCGCAGCGGTTGGCGCACACCGTCGAGGCATCGCGCGGATTCATCTACGCCGCTTCGACGATGGGCGTGACCGGGGCACGCGACGCGGTGTCGAACGCCGCGCCCGAACTGGTGAGCAGGGTCAAGGCGGTATCCGACATCCCCGTCGGTGTCGGTCTGGGTGTGCGCTCGGGAGAGCAGGCCGCGCAGATCGCCGGCTATGCCGACGGCGTGATCGTCGGTTCGGCGTTGGTCTCGGCGCTGGGCGACGGTTTGCCCGCCGTGCGGGCGCTGACCGAGGAACTCGCCGGTGGTGTGCGCCAAGGGGTGTCCGCGTGACGACCACCTGGCTCGCGTATTTTCCGAGTCCGCCGCGCGGGGTCTGGCACTTGGGGCCGTTGCCGATTCGCGCCTATGCCGTGTTCATCATCATCGGTATCGTGGCCGCGCTGCTGATCGGCGACCGGCGGTGGGCGGCCCGCGGCGGCGAGCGCGGCGTCATCTACGACATCGCGATGTGGGCGGTGCCGTTCGGCTTGCTCGGCGGCAGGCTCTATCACCTGGCCACCGATTGGCAGACGTATTGGGGCCCGGGCGGCGCCGGTTTCGGCGCGGCGCTGCGGATCTGGGACGGCGGCCTGGGCATCTGGGGTGCGGTGGCGCTCGGCGGGGTGGGCGCCTGGATCGGTTGCCGGCGCCGCGGAATCCCGTTGCCCGCCTTCGGCGACGCGCTGGCCCCGGGACTGGTGTTGGCGCAGGCCATCGGCCGGCTGGGCAACTATTTCAACCAGGAGCTCTACGGGCGGGAAACCACGCTGCCGTGGGGCCTGCAGATTTTCTACCGCCGGGATCCCACGGGTTTCGTGGATCCGCATTCGCTCGACGGCGTTTCGACCGGGCACGTGGCGTTCGTCGTCCAGCCGACGTTCCTTTACGAATTGATCTGGAACCTCTTGGTATTCGCGTTCTTGCTCTACGTGGATCGGAAGTACCGGCTCGGGCACGGACGACTGTTCGCCGTCTACGTTGCGGCGTATTGCGTCGGGCGGTTCTGCGTCGAGCTGCTGCGTGACGACGCCGCGACGCACATCGCCGGAATCCGAATCAACTCGTTCACATCGACTTTCGTGTTCATCGGGGCCGTGGTCTACGTCATCCTGGCCCCGAAGGGCCGCGAGGAGCCCGAAACCCTGCGCGGCACGTATGACGTTCCGCTCGAGCCCGAACCGGAGCCCGAACTAGCGTCCGTCGCAGCGGCTTCCGATGCGCCGGCCGCAGCAAGCGTTGCCGGAGTGGAAGATTCGACGGAGACGCCCGAGCCGGAGACCCAAGAGCCGGAAGCCGCGCAGACCGCCGTCGCGGAGGATGAGATCCAGTCGGTGACCGATGAGCCCGAGGTCGCCCTCGAACCCGAAGCGCTCGAGCCGGAAGCCGTCGAGCCGGAGACCGTCGAGCCGGAGACCGCCGAAGAGCGGGAAGCCGACGACGAGGCGGAGCCCGAAGAGCCCGAGGCCGCCGAAGCCGAAGCCGACGCCGACGCACCCGAGCCCGACGCGCAGGACGAAGGCGAGCCGTCAGAACCGGCCGAGCCGCCCGTCGCCGCGGCCGAGGAAGCGCCCGAGGCACCGGCGCGCAGGCGCTGGGGCTTTGGGCGCAGAAAGCGCCAGGGCAACTAGATCTGGCATCCTGAAAACGTGACTGACCAGCCCCGGACCGGCCGCTACGCCGCGGTCGCGACGGGCGCGTTGTTCGCCGGCGCGTTGGGCTACATCGGGCTCGTCGACCCGCACAGCACGAGCTCGATCTACCCGGGGTGCCCATTCAAGATGCTCACCGGCTGGAACTGCCCCTTCTGTGGCGGGCTGCGGATGACGCATGACCTGCTGCATGGCGATTTGGCGGCCAGCATCACCGACAACGTCTTTCTGCTCGTCGGCATCCCGGTGCTGATCGGCTGGCTGCTGCTGCGGCGCCGTCGCGGCCGAAAATTGCCGCCCGTTGCGGTCTGGGTGACCGTCGTGGTCGCGGCTGCCGCCTGGACGGTGCTGCGCAACTGGCCCGGTTTCCCGTTGGTTCCGACGATTCTCAGCAGCTAGGTGCCGCGCGGCGTTCCCCAGGCGGTGACATCGAGGCAACCCGGCCGTCGCGCGCGGCGACTATGCTGAGTCGTCGTGGCGAGACGCGGAAAGATTGTCTGCACTCTCGGTCCGGCCACCAGGAGTGACGAGCTGGTTCTGGCTTTAGTCGAGGCCGGAATGGACGTCGCCAGAATGAACTTCAGCCACGGCGACTACGCCGACCACAAGGCCGCCTACGAGCGGGTGCGCGCCGCGTCCGACGCGACCGGCCGCGCCGTCGGCATCCTCGCCGACCTGCAGGGCCCCAAGATCCGGCTGGGGCGCTTCGCCACGGGCCCGACCTACTGGGCCGACGGTGAAACGGTCCGCATCACCGTTGCCGACTGCGACGGCAGCCACGACCGCGTCTCGACCACCTACAAGAGGCTGGCCGCCGACGCGGTGGTCGGCGACCGCGTCTTGGTCGACGACGGCAAGGTCGGGCTGATCGTCGAGGGCATCGAGGGCGACGATGTGATCTGCAAGGTCGTCGAGGGCGGCCCGATCAGCGACAACAAGGGCATCTCTCTGCCCGGGATGAACGTGTCGGCGCCGGCGCTGTCGGAAAAGGACGTCGACGATCTCACCTTCGCGCTGAACCTCGGCGTCGACATGGTGGCGCTGTCCTTCGTGCGCTCGCCCTCCGACGTGGAATTGGTGCACGAGGTGATGGACCGGGTCGGACGGCGGGTGCCCGTCATCGCCAAACTCGAGAAGCCCGAGGCCATCGACAATCTGGAGGCCATCGTGCTGGCCTTCGACGCCGTCATGGTGGCCCGCGGCGACCTGGGCGTCGAGTTGCCGCTGGAAGAGGTCCCGCTGGTGCAGAAGCGGGCCATCCAGATGGCCCGGGAGAACGCCAAACCCGTCATCGTGGCCACCCAGATGCTGGATTCGATGATCGAGAACTCCCGGCCGACCCGCGCCGAGGCCTCCGACGTCGCCAACGCCGTGCTCGACGGGGCCGACGCGCTGATGCTGTCCGGGGAGACGTCGGTGGGGAAGTACCCGCTGGTCGCCGTGCGGACGATGTCGCGCATCATCTGTGCGGTCGAGGACAATTCGACGGCCGCGCCGCCGTTGACGCATGTGCCGCGCACCAAGCGTGGCGTGATCTCGTATGCCGCGCGCGACATCGGCGAGCGGCTCGACGCCAAGGCCCTGGTGGCGTTCACGCAATCGGGCGACACCGTCAAGCGGTTGGCGCGGTTGCACACGCCGCTGCCGCTGCTCGCCTTCACCGCGTGGCCCGAGGTGCGCAGCCAGCTGGCCATGACCTGGGGCACCGAGACGTTCATCGTCCCGATCATGGAGTCCACCGACGAGATGATCCGCCAGGCCGACAAGTCGTTGGTCGAGCTGGGCCGCTACCGGCGGGGCGATCTGGTGGTTATCGTCGCCGGCGCGCCACCGGGCACGGTAGGGTCAACCAACCTGATCCACGTACACCGCATTGGGGAGGACGACCTCTAGTTGTCAGACTTTGACGAACTGATGGGGGTGCTGGATCTCAATCGGATCGCCGACGATCTGTTCATTGGCTCCCATCCCACCAAAAACCCGATGCGGACGTTCGGCGGCCAGCTCATGGCGCAATCGTTCGTCGCGAGCAGCCGCACGCTGAGCCAGGACCTGCCGCCCAGCGCATTTTCGGTGCACTTCGTCAACGGCGGGGACATCACCAAGGACATCGAATTCCGCGTCGTGCGGCTGCGCGACGAACGGCGCTTCGCCAACCGGCGCGTCGACGCCGTGCAGGACGGGGTGGTGCTGTCCTCGGCGATGATCTCGTACATGGCCGGCAGCTCGCTGGCCAACGGGGCGCTCGAGCACGGCGTCGCTCCGCCGGAGGTGGCCGAGCCGCACACCCAAGCGCCGATGAGCGAGCTGTTGCGCGGCTACGAGCAGACCGTGCCGCACTTCGTCACGGCCCTGCACCCGATCGACTACCGCTACACCAACGACCCGGCCTGGGTGATGCGGGACAAGGGCGACCGCCTCCCGCACAATCGGGTCTGGGTGAAGGCGGACGGGGTGCTACCCGACGACCCCGTGCTGCACACCGCGACCATGATCTACTCGTCGGACACCACCGTGCTGGACTCGGTCATCACCACCCACGGGCTGTCCTGGGGCCACGACCGCATCTTCGCCGCGTCCGCGAATCACTCGGTGTGGTTTCACCGGCAGGTCGACTTCAACGACTACGTGCTGTATTCGACGTCGTCCCCGGTGGCCGCCGAGTCCCGCGGGCTGGGCACCGGGCACTTCTTCGATCGCTCCGGGCAGATCGTCGCCACGGTGGTCCAAGAAGGCGTGTTGATATATTTTCCGTCCTCCTGACGATATACCGGGCGTAACGTAAAGCCAGCCGGGTAATCGATGTGAAAGCGGCAGGTAGGCCGCCACGCATCGGGAGGTGATCATGAATGGGCCGCCGGTAGCTGTCGGACCGCGAGCCCCCGCGCGCGAACGAGTCGTCGTTCACGTGGATTCGGTCGCGGCCCGCTGGATCGGTGCGTCGGCGCTGTTCTGCTCGGCGTTTTGGCTGGTCGTGATCCTCGCCCGGCACCACCACAACCCGGCATGGCACTGCGCGGGCCGGCTGGGCTGGTCGCTGACGGTGCTGGTGGCGGTCGCCTTGATCGCCCGCGGCATCTTCCTGGGGCGTCCGGTGACGGCGACGCATGCCCTGGAGGCCGCCTTGTGTCTGCTGGTCGGTCTGGCCGCGCACGTGCTGGCGTTCGATCTGCTCGGCGAGGTCCTGATCGCCGGTTCGGGGTTGGTGCTGATGCGGCCGACGTCGTCGCGGCCACGGCCCGAGGATCTGCCGCGGGCCTGGGCACTGATCAACGCCACCGCCGCCGATCCGTTGGCGCCGTTCGCCATGCAGACCGGCAAGGCCTACCACTTCAACGCGGCGGGGACGGCGGCGCTGGCCTACCGGGCGCGGATGGGATACGCGGTGGTCGGCGGCGACCCGATCGGCGACGAGAGCCAATTCGACGCGCTCGTCGCCGATTTCGCGGCGATGTGTCACACCCGCGGGTGGCGCATCGCGGTGGTCGGCTGCAGCGAGCAGCGGTTGCCGCTGTGGACGGACCCCGCCGTCGTCGGGCAACGGCTGCGGGCCGTGCCGATCGGCCGCGACGTCGTCGTCGACGCGGCCCGTTTTGAGATGGTGGGCCGCAAGTTTCGCAATCTGCGCCAGGCGGTGAAGCGTACCCACAACTGCGGGGTCACCACCGAGATCGTCGTCGAACAGGAACTGACCGAGCAGCAGCGGGCCGAGCTCACCGAGGTGGTGCGGGCCTCACCCAGTGGGGCGCATAGCGATCGCGGGTTTTACATGAACCTGGACGGCGTGTTGGAGGGCCGCTTTCCCGGAATACTGTTGATCATTGCCAGGGATGCGTCGGGAACGGTACAGGGCTTTCACCGGTATGCGACCGCCGGCGGCGGTGCCGATATCACCATGGACGTGCCGTGGCGCCGCCGCGGCGCACCGAACGGGATCGACGAACGACTCAGCGTCGACATGATCGTGGCCGCCAAAGACATTGGCGGGCAACGGGTATCGTTGTCCTTTGCGGCGTTTCCCGAATTGTTCGACGGCACGCTTTCGGGTCGATTGCAGCGCGTGTTCTACCGGTTGATCCACCTGCTGGATCCGTTGATCGCGCTCGAATCGCTGTACCGGTACGTGCGCAAGTTCCACGCGCTGGACGCCCGGCGTTACGCGCTGATCTCGATGACCCAGATCGTTCCGCTGGTGCTGGTGCTGCTATCGCTGGAGTTCATGCCGCGCCGCCGGCATCTTTGAGTTGCGCTTGGTATGCGCTCGCGAGCCGCGTAGCTCCAGACACAGTTCGGCACAGTCAATGTCGTCGGGCAAGTGGTGGGTCGCCACCAGTACCGTTCTCCCGGCGGCCATGAGCCCGGGGCCAGGGCTTAGCAGATCACGCAGGATGGCCTCGGCATCGGTCGCGTCGAGGTGCTCGGTGGGTTCGTCGAGCAGCACGATCCGGGCGGGTGAGATGATCGCCCTCGCCAGCAGGAGCCGCCGGCGCTGGCCGGCCGAGACCGCCTGCGCGCCACCGGTCAACACCGTCGACAGGCCCTCGGGCAGACCGGCGAGCCAGGAGCCCAGGCCGACGGCGGCCAGCGCGGCCATAAGTTCGTCGTCGGGGCAGTCCCCGCGGGCGACGAGCAGGTTGTCCCGCACGGTGGTGGCGAAGATGTGCGCGTCCTCGGCGAAAAAGCTGACCGTACGGTGCAATTCGGCCTCGTCGAACTGATCCAGTGCGGTTCCGTTGAGCGCCACCCGTCCCGGTAGCAGTCCGGCGAGCGTCATCAGCAGTGTCGTCTTGCCGGCGCCGCTGGCGCCGGTGACGGCCAGCCGCGCACCCGGTGCCAGATCGAGCGAATGCGCGTCGGCGGACAACCGCAGGGCGCCCGCGGGTAGCGGTACGTGCGACGGCGTCGGGCGTACCGGTGGAGCCAGGTCGAGCAGGCGGCGCGCGGCGATCCGCGATCGCGTCAGCTGGACTGCGGCGGCCGGCAGGGGAGTCATCGCCTCGAATGCCGAGAGCGGCAACAACATCAGCACCGCCAGCGTGGTGGGAGCGGCCTGGGCCGCCATCGCAATTCCGGCCACCACCGCCCCGAGGACGCTTGCGCCGATGGCCGCGGTGGGCATCGCCTCGGCGATGGCGGCGGGTTTGGCGGCGGCATCGAGGGCGGTGCTCCAGGTGTGTTGGCGGCGTTGGGATTCGGCGATGACGTCGGGGAGCACGCCCGCCACCCGAAGCTCGGGCGCATGCTCGAGGGCGAGCATCGCCGCCGTGTCCCGCTCGGAATGCTGTTGGCGGGCAACCGCTTCCTGCGCGGCGGCGGCCCGTCCGGACAACCACGGCGCGACGACGCCGGCGACGACCAGGCAGATCGCGAGCACCACCGCGGCCGCCGGTGAAATCGCGGCGATCACCGCGATCGCCGCCAGCCCCAGCACCGCCGCAACACCGGCCGGGACTAGGGCACGCACCAGCACGTCGGCCACCTCGTCGACGTCGGCGCCGAGGCGGGCGACCAGCTCCCCGCTGGGCAGCCGCACCGCCGTCGTTGACGGTCCGTGGGCGAGCCGGTGGTAGACGCGCTCGCGCGCGGTGCTGGCCGCGCGCAGGGCGGTGTCGTGCGTGGCCAGCCGCTCGCAGTAGTGCAACACGCCCCGCGAGATCGCGAATGTCCGCACCGCCACCACCGCCACCGAAAGGTCCAGCACGGGCGGCATCTGCCAGGCGCGGGTGATTAGCCAGGCCGACACCCCGGCGAGCGCCAATGCGCTGCCCAGCGACAGCACGCCCAGCGTTACGGCGAGCAGAATGCGGGGCAGCCGCGGGCGCAACAGCTTGACGGCGGCTTGCAGGTCAGACATGGACGACCCGATCACCGATCGCGACGACGCGCTCGCGATGTCCGACGACCACCACCGTCGCGCCGGCCCGGGCCCGGTCGACGATGGCTTGCAATACCCGATCCTCGGTGTGGGCGTCGAGGTGTGCGGTGGGCTCGTCGAGCAGCAACACCGGGGCGCGCGACCCGAGCGCGCGGGCCAGGCCCAGCCGTTGCCGCTGCCCCAGCGACAGCCCGACGCCGCCGCGCCCGAGCACGGTGTCCATTTCGTCCGGCAGCTCGGCCAACACGTCGTCGAATCCGGCGGCGGCGCAGGCGCTTTCGACGTCATCGAGGTCGCCGAGAAGCATCAGGTTGTCTCGCACCGTGCCCGGCACCAGCGCCGGGCGCTGCGGCAGCCAGGACAACTGCGGCCACCACGCTTCGGGATCCAGTTCGGTGACGTCGACTCCGGCCACGGTGACCCGGCCCGATGACGGCAGCGTGAGCCCCGTGATCGCCTGCAACGTGGTGCTCTTGCCCGCGCCGTTGGGTCCGGTCAGCACCGTCACCTGACCGGGTTCGATGACGGCGCTGAGATCGTGCGGCGCCTCGCCGTCCCGGCCGGTGACGCTGAGGTGCTCCAGCGCGATCACCGCCGCTCGCGCCGCAATCGTTCGTCGACGCTCGGGTGTGTGTTCCGGTTCGCCGATGAGCGCGAAGGCTTTGTCGGCCGCGGCCCGGCCGTCCTGGGCGGCATGGAATTCCACGCCGATGCGGCGCAACGGCCAGTACACGTCCGGCGCCAGCAGCAGCACGGTCAAGCCGGTAACCAGGCTCATCTCGCCGAACACCAGGCGCAGGCCGATGCTGACCGCCACCAGCGCGACACCCAGCGTGGCCAGCAATTCCAGCACCAGCGCCGACAGGAACGCGATCCGCAGCGTGGCGATCGCCGAGCGTCGGTGCGCGGCGCCGAGTTCGGCGATGCGCCGTTCCGGGCCCGAGGCGCGGCCCAGCGCCCGCAGGGTGGGGATGCCGGCGACCAGATCCAGCAGCCGCGCCTGCAGCGTCGACATCGCGGCCAGCGCCGCCGCCGACCGGTCCGCCGTCGCCAAGCCGATCAACACCATGAACGCCGGTATCAAGGGCAGCGTGATCGCCACGATCACCGTCGATTTCAGGTCGTAGAGCGCGATCACCGCGACGGTCGCCGGGGTGAGGATCGCGGCGAGCAGCAGCGTGGGCAGGTATCCGGTGAAGTACGGCCGCAAGCCGTCCAGGCCTCGGGTGACCACGATCGCGGCGTCATCGCGCTGCGCCGCAAGCTCACCGGGCTGTCGCGCGGTGACCGCGGCGAGCACCTCGCCGTTGAGTTCGGCGATCACCGCACTGGCCCCCTGTTGGCCGAGGCGCGCCTGCAGCCAGTGCGTCACGGCACGGATAGCCCACAGCGCCAACAGGATTGACAGGGCACCCGAGAGGATCTCCAGGCTGCGCGCCGCGGGGTCGGTGATGACGCGCGCGACGATGCTTGCCAGCACGATCGCCGAGCCAATCGCGCAACCGGAGATCACCACCCCGCAGCCCACGGCCGCGACCAGGAAGCGGCGCAACGCGGGCGACGCCCGCCACAGCCGCGGGTCCAGCGGCGCCCGAGCGGCCCGCGTGCTCAGGACGGACGCCTTGCCAGACCGATGGGCGGCGGTATCCGTTCGGCCGAGATGCGTTGCCGGAAAATCCAATACGTCCAGGCCTGGTACACCACCGTCAGCGGCGCCATGAAGGCCGTCACCCACGTCATCACCCCCAGGGTGTAGGGCGTCGACGAGGCGTTGTAGATGGTCAGGCTCCACTGCGCGTCCAGCGTCGAGGGCACCAGATTCGGATACAGCGCGCCGAACAACAGGATCACCACGGCCGCAACCACCAGCGCGGTGCAGGCAAACGCCCAACCGTCGGACAGGCGTCGCCACACCAGTGCGATCGCCGCCAGCTGCGCGACCACCGCCACCGTCAGCACCAGCCAGGTCCAGTCCTTGCCGTGGGCCAGCTGCGTCCAAAGGCCAAAGGCCGCAACCAGTCCCGTCACCGGAAGGGACAGCCACACGGCGATCCGGTGCGCGTCGTCGCGGATCGACCCGGAGGTCTTCAACGTCACGAACACCGCGCCGTAGAACAAGAACAGCCCACCGGTGGCCAGGCCGCCCAGCAGCGTGTAGGCGTTGAGCACATCGCCGATCGACAGGTCGACGTGGCCGATGGCGTCCACCGGGAGCCCGCGCACCAGGATCGCGAACGCGACTCCCCACAAGATGGCGGGCAGCCAGGACCCGGCCGCGATGGCGGCGTCGGCCCAGCCCCGCCACTTGGTGTCGTCGACCTTGCCGCGCCATTCGATCGCCACCGCGCGCACGATCATGCCGACCAGGATCGCCAGCAGCGGCAGGTACAGCGTGGAGAACACGGTGGCATACCAGCCGGGGAATGCGGCGAACATCGCCGCGCCGCCGACGATGAGCCACACCTCGTTGCCGTCCCACACCGGGCCGATGGTGTTGAGCGCGGTGCGACGGATCGGCTCCGGTTCACCCCGCCCGGCGCGGGCAAGCGGTTCCATCAACATGCCGACGCCGAAGTCGAAGCCCTCCAGGATGAAGAAGCCGAGGAACAGCATTCCGATGATGCCGAACCACAATTGTTGGAGTCCCACTGGTCAGCTCCTTACCCTCAGTAGGCGAACGACAGCGGCGCCACCTCGTCGTCGCCGGGTTTCGGCGGCGCGGCGGGTTCCGCGTCGTGCTCTAGCGGGCCTTCGACGATGTAGTGCCGCTGCAGCCAGAACCAGATGACCGCGAGCACCGCGTAGACAAGGGTGAACGTCGCCAGGGAGGTGATCACCATGGCCGGCGCATGGTGTGAGACCCCCTCGCGGACGGTGAGCCGGACCAGCTGATCACCGGTCGGGTTCGGCACCACGATCCAGGGCTGGCGGCCCATTTCGGTGAATATCCACCCGGCGCTGTTGGCCAGGAACGGCATCGGAATACTCAGCAGCGCGAACCAGGAGAACCATCGCTGGGTGGGGGTCCGGCCGCGGCGGGTGAACCACAGCGTGGTCAGCGCGAACAGCACCGGAATCGCCAGAAAGCCGATCATCGCCCGGAACGACCAGTAGGTGACAAACAGGTTGGGCCGGTAGTCATTTGGCCCGAATTTGTATTGGTAGTCGCGCTGCAGATCACGCACGCCCTGCAGCGTCACACCGCTGAATCGGCTTTCGGCGAGGAACGGCAGCACGTAGGGCACCTCGAGCACGCGGGTGATGCTTTCGCAATTGTTGTGCGTCCCCACCGTCAAGATGGAGAAGTCCGGATCGGTTGCGGTGTCGCACAACGACTCCGCCGATGCCATCTTCATGGGCTGCTGAACGAACATCAGCTTGCCCTGGGCGTCGCCGGTGAAGAACAGGCCCACGGCGGCGATCAGTGCGACCCAGCAGCCGAGGATGGCCGCCGGGCGGTACATGGCGGGGCCATCGGGGTCGCCGGCCTTGTGGCATCGCACCAGCCACCACGCGCTGACGGCGGCGACGAACGTTCCCGCGGTCAGCAGCGAACCGCTAACGGCGTGTGAAAACGCCGCTCGGGCAGTGTTATTGGTCAGCAGGGCGCCGATGCTCTGCAGTTCGGCACGCCGCGTCGCCGGATTGTAGTGCGCGCCGACCGGGTGCTGCATGAAGGAGTTGGCCGCGATGATGAAGAACGCCGACGCGTTGACCCCGAGCGCGACGATCCAAATGCAGGCCAGATGAATCAGTTTCGGCAGCCGGCCCCAGCCGAAAATCCACAACCCGATGAACGTGGATTCGAAGAAAAAGGCGAACAGACCTTCCATCGCCAGCGGCGCGCCGAAGATGTCCCCGACGAACCGCGAGTACTCGCTCCAGTTCATCCCGAACTGAAACTCCTGCACGATCCCGGTCGCCACGCCGATCGCAAAGTTGATCAGGAACAGCTTGCCGAAGAACTTGGTCAGTCGGTACCACGCGGTCTTGCCGGTGGCCACCCACACCGACTGCATGATCGCCAGCAGGGGAGCCAGGCCGATGGTGAGCGGCACGAAGATGAAGTGGTAGACGGTGGTGATACCGAACTGCCACCGTGAAATGTCGACGACACTCATCTGTCATCTCCCGGGACGGCGAATGGTCTACGACGCAGTGTAGTAGTTCGCTCTCGCGGCCGCTAGCCCTGCGGGTCCGTGGCCCGGAGCTGCTTGGATGCGCGGTAGATGCCGAACGAGGCGACGAATTCCAACGCACCGATCACCACGAACGCGATGCCGACGACGAGCGCCAGGGTGAGAAGCGTCTCGAGCGGCGACGCCATCACCACGATGCCGGCGATCAGGCTGATCACCCCGACGGCAATCGACCAGACCCGTCCGGGCAGGTCCGGATCGCTGATGGCGGAAACGGTGGTGGCGACCCCGCGAAAGATGAACCCCACGCCGACCCAGATGGCCAGCAACACCACCGCGTATCCCTGACCGAAATGACGGAATGCCAGCACGGCGAGGATGAGAGATGCTGCGCCGCTGACGAACAGCAGCACGCGACTTCCCGCCGAGACGTGCAGGCTGAACGCGAACATGACCTGCGCGGCGCCCGTCGTCACCAGGTAGAGGCCGAACGCGACGGCGGCGATCAGCACGGATATTCCCGGCCACGCCAGTACCACGATGCCCAGAATCAGCGACAGCATGCCCGATGCCAGCGTGGATTTCCACAAATGCGGCAACCAGGCGGGGGTCGACTCCATGCTCAGACGTGGGCCGTGCGTGGGTCTTCGGCGAGCTGGTCGTCGGTGACCTCGATCGCCTTGCGGCCGATGAGATACCACGTGCGCATGATGCCCTTGCCCTTGACCTCGATGCGCCCGCGCTCCTGCAGCACGAAGTCGTCCTTGAGGCGTTGGTACACATCCTCGGGCACTTGGATGCGTCCCACCGAGTCGGTGGATTCCATCCGGGACGCGACGTTGACCGCGTCACCCCACACGTCGTAGAAGAACCGACGCGAACCCACGACGCCCGCGACCACCGGGCCGCAGGCCATGCCCACCCGCAACGGGACGGGCAGCCCGTGCGGATCCTTCAATCCCCTTGCGACAGCGGCCATCTCGATGGCAAAGTCCGCCAGGGCCACGACATGGTCGGGTCGCGGCCGTGGAACTCCGCTGACCACCATGTAGGAGTCGCCGCTGACCTTGATCTTTTCCAGGCCGTGCTTGTCGACCAGCGCGTCGAAGGCGCCGTACAGCTTGTCGAGGAATCGCACCAGATCAGCCGGCGCGGTGCCACTGGCGCGTTCGGTGAAGCCGACGATGTCGGCGAACAGGACCGAGGCTTCGTCGTATTTGTCGGCGATGAGGCTGCGCTCGCCCGGGTCGTGTTCTTTGAGCCGATCGGCGATGCTGGCCGGCAACATGTTGGCCAGCAGGGCTTCCGAGCGGTCGTACTGGGCTTCCATGACCGCCTCGGCGCGCGCGGTGTCGCGCAGCGCGAACCACACGGTGACGACGATCATCAAGCAGGAGGAAACCGTGGTAACCACGAAAAACGCGGAGAGGGTCCAGTCCGGCTGCAGCCCGGTGTTGCGCGGGACCAAAAATTCCAGCGCCATGATCGCCCCGACCGCGACGGCCGCCAGTCCCGCCGCCAACACGATGTGCTCGGTGCCCAGCAGCAACACCACCAGACAGGTACTCACCAGGAAGAAGAATTCGCCGCCGTTGCCGGTGCCGACGTCCCAGGTGCTGGCGAAGATCGAAACGTAGGCCGCGCTGACGAACGTCAGCGGCGCGACCAGATCGCCGAAGCGGTGCAGCCGCGGGACAAACGCGAAGATCGCCGCCGAGGCAAGATTGATCGAGCTGATCTGCCAGGACCAGGTATCGGTGAGGATCTGCATCAGCAAGAAGCTCATGCTCACCATGACCGCGAGCCAGGCGACGATGGTGAGCACGCGGTGCCGCCGCGCCAGCGTCTCGGCGTAGTGCTGGTTCCGGTCGCGGGACTGTTCGCGCACGGCGGCGACGCAGTCTGGCCGGCCCGGGTCCGCTGCTGATGAGGCACCGCATTTGTTAGCGCCCACGATCAAAGCCTAGCCGCTGGATCTGACTGGGAGAACGCATCGACGGGCTGCTGGTGTTTGCTCCAATCCGCGCCAGGGCCGGGCGGGCCTGCCTGGCTGGTTCAGGACCGTTGGGACACAACGCAAGTCGTTAGCCGGACTGGCCGGATTGGCCGGCGGCGCCGTCACCGGTAGCGCCGGTCCCGCCGGCACCGCCGGGGCCGCCGGGACCGCCGGCGCCGATCAGGCCGGGGGTGCCGCCGTCTCCGCCGTCTGCGCCGTCGCCGCCCTGGCCGGTCGGGGAGTCGCCGCCGGCCCCGCCGGCACCACCGCCACCGCCGTTACCGAGTGCGGTCGAGGGGCCGCCCGCGCGGCCCGCCCCGCCGGCGCCACCGGTGTCCCCGACCAGGGGTTCGCCGCCGGAGACGGTCCCGGAGTCGCCACCGGCGCCGCCTGCTCCGCCATGACCGCCGCGGCCGATCGAGGCGGTCCCGCCGACCCCGCCGGCGCCCCCGGCGCCGCCGACGTCGCCCGTGGAGATGGTGCTGTCGGTGACGGTTCCGGCGGTCCCGCCGCTCCCGCCGGCCCCGCCGGCCCCGCCGTTGCCGAGCACGACTCCGGCGCCGCCGATGCCGCCGGCCCCGCCGGCCCCGCCGATGTCGCCGGTATTCACGGTGCTGCCGGTGACGGCCCCGCCGGCCCCGCCCGCGCCGCCGTGACCGCCGGCGCCGCCGTTACCGGTGTCCGAGCAGAGGCCGCCGGTGCCGCCGGCCCCGCCGGCCCCGCCGTGGTCGCCGTTGACGACGCTGCTTAGTCCGGTCACGGCCCCGCCGGCCCCGCCGTCACCGCCGGCCCCGCCGTTGCCGCCGTTGCCGATGAACCCGGCAATGGCGCCGGCGCCGCCGGCCCCGCCCGCCCCGCCGTTGTCGCCGGTGGACACGGTGCTCGATCCGCTCACGGCCCCGCCGGCCCCGCCATTGCCACCGGCACCGCCATTGCCCCCGTTCGCGAAATATCCCGACGAGCTGCCCGCCCCGCCGGCACCACCGGCCCCGCCATTGTCGCCGACGGTGACGGCGCTGGATGCGCTGACGGCCCCGCCGTCGCCGCCGTCGCCGCCGTTGCCACCGTTGCCGCTGGTGCCGATCATGCCGCCGGCGCCGCCCGCGCCGCCCGTCCCGCCGTTGTCGCCGCTGGTGACGGTGCTGCCGGTGAGCGCCCCGCCGTCGCCGCCGTTGCCGCCGTTGCCGCCGTTGCCGCCTTTGCCGGCCACGATGGTCCCGCCGTCGCCGCCGGCGCCGCCGTTGTCGCCGGAGTGCACGGCGCTGTCGGTGACGGACCCGGCCGCGCCGCCGGCCCCGCCGTTGCCGCCGTGGCTCGCGGTGCCGCCGAAGCTGCTGGCGCCGCCGGTGCCGGTGCCGCCGTCCCCTCCGTCGCCGCCGTTGTCGCCGTTGTCGACGGTGCTGGATGCGCTGACGGCCCCCGCGTTGCCGCCGTTGCCGCCCGCGCCGCCGTTGCCGCCGCTGCCGACGTAGGCGGCGATGTTGCCGGCGCCGCCGTCCCCGCCGGCCCGCCGTTGTCGCCGGTGGCGATGTTGGAGCCGCCGGTGACCGCCCCGGCGTCGCCACCGGCACCGCCGGCCCCGCCGTTGCCGCCGTTGCCGACGAAACCGCCCAGGCTGGCGGCGCCGCCGGCGCCGCCAGCCCCGCCGGTGTCACCGGTTTGGACGGTGCTGTTGGTGACGGTGCCCGCGGCGCCGCCGTTGCCGCCAGCCCCGCCGTGGCCGCCGTTGCCGAACAAACCGGCGAGGTTGCCGGCGCCGCCGTTGCCGCCGGCGCCGCCGGTGTCGCCGGAGTAGATGGTGCTGTCGGTGACCGCCCCCGCGGCGCCGCCGGCCCCGCCGGCCCCGCCGTTGCCACCCTGACCGACGAAGGTCGGGCCGCCGGCCCCGCCGGCGCCGCCGGCTCCACCGATGTCCCCGGAGTAGACGGTGCCGTTGGTGACGGCCCCGGCGGCGCCGCCGTCACCGCCGGCCCCGCCGGCCCCGGCGTTGCCGCCCAGCCCGCCCGCCCAGCCGCCGGCCCCGCCGTTGCCGCCGGCCCCGCCGATGTCGCCGGAGATGACTATGCCGCCGTTGATCGCCCCGCCACCGCCACCGGCACCGCCGGCGCCACCGGCTCCGCCATCGCCGAGTACGTGCCCGGCGTTGCCGCCAGCGCCGCCGTTGCCGCCGGCCCCGCCGTTGCCGCCGGCGACGGTTGCGTCTCCGCCGGCCCCGCCGGAACCGCCGGCACCCCCGTTGCCGAAGAAGCCTGCGGACCCGCCGGCCCCGCCGGCTCCGCCGGCCGCGCCGTCGGTGCTGTCACCGCCGGATCCGCCGGCCCCGCCGTTGCCGTACAGCAATCCGCCGGCACCGCCACGACCGCCGGCGCCGCCGGTGGCCCCGGCCCCGCCGGCCCCACCGTTGCCGATCAGTCCGGCGGCTCCGCCGGACCCTCCCTGTCCGGCCGCGTCGGTCGCGCCGGCCCCGCCGTTACCGAACAGGATTCCGCCGGCACCGCCATTGGCTTGCGCCAACGTGCCGCCGGCTACCCCGTCGGCACCGTTACCGATCAACGGCCGCCCCACCAATGCTTGCGTTGGCGCATTAATTGCGTTGAGTAAACCATGTTCGACGGCCTGCAGAGGGGAGGCGTTGGTGGCCTCGGTCAGTGCGTACTGCCCGGCGCCGGCGCTGAGCAGTTGTACGAATCGGCTGTGAAACTCCGCGGCGTGGGCGCTGATCGCCTGATAAGCCTGCGCGTGCGACCCGAACAGCGTGGCCACCGCCGCCGACACCTCGTCGGCGCCGGCCGCCACCAACCCGGTCGTCGCCGGCGCGGCGACGGCGTGGGCCGACCTGAGCGTCGAGCCGAGATCCGCCAAATCCGTTGTGGCTGCGGCCATCGCGTCCGAAGCGGCGATCACGAACGACATTCCGTACCTCCGACCGGCACATCACGACCCGGCGGACGCGTGGCGCGGTCGTCGAGCCCTGTCGAAAACGCTCCAAAGCCTAGCGCGATCGCGGTGGCATAAATCCGGATTTGCTCATATCCGGGCGGCGTTGAGCCGGCGTGGCCGTCGGGTGTGCCGGTGCCGCCCGGACCACCCGCGCCCGTACGAGCGGCGTATTAAGCGTTGTGCTGCATAGGTTTCCGTACGCGCACCCCGCGTGCGGCGGGTTAGGCCGGCCGCAACTGGATCTTGTCGGTCACCTGGTAGCCCGCCGGGTCGCCGCATTCCGCTGTGTTCGCGGTGGTCTGGACCGTGCCGGCCAACGTGTTGGGGTCCCACGTGTAGTGCGCGGAGAGCGCGTTGGGAACCTCTTTGCCGTCCGGGCACATCGCGGTCTCATTGGTGATATCGAGAACCCATTGCCCGCCCACCAAGTGCGCCTGCCCGAAAGCCTTGACACCTTTGCGGGCTACCGATTCGCATCCGTCACCGCAGGGCGTGAAGTACCAATCGTCGGTCGCGGATCGGCCATTGTCGGCGGTTTCGGTTTCGATGTAGTGGCCCCTCATTTCGGGGGCGCTGGACGCGGGAGCAGCTGCCCCGACACCGACACCGGCGCCGACACCGAGTGCGGCGAACGCGGCGGCTGCGGCAAAACTTCGTGCGACTTTCATCTTTGACCCCTCCTGGCCAGTCGGGAACTCGCAAGCGCTGGTCTACCAGCCGGCGATGGCGAGGCCAAAGAACTTCAGGTGAACGATTGTGGAGGTTCACGTGGTGCCCTCGGTGGGATTCGAACTCTAATCGCGCGTTGCCGATGACCTCGAACGATGGGCGAATATCCCTGTCTAGCTGCGGCAATACGATTAACTGAGGTGAACGCAGATTAGCGGCGGTGAGCGAAGAATGTAGTCAGAATGTAGTCACGTCGATCAGACGTTCGGCGGAGATAGAGGTCGAGTCGACCGAGGGGGCAAGGTCAAAGGGCGATAGACGTTCGCCCCGCGCGACTCTGCGAGGTAGTTTCGAACGCCATGGGCGATGCGTCGAGCCGGCTCGAACAGCTTGAGCAGACGCGCGCCGCGGTCGAGGCCCGAAGAGACGCCGAAGCGCGTGCATTTGAACCCGCCGAAACGCCCGAGGCGCTGATCTTGCGCGTCATCGGAGGGTGGGAAAACCTCCTCGGCGAGGTGAACTTCACCCGATTTCACGCCGCTGGCCACGGTGCCGGTCCTCTTAAACCGGAGGAATTGCCGAAGGCCATGCGCGCGGTGGCCGACGCGGCGCGAGTCCGGTGGCCTCACGAGCTATGGTCTGCTACCGCGGCGAAAGCCAAGCAGGCCCGCCATCAATTGGCTCACATGCTATACATCCTTTCGGTCACGGGTGACATGCCGAATCGGACGATCAACATCGTGCGCCTAGGCGCGCCGGGGGCCCCGCGCAAGGCCGCAGATGGTACGCCTGGCGAACTGTCCTGGCGCGATGAGACTTGGTCGAGCCAAACGAGACACGTTGCGCCGATTCAAGAGCAAACCCTCATTGAGGCCCTTAAAGGGATGAAGTCAATGATCGATTGCTGTCGTGGGCTTCTCCGAATTCGGGACATCCTCGCGGATGAGAGTGCCGACCTATCCGACGATAAGGTGATCGATCCCTTCATGTGGCAGGTCAACTGGTGGTTGCCAGAGTGGGGCGACCCAAAGACGACGTCGCTTACCGTTGGCCACATCCGCCTGGGGCCGGGCGAGTCGAACTAACGACATGGCTGCACTAACCTGAAATCAGGCGCGCAGGCCAAGGGGTTAGATGCCTGCGAAGTACTTCGAAACTGCAACCGTGCCATCGAAGTAATTCGCGTGGGTAACCTTCACGGTTTCCAGCGAGTCTGAGCCGATCAGCACGATTTCGATCGAGTCCGACTCCTTCTTCATCTGCGCACGTTCTAGCCGGGCATACTCAGCCATCGCGCTCTTGGCGTCCGTGCCGAACTCTTTGAGGTCGACCAGCTGGGCGCGGTTGTGGTCGAACACGAGCAAGAAGTGCTTGAGCTGCGATGCAGTCATCGATTGACTCCTTGCAGATAGGGTTGGGCGGCGTCTCTCAGTGTATATACCCGATGTAAAAGCTCTGGGCCCACGGTTTGGCCGTGTTCTTCGAGCGCCATTGCCTCCGACACTGCCGCAAACCAGTCCCGCACCGGTGGTGGTCCCCCGCCAGCTTTGATATCGAGTCCGAACCGAGATGTGACGCTCTCGACAGTGTAGGCCCACTCGTGCTGGACCTGTGTGCGCAACTGCACTTCAATCAGCCGGCCGTGGTATCGGACGATCACATGGACAGCTCGATATCCGTCCGGTTTCGGCTGGTCAACGTAGTCTTTGGTCCTGACCGTCACAGTTTCGCCCTTGTAGCGGGATTGGACGCGCCGAACTTCATCCAGGCTTCGGAGAACGGCGCGGCAGCCGCCGATGTCGTGCATCCGCCCGAGATTCATGCGGGGCTCACGACGGAGTTTGTCAATGATCGTCGGAATGCGTTTCAACCGCTGGGAGACCTCGATATCTGCACAGCCCATCGTCGCAACGCGTGACCGCAGCCCCATCGTTGCAGCGCCGAGGGGGCGCGCATGCGCTGCGCGCCACGCTTCCAGCGTGTCCAATGCGGCGAAGATCTGCTCGGGTGTGATCTCGACCGCGCCAGAGACCTTGATCCGATTTCCGCTCACCCGCAGGTTGCGCAAGACGTCACCAGCGCGGTTCACCGCGGAGACGCTCGGCACGGACGCAGGCACGTCAGGGAACGCTACCGCCGCGCACTGACATTGGCGTGGCGGCAATGACCGACCACGCCGCCGAGACCATCACCCGGGACACCTGGTGCGCTGGCTGTGCGGTCTGCGCCCGCCGCTGGTGATGTCCTGAACGGCGGACGGCCCGTCGATGCACAGCCCGTGCGGCCAGATAGGTCTCGATCGCTCCGAGGCCGCCTGACGCGACCGCCAGGCCCTGGCCGTCGTGCAGCGTGATCACGTGGCCGCGTTGGCTCATTCGCAAGCCCAGGCGCTTGGCGCGCTGACGGGCCTGGCGGGCTCGGTTGGTACCGGTCATCGCCGCACCGCCGCGGCGCTGGGGCTGTCCCGGCTGATTGCGCTAAGGGCAGTGACCGACAGGCCGGCCGGGTCAACGATGTAGTCGTTCCCCACCTGGGCCAGCAGGTGCTCGGGCTCGACTACGGCGGCAAAAATCTGCCCAAACTCCCGATAGCCAACGGGACCGCGGCGGGCGAATCGGCGTGCTGCGCTAAAGTCGCAGGTCCAATTCATCGAGCAAGGCGTGTACCAGCTCTCGACGATCTCGCCATATGGGTCAGCCGGCAGGCCGCGCCAATCCACCCCGACCAGGTTCCCGCGGGTGTTGATGCCGATGAACGCAGGGACACAGCCGCGCCACAACGCGATCGGTTCGTGAGGCCGGGCGGCGTGCTCACGGTCGACGGTGTATCCGTTGGCGCGGAACAGTTCAACCCACCGGCGTCGGTCGAGCTTGGACTCGGCATACTCCCACGATGACCACGCCGCGACAACAGCCCCCGCCATAGTGGGCCACGCCAGATCAATCGTGCGGTCTGCCACCAGGTTGTCGAGTAGCAACGGAGCATCGGTCTTGACCGCGTGGCTGCACTCGTCAAACACGTTGCGGGTCATGGCGTCTCCGTCGTAGTGATAGTTGTCGGCGTCCTCGTAGAGGCCGGCTGGCCAATCGGGCCAGGTCCATCGACGATGCTTGATTGCGGGTAGCTGAAATACGGACGCGGACATGGTTACTCCGTTCGGGTTGAGGGGGTTGAGGGGTTGAGGGGTGGAGGGGGATGGAGAACCACCGGTGAGGGGTCGACTATTTGGACTTGTCGTCCTGCCAACTGAGGTTGTCCTCCAGCACGACCCGGAGGCAGTTGGCGATCAGCTCTACGACTATGGGACGCGATTCCGGGTCATCAACGATCTGCCCGGCGAGTTCGTGGAGCGGCGGTGCGTGGAATGGCGAGTGTTGTTGGCTTATCAAGTCGTCAATGAGCCGCCGAAACGCGGCCGTGATGATGCGTTTGTCCTCGGGATCAGGCACCGGGGTTAGCCTTGCCATTGTGTAATTTCCTCCTGTTGTTGAGTGGGTTGGGATTGCATCGATGGCGGTCCCGCTCGGTGCTAGAGACACCGGGGCTACGGGGCCGCCGTTTCGTTCGTGGCCGCTATGGCGATTTAGTGTTGGCGTCGAGGTAGTCGCGAATGTCGCGGACCCGATAGCGGATTCGCCGACCGTCGCGAATGAACCTGGGCCCGGTGCCTTTGTGCCGTTCCTGCGCAAGCACGGCAACAGTGGTCCCGCGATACTCGGCCAACTGCTGCGGCGTCAGCAGCTCGTCAAGATCGACTGCGCGTGCGGACGCGGCACTTAGAGATTGATTGGGATTGGCGGCAGTGGTCATCTATCTCCTGCTCCTTGCCGGTCGGATATCTCGGATACCTACCGGGCCGGTGCAGTCCACGCCTCTGCCGCGAACGTTAACACGAAATTGATGACTACTGAAGTAGACTCACGACAATTCACAGGCTGAATACGATTGCGAGTCAACCTATTTGCCTTCATTCTGAGGCATTGTGCATCACTGTGCCAGGCACGGTTAGGGGTTTGCGATGGCGAGCATCACCAAGTACAGAACGGCGTCGGGCCTCGAGAAATGGCGCGTCCAGTACTGGACGCCGGAAAACAAATTGACCGGCGCACGCGGCTTTACCACTAAGCGCGAGGCCGAGATCTACGCCGCGACCGTCACCGTCAGCAAGGCCCGCGGGGAGTACATCGATCCGGCCGACGCGCGTGTGACGGTAGGCGACCTCGGACCGGGCTGGCTGGCGCGGCGCAGCCATCTCAAGCCCTCGACGCGCCGGCGCGAAGAAATCGCGTGGCGGGTGCACGTCGAGCCGCGCTGGGGCCGCGTCAAACTCGCCGATATCCGGCACAGCGCCGTCCAGTCATGGGTCGCCCAGATGGGACGCGAGGTCACCGACGCGGACGGCGAAGTCACTAAGCGCGCCAGCGGAGCCGTCAGCGTGCGTGCGGCTTTCGACGTGCTGGCCAAGATCGTCGATGAAGCGGTACGCGACCGCCGGCTGATGACCAATCCGGCGCGTGGCGTGAAGCTGCCGCGCAAAGTAAAACGGGAGCACCGCTATTTGACCGACACCCAAGTGTGGGACCTAGCGGGCCAGGCCGGACCGGACAAGGGCGTCATCGTCCTGGTGCTCGCCTACTGCGGGCTGCGCTGGGGCGAGCTGGCCGGGCTGCACGTCGCCGATATCGACACTCTGCGCCGGCGCATCCACGTACGGCGCAACGCGGTCAACGTCGGCGGCGTGATCGAAGTCGGAACGCCCAAGACGCACGAACGGCGGTCGATCCCGTTTCCGCGGTTTCTAGTCGAGCCGTTGGCCGCAGCCTGCCAAGGCAAGGGTCGCGACGGCATTGTGTTCCCGGCTACCGATGGCACCTACGCGAAGTCGCCAGGGGCAAACACATGGTTTTCTGGCGCGGTGGGGCGGTGTGTCGCTGCCGCTGATGCCGCTCGCGAGGCTGAGCGCAAGGCGCAGCGTGCCGGCCATGAACCGATGGCAGCGGCATTCCCGCACATCACTCCGCACGATCTGCGTCACACCGCCGCGTCGCTGGCCGTTTCGGCAGGCGCGAATGTCAAAGCGGTACAGAAGATGCTGGGGCACAAGTCCGCGGTGATGACTTTGGACACCTATGCCGACCTGTTCGACAAGGACGCCGAAGCGGTGGCCGACGCGCACGACGCGCGCCTAGCAGGGGTCGTCTTCCCCGTAAATGTAGTCAGAATGTAGTCACGGGCGTCGGTGGGGACGCAATTCATCGGTCCCGCTAAGCCTCTGACCTGCAATGACATTCGGCATTGGCGTGGTGCCCTCGGTGGGATTCGAACCCACACTGGACGGGTTTTGAGTCCGTTTCCTCTGCCAGTTGGGATACGAGGGCGTGTGCGGTTGAGGTGCGGCCACCCAACCTTAGAGCAGCCTCCCACCATAGAGGATGGGCCGGGGCCGTCGCTTCGGACGCCCCGACGTTCCTGGTCACAGCCGCCCACGACACAATATCCGTCATGACAGGCCTCACGACTGACGCCGACGCCAAACCGGCGCGCCGAGTCCTCATCGCCGAAGACGAAGCGCTGATCAG